>DAIQRO010000004.1:19643-36967 GCA_036786155.1 Bacteroidota bacterium
ATGCTATTCCGGTTGCGGATTTTCGGTCTCAGGCGAATATGACGAGTATGTGATGAAAGTCAGTTGAGATCGGGAACGGTCTCGACTCTGCCAAGATGTTTCAGAAACCTTGCATGGTCTGCAATCGCCCCCAGGAAACTTTCTCTGGTATTGTACGGAACTCCGAATTCTTTTGCCGTAGCAGATACTATTTCGGAAAGTTTTCTGTAGTGCACATGGCAGATATGTGCAAACAAATGATGTTCGATCTGATAGTTCAAGCCACCTATGAACCAGCTGAGCGGTTTATTGCCGGGGGAGAAGTTTGATGTTGTCAGCATCTGATGAACTGCCCAGTTGTTATGCAGTTTGCCTTCTTCATCAGCCGCGTGAAATTCGGAGGTGGGCATAACGTGCGCAGACTGGAACACAAGGCTCAGAATCAGCCCGTTGATCATATGCATTGCTATGAATGAAACTATGATGAGCCATGGTGATACAGGCAAAAGAACAATAGGCAGGACGAGAATGTATGCGAAGTAAATTATCTTCCACAATATTATGTCCGCCAGGTCCTTCCAGTAGGAGCTCTTGACCAGACCCATCTTTCTGAACCGCGACAATTGGGTGAAATCTTTTGCTGTGATCCTGTTAAGAGTCATGAATCCGTAAAGAAACCAGGCATAATAATGCTGAAACCTGTGAAACCATCTTCTTTTCTGGAGCGGAGAGAATCTCATCAGTCCCGAAGTGTCAATGTCCTCATCGGCTTCGTGTACGTTTGTGTATGAATGATGCAGAACGTTATGCTGAAGTTTCCATGTCAGTGCATTGCAGCCCACAAAATTAAGAGTAAGTCCCATGAGCCGGTTAACAGCCTTTCTTCTTGAATATGCCCCGTGGTTTGCATCATGCATTATGCTGAGGCCTATGCCCGACATCCCGATACCCATCAGGATCCACAGCAGGAAAAAAGGCAGTGCGGAACTGACGGCGCCGCTGATTATCACCATGTACGGAATAATGTAAAGGCTCAGCATAACGGCGGATTTTATGTACATCACCCTGTTTCCCGATCTTGGTACGTTGTTGACCTCAAAATAGCTGTCAACCCTGCTTCTCATTGTGGAGTAAAAGTCCCTGTCCTTGTTTTGCTCGAACTTATATCTCTTTTGATCCATCAAAAATTATGAAATACGAAAGGGTGATGAGTATGGTCAGAATCTCCCTGTTCATCTTCAGCTTTATGGCATAGGGTTGAGACAGGAAGGATCCAATGAATTGCAAAGATAATCTTTACAAATTTTGAACGCACTTACAAAAATCGTATACGATAGATCTTCCCGAAGAGCTGGTTTGTGATGAAATCAGCCTGCAAGTATCCCGGCCGCCTTCGAAAATGAAAACACCTATACCTTATTTTGTCCGAAATTGCTATTTTGTATACGAATTTTCAAAGCCAACACACGAAAACAGTACTTTGATTCACATTTCACACCCCAAAAAGCCGTCCGTATTGTCTTTGGCCGGAATACTCCTGATCTCCATAATGATCCTGTACACCGGATGTCAGATCAATGAACCCAATCTTCCTTCCTGGGACGTTGGGCTGAACCTCCCCGTTTCGGACAGGAGCTATGACATCTTCGACATAATTGAAAGAAGCGAAAATATCGGAATAGATTCGGTGAACGGGAATAACATTTTTGTTTACGGTACATCAAAGTACAAAAGGGAGTTCGGTGATGACATTGAATTTGACGGCATTCAGAAGACGCCCGTCAAGGCGCCAAGCGTCTTTTCCATTGATACGTCGCTCGTGTTTGATGATTCGACTTTTGTAAGGAGGGCGGATTTTCTGACCGGAGTCCTGAAGTTCGTATTCAATAACATCACTTCGCAGGATTACAGCGTGGATGCAGTCATTGCAAATATGTTCAGGGTTGATAACGGCGATACGGTGAGATTCAGCAGGCAAGTGGCGGCAGGAGGCAGTCAGACTGTCGAGATTCCGCTCAGCGAGATAATGATGAGAAACGAATCTCCAGACAACAGATTCCGGCTTCGTGCAAACTTCAATTCGGCGCAACCGGTACTTGTGGATTTTACATACGAACTTTCGCCCTATTCCATAAGATCCATTGAGGGAAGAATGAGGCCGCTTGGCACGGGAAAGAACTTTGACGAGGTCCTTGACCCGTTCGGCTCAGACGTTCCGGAAGGCTCTGTTAATTTCGCTTACATTGTGCCGAACACTAACTTCCTGACTCTAAGGAGGCACTCGTCCAATTTTCAGGTTGACTTCTCAAACATATCGCTTGTGGGAGAAAACAAGAACGGTACAAGAATAAGACTGAAGTACCTGAGAACTGGAATTCCCGGAGATCCGCTCGACTCCATGTTCTCGCTCACTCTGCCAAAGGAAACAGATTCACTGTCCTTTCCTATCAATCAGGACAACAGCAACATTCTTGAGTTCATAAATAATGTCCCGCAAAAGATCATACTCGAACGGACTGACTATCTGAATCTTTCTTACGAAGAAGGGCATCTTAGCTACACAGACAGCCTGATCATCAGATTCGACATTCAGGTGCCTTTGGATGTAAGCATTACCAAGCCGATCTCTTTCACTGACACGGCAGATGTAGGATTCGACGATGAAGACCTCAGGTCGGAAATGGACAAGTCCGGATCAGCGAAACTCTTTCTCCGGGGTGTGAACGGACTTCCTTTGAAGGGAGTTGTGAAAGCGCGAATGCTTGATTCTTCCTACAACGAACTTCTTCCGATCACCTTCCTTGTGTCGAAAAGCGCCGACTCGACTTCAACTATCGGCGCTGCACCGGTGGGACAAAACGGCTACACTTCCTCCCCGCGCGAGAACTTATATTCGGTCGAACTCGACAGTGTTAAGATCCAGAAGCTAAAGAGGATCGGCAAGATCATCTATGAATACAAGCTATACACCGATCCGGAACAGATCACTCCACCGCGCACAACAGTAAGAGTGAGAAGCACTGACATGGTGAAGACCCTCATTTACGGAAATCTGAAATACAGGTTCGATCCCTGACATTCTTTGCGCCGGTCCTGTAATGATGCGAACGCATTGGGCATTTAATATTTGCATCCTCTTGCTTAGCTTATTACAGATCTTAAAACTTCAAATCTAACAGCCGTGGGAAGAGCATTATTAGTACTCGCGCTTTTGTTTTTCTTTTCAGTCCAGTCCCGGTCACAGGTTCCTTACATCATCAGGAGTATCTCGATGGGTAGCACTTCTGTATCAAATACAACTGACATAGATGCTCTCGGGCTTAATCCTGCCAACATCATGATGCAAAGGCACGGTACCAACGGGAAATTCTATTTCAGTATGATCGTCAATACCGGCCTGCAGACCAAAAGCAAGTACCTCTCCGTTGATTTTTACAACAGTTATCTCGCCGCCGAGAATCAGGTTCTCACAGATCAGGACAAGTCAAAGATCCTGAATGAAGCAAGCGACGAGATCTCATACGGCATCGCTTCTTTCAGAGTGTTCGGCGCGGTGCTGAATGCAGGCGCTCCGGGATCGTTCGGGCTTTCAATAGATGAGACCTTCCGGGGAAATTTCGCCATCGCACGTGATGTGTTTGACCTGGCGCTTTACGGGAATGTTCCGGACAGGACATATTCCGCATTGGGCACAAAGGCCGACGGATACTGGGTGAGGGAGATCAACCTTTCTTATGCCAACATGATCCGTCCGAAGAAATCCTTTATAGACAGATTTTCTTTTGGCGTGGCCGTCAAGCCGCAGTTCGGGATATACTACCTCGAGACCAAAGAGAACAATCTGACCATCACAACCAATAGTCAGGCGCAGATCTTCGGAACGGGAAACATTACGCTTCTTTACTCCGGACTGACAGACGAGATCAATTTCAAATTCTCAACTCAGAATTCCGGATTCGGACTCGGCTTTGATGCAGGCGCGAATGTCGGAATCAAGACGCTCGCAAAGAACCTGTACCTTGACCTGGGATTCAGCGTTACGGATATTGGCTATGTCAGCTGGACAAAGAACACGGCAAACTATTTCTACGACGGAAATTTCGCGATCACTGACATTACGGATCCGGCACAGCGTGACTCGCTGAAGAATTACCTCAAAGAGACAAAAACTCCCGTGGCGTCGTTCACAAACAGTCTCCCGACGCAGTTCAGGCTCGGCGGAACTCTGCGGATCTTCAGCGGCGCTCACGGATCAAAGGACAATCATGAAATGGGAAGCATCTCGCTTGATTATGTTCAGGGCATCAGCGAAAATCTCGGTGGTTCCACTAAACCTTATGTGGGACTCGGTTTCGAATACAACATAGGCAAAGTTGTTTCGCCAAGGGCTGGATTTGTGTTCGGCGGAGAGGTGGACTTCCTTGCAACGCTGGGGCTTGGAATTGATACGGGTCCCGTGATAATCGATCTCGGCACCGGAAACATAGCTTCGATCTTCACTCCGAAGACAACTACGAAGCTTTCATTCGGACTTGATCTGAAATTCAGGATATGATCAATTTCGCACGGGAATATCTTATGAGGAAGACACTTGTCCTGATGTTTGTTCTTTCAGCAGTCAATTGCTTTTCCCAGAATGTTGAGGAATACTTACCGGTTGAAATGAATACGGGACAGATACCTTCATGCTATGAGTTCAGGCAATCATCTGATTCGGGACTTGACAATTTTCTGAAAGTGATCGTTGGCGGCGGCGCTGACGTTGTCCTTAAACTTGTGAGAAACAACGACAACGCATGTATCAGGTATGTATACGTCAGATCAGATGAAACTTACAGTCTAAGAAACATCCCCGCAGGCATTTACTACCTTAAGATTGCATACGGAAACGACTGGGCCGTATCAAAAACAGGCGGAGACTGCAGTGCAAAGTTTCTAAGAAACAATCTCTACCAGGTTGGAACAGACCTATTGGATTTCAATCCCGTAAGGGACAGTGAAGGAACTCAGATCCCGAGCTATGAACTGATTCTCAAAACCATCGCCGGCAATCCGGGCAATGAGTTTCAGGCGGAGAACATAACGGAAGATGAATTCAATAAGTAAGTCAATTCAAGAATGAAAAAACTCATTCCCTACATCGCCTTCGGCTCTGATTGTGAAGAGGCGCTTAATTTCTACAAAGACGTATTCGGAGGAGAGATAAAAAATCTGATGCGCTACTCTGACGGCCCGAAGGAATATCAGAGCGAAGAAAATCTCAACAGGATCATGCACTCTGAATTTCATGCGGACGGATTCACGCTGATGGCTGCTGATGAAATGCGTCCGAAAGAAAGCTGGGCGGGAACAAGAGTGAGCCTGAGCATTGACTTCGATGATCCCGAAGAGCAAAACAAGGTCTGTGAAAAGCTTTCGGAGGGCGGCAATGTTACAATGCCCCTGCAGGATACTTTCTGGGGAGCAAGGTTCGCAATCCTTTCAGATAAATTCGGAATAAGCTGGATGCTTAATCACGACAAGCAGTAGCAGTCAGCAACTCATTAAAATAACAGGGATCAGGATTGCTCAGAGGCAGTCCTGATCCTGTTTTTTTGTGCAGGAGAAAACTTAAGGCTTTATAACGGATACAAAGTTTGCCGCGTTGTTGTCTGCTATTATGTAATCGCCGCCGTCCACAAACTGGTCGCCGTTCAGGTCCGTTCTGAGAAGTTGGCCGAATACAAATGCAAGCGCATCGTTGTCGATCTCCTGAAGGTCTGTGCCGTCAATGGTCTCATCCTGATCAACATCCCCGCTGAAGATACACCACTTGGCTCCTTTAAGAGTCATATTGTTCCCGTAGGCCGCACCGTCTGATGCCGTGAAGTCATAGAAGCCCGGACTATCGCCTATTGTAACAGGGACAGAACTCCAGGTCTGAAGAGCGTTGTAATGCTTCAGAACAATGTAGTACTGTCCGGGAGGTGAATTGTAAAACGCCGCTTCATTGATAAGATTCAGATTGTCAAGATACATTACCGAAGTGTCAATGAAGTTGTGCGGAGGATTTGCATCAGCAAGTATTACATACATAACGTCAATTACATTGTGCACATCGTTCACATCGTCATAGAAGCCTTCAACCGCATATCTTATGAATATGCTGTTGTCATAGCATTCATGTGATGATCTTGCCGTATAAAAGTAATTCCAGTTGTAGAAGCAACTGTCTCCGTCTTTGTATCTGAATCCGGGCTGAGGCGAGCAAATAGAATTCGAATAATCAGGATTTGCGCGATGTGTATAATTTGATATCGTGAAGTTGCCCGTGTAGGTTGCGTAATTCACGTTCTCGATGTTCCCCACTATGTTCTTGAATGCCATTGCAAATGAACCGTCCGAGTTTCGTCTTCCGATGATGTTTCCGAGCCGCGAGTTGTAGATCCCTGAGAATTCAAAATTTTCAGACACCCAGTTGATCCGGTCTGCAGTTCTCAGCACATACTGGTCCCAGTCGCCTGAGTTGTTGAAGTTCTCCGAGTAGATTATGGCAACCTTCTTCTGGTTTGTTCCTCCGTTAGCCGCAATTCTGGCATGATGCAGATCATTGCCGGTCGGCGTGAGCTGATTGTCGAACACGGGATTTGCCGCAGTGTTGCTGAATGCAACATAGGTGTAAATGTCCTGAATGTATCCGGGAGCTTCGCTCAGGCAGTATATAAGTGAATCACCGCCGTTGTGAAAGTATGCAACGTCCGTGCACATTCCTCCATACAAAGAAGATCCGGGTATGGTAAACAGCGGTTGTGCTATGTATGTGAGCGCGGGGTTCATGGTGTACGGACTGAGGATCCAGCAGTTCTTTGACATTGTATAGGTATTCACTCCATCGGTCGAATCCTGAACATAAGTTATGAAAGCATATGGAACAGAGGCATACCTTGTATTGTCAGATGAGATACGCGGCCTGAGATACCTGTTGCTGATGTTGTATCCGGGAGGAAACAGAGTTGAACCGAACACTGCAAGCGAAGGTGTCCTTACAATTGTGTAACCGATGAGATTCTGTCCGAAGTAGCCGTTTGTTGTGTATCCGAAAACCATATAAATATATTTGTCGCCCGATGCAGGCTCTATGATCTCCATATCGAGATCATCAAAGTTGATCTTGTTTGCAGAACTGAAGACGGTCTTCACATACTGCGTATAGGAGTCTCCGTCATTGTCGGAATAATAGAGGATCAAAGTGTCGGGAGAAGCGCCGTCTCCCGTAGCAGCACCTGTAACGCCGACCGCCACCCATATCCTGCCGGCCGAAGTTCCTCTTTGCTCAATCTGTACGGATGTTCCTGCAACATAAACTCCGTTGTAGATATCAGTCGAATTCGGATACAATCTGCCGTCAGGAGGGAGCATCCTGCAAAAGGATTCACCCGAAGGAACTGTTGAAGTGGAACCGTTCAGAGATTCAAGCTCTCTCTGAAGCCGGGTGATCTCTTCCGGATTGCCGGAGTCATTGAGCTTCTGACGGATCATCTGATCTCTGATCTCCTGTTCTTCCGCTGTGTGCTGAATATTCATTTCAGTTCTTGAAAGAGGACTGTTGTCATTGACCTTCGGAATGGTCCTGATCTTACTTCCTGTTTCCTTTTTCTTTCCGGGAAGTTCAGCGTATTGTGAATTCACAAATACCGCAGGCAGAATGATAAGGCAAACTGCCAGTGCAATCACTGACTTCAGCTTGGTTGTGTTTTTTATTTTCATTTTTATCCTCCTGAGAGATTTTAATTTTTGGATAATAACCTGGCATACCGGCATGCCTTTGAGAAGCGGTGTTTGCAAACACGCGGCTTCCTGGTTACTATCAAAATAGTTGGACAAAATTATGACGGCTGATTCCGGAAGTCAAAAGAAGTTTATGCCGGTTTTCATCTCAAAACCAGGTCCGGATCAAACGCAGATCTTGAAACTCACGGCGCAAAAATTACGAATACAATCAAAATTCCGATCTTTTCTGCCGGAAGCCGTAAGCTCAGTTTCACCTTGAAAAAGAAATAAACCGGCTCATTTCCCGCGGTTTGGATTAGTGTGGTTTGATGTGTCGGAGGGAATGATTAGTTTTGCCCATAAAATTCAACCGGTCATGAAGAAGATCTTTTCAATAGGGTATTTTGAGATCCAGTCATCCGACAGGCAAAGAGAGATCGCATTCTACGGAAATGTGTTCGGGTGGAAGTTTGTCAGGGAAGAGAATGTGCCGATCGATTACTACAGGATCGAAACAGGCGGGATCGGCGGAGGTTTGCTGAAAAGGCCGGCGGGTGTGCCGATGCCTGAATGCGGGACAAATGCATTCACATGTTCAGTGCAGGTTGAGAGTTTTGATGAGACAGCAGAATCAATAATGAATAACGGCGGCAGGATTGCGATGCCCAAATTTCCGGTTCCGGGAAGGTGCTGGCAGGGCTATTTTCCTGATCCGGATAACAATGTGTTCGGAATTTTCGAAATTGACAGCGAAGCGAAATGAAACACGTTAATGTTCTCACTGCCGAAGCATTTTCCATGGGCAGGTTTGAAGAAACATATGAAAGACTTTCTGATGATGTGGTTTGGACAATAGCGGGGGAAAGCGTTTTCAGAGGCAAGGATGAAGTTGTTAACAACTGCCGCAACGTTTCGGACTACTTTAAATCAGTTGATACGGACTTCAGGATCCTCGGTATCACGTATGCAAACGGAAAAGTTGTTGTTCAGGGGACCGCGGAATTTCATCGCGAAGGAATGAGAATAGCATTTGTTCATGCCTGTGATGCTTATGAGTTCAACGAACAGGATAAGCTGATCAGTATCACTTCTTACTGCGTACAGGAAAGAAGTGACGGGACCTGAAGTGATCATCGTTTAAAAATTTCCCGGGAATACTAATCAAAATAGTAGTCAGCATGAATCAATTCGGTGTTGTTTTATTTCTGATGATCACAGTCGTGTCATCATTTTTTTGCGGACAAAAGACTGAACATGCGGGCAACAAGTCGCTTGACCGTACAGTCTCTTCGCGTGATTCCTGCGACAGTCCGGATGCACCCTTCGGATGCTACTTCGCAAATGCGCCTGCGGATCTCACAGGCACAATGAGGATCCCCGTAACCGGAGAATCGTCTGACAAGCTTGAGATCACGGGAACAGTTAAGGATAAAAGCGGGATGCCGGTTGGTGGTGTTGTAATATATGCATACCATACAGACAGCGACGGATACTACAGCAAGAGCGGCAATGAATCCGGAGTGCAGAAATGGCACGGAAAGCTACACGGATGGTGTGTAACCGACAGTGAAGGAAAATACGGGATAATTACGATCAGGCCGGCGCCATATCCCGGAAACCTGTTTCCGGCACACATTCATGCCGCGCTTAAGCTTCCTGACGGAAGCATTACGCTCATCAATGATTTTGTGTTCAGCGATGATCCTTTGGTCAACAGTAAATATGAGTCAGGACTTGACGACCTTCCCGGCGGCACAGGTATCCTGAGACTTCAAAAGTCAGAGGGGAAGTGGACAGGTGTGAGAGATATTGATCTGCATCACTAAACTTTATTTGGAACTTTACAGTGAATAATTTCAGGCCGTTCGATTACGAAAGTCCGGAATATGAATACTCTAACCAAAGGAAGGAAGAGCCGGAGATAGCCGCGAGGATCCGCAATGCTCTTGGTTCAGCTTCGACAGTTCTGAATGTGGGTGCGGGAGCAGGTTCTTATGAGCCGGATGACAGGCATGTAATTGCGGTTGAACCTTCTTCCCGCATGCGGGCGCAGAGGCTTGCAAGGGGACTGCCGCCTGCAGTTATTGCAAGAGCGGACAAACTGCCGTTCGACGACAATTCATTTGACGCATCTATGGCATTGCTGACGGTTCACCACTGGCCTGATCTGCAAGCCGGCCTTAAGGAAGTTCTGAGAGTGACAAAAAAGAAAATTGTAATCATGACGTTTGATCCCGAAGCGCTTGATGAATTCTGGAATGTTCACTATTTCCCCGAGCTGGTGGATATTGAAAGAAGGAGATATCCCGGAATTGCGGAACTGTCAGCATTGCCGGGGTGTAAAGCATTAGTGGAGAAAGTTCCTGTGCCTCTCAACTGCAGGGACGTTTTTCAGGAAGCATTTTACGGAAGGCCCGAAGAATTTCTGAAGAAAGAAGTGCGCGAATCACAGTCGGCATGGGGATACCTTGAGCAGGGAGCAGAGGACAGGCTTGTCAGCGCATTTGCTTCGGAGCTTGAATCAGGAAGATGGGATGAAAGGTTCGGACATTTCAGGCGTCAGCCTTATTTCCCAGGCGCATTGCGCATTGTAACGCTGCATAAGATGTAGCATTGCCGATGCCATCAGCCCGGCTTCTCCGCATAAGCGGGCACCTAAAAAAATATTTTTGGGTATTGACATTTGATACATCAGCAGATAATTTTGTAAAGCACTTTAAAAAACAAAGTACTTTACAATGGATAACAATCGCAACAGCGGGCCGGAGTTTGAACTGGCCGTTATAAGAAAGATCATGGAAGACAGCCGCTACACTGTCGAGTACAACGGCATCCACTTCATCTTCTGGGGCGTGCTCGTAACCTTCTGCCTGATCGCCAACTACTTCATGATCCTTAATGGAACAGCGGACAAATACTCGGGAATGCTTTGGGGAATTCTGATGCCGCTCGGAGCCGTGGCGGATTTCTTCATCGGATGGAAGGTGGCGGAAAAGAACAGGGTGTCAACATTCGCCGGCCGGCTTCTCGGTTCGCTCTGGCTGGCCTCGGGCATTGCAATGTTCATGTTCGGTTTTCTCGGACCGCTTTCCGGAGCCTACAAACCCGTCTTCATCAGTCCGGTGATATCAACCGCTCTCGGAATTTCCTATTTCGCAAGCGGAAGCATTCAGCAGCTTCCGTGGCTCAGGAATCTTGCTTTCGGATGGTGGGCAGGTGCAATACTTATGTTCTTCTGGCCCGGCAAGCAGACACTTCTTGTATTTGCCGTAATGATGCTCTTCTTGCAGGTCGTACCGGGTTTCATTATCAACAGGAACAGAAAGAGAAGTCCTGAGCTTAAACAGGCCTGATAACTGACAGAGATGAAAGAATTTGACTATCAGCAGATTGACGATGTTATTCATTCGCGCATAAGGACCGCCGTGATGGCAGTGCTTGTGGCGGTGGACGAAGCCGACTTCAATTTCCTGAAGGAGAAAGTGAATGCGACCGACGGAAATCTCAGTGTGCATCTGAAGAAACTTGAAGAAGCAGGCTACGTAAGTGTGAAGAAAATTTTCGTGAACCGGAAGCCCGTGACCAGGTACAAGATCACCGCCAAGGGCTTCAAGGCGTTCGAAAAGTACATTGAAAATCTTGAAAGCATCATAAAACCCAAAAAATCATAAACGGACATGGAAAAACTTTCCGAACAGCAGATCACCAATGAGCTTCTGCAGTTAGAAGGATGGAAGCGTGACGGCAACTCTATTGTTAAGATCTTCAAGACAAAGGGATTTCCTCAGACTATGGGACTTGCGGCATCGATCGGTGCACTTTGCCAGCAGCATGATCATCATCCCGATTTTATGACTCTTAAATACTCATCTGTGGAAGTGAGTTTTTCTACACACTCCGCCGGAGGCATTACGGCAAAAGACATCGGCATTGCAAAAGACATTGAATCACTCTAGCACATGAAGGAAAAAAAATTACCATTGAAAGCACTCATACTTGTTTTCTTCCTTTTGCAGATACCCCTTTATGCACAGGACAGCGGTGAAGAAAGATCCGGAAGCGCGACAAGGATCTATGGTACAGTCAAGGGAGAAAAGGACAGCCTCATAATGGGCGCCAATATTGTGATAGAAGGAACTATTGACGGAGCAACCACAGATGCCAAAGGATTCTATGAGTTCGAAACGGATCAGTCGGGTTCGAAGAATGTAATCATAACTGCGATGGGTTATGTTGAGAACATCATGATGATTGAGATCGAACCGGGAAAGGAAATGCAGGTGAACATCAAACTCTCGAAGGAAGAAGTGAAGACGGAGGAGATCCTCGTTACAGCAAGTTCGTTCACATCAGGCAACCGGGCGGCTGTTACTCTTACTCCTCTCGAGATCGTGAGGATTCCGGGTGCAGATGCAGACCTTTACAGGGCGATCACAACATTCCCGGGAAGCAATCAGGTGAATGAAGGGAGCAGAATAACCGTACGCGGAGGCGATCCCGATGAAGTTCTTACAATACTTGATCTTGCATCGCTTTACAATCCGTTCATCTTCGACGAAACATTCAACGTATCATCATACTCGACCATTAACCCGTGGGGGCTGAGGGGAATAAACTTCACGAGCGGCGGATTCTCTGCAAAGTACGGCAATGTGCTTTCGGCAGTGCTTGACCTGAAGTCATACGATATGCCTCAGGGCAACGGCATGTTTGCATGGCTCGGACTTGCCAATGCCTCACTTTCAGGAGTTTTCCTTTCGAAAGACGGAAAGCTCGGAGCCACTTTCAGCGGAGGCAAGCTGTTTCTGCAACCGTACTTCGCCATCAACGGGGAATATTCGGAGTACTCGCCGATACCTCAGTCGAATTCATTCGGAGGAACCGTTTCCTACAAGCTTGGAACATCCTCCAACATAAAGGCCTATGCGAACTACAGCGACGACAATGTCGGGATCAGAAATGCGAGCCCCACTTATGACGGTTTCTATGAATCTTCCTCAAAAAGTTATTTCAGCAACATCAAGCTCATAACAGGACTTGACAATTCCACAGTCCTGAATGCAGGAATTTCTTTCAGCAAGTATGACAAGGATTACAAGTACGGTGTTCTGAACTCCAACGACAAGACTACCTACGCAAAGGGCAGAGCAGACATTACAAGGCAGTTCAGCAATATGGTGGAGCTTAATACAGGCATCGAATATGAATACGACGGATATGATGTGAACGGGATCTTTCCCCAGTATGAATACAACATCAGAACCGATGCGCCATCTCTGAGCATTGATACTGTTCAGAGCACAGGGCGCGTGGGCATTTATGCCGAGACACAGATCAAGCCTGATGAACGGTTCTTTATAATTCCCGGAGTAAGGTCTGATTATCATACGCTTTCGGGAAAGGTAAGCTTTGATCCGAGGTTGTCGTTCGGATACAGGATCGCAGAGAACAACGTGGTTCGGGGTGCGTTCGGCTTCTACCATCAGTATCCGGGGCTTGAAGACTATCTGAGATCGGCAGACAATGACCTTGATGCGCAGAATGCCATTCACTACATACTCGGATATGAATTCAACAAAGAGAACAAATTCATATTCAGGGTTGAAGGGTATTATAAAGACTACAGCAATCTTGTACTGACTGACAGGCGCAATTTCCTTTACGAATCGGAAGGCGAAGGAAATGTGAAGGGAGTTGATGTTTTCTTCAAGACCAAGATTGACAATAAGTTCACCGGCTGGGTCTCGTATGCATTCACCGATTCAAAGAGAAAGCAGTATGACGCTGTAAGCCTCGTTCCTGCGAACTTCGACATTACGCATAACATGAGCATTGTTGGAAGTTACAATGCTACCGATGAACTTGTCCTCGGCCTAGCATACAAAGTGTCAACAGGCAAACCCTACACGCCTGTGACAGGAAGCGAGTTTGATGCCGTGCAGAATGCTTACAGGCCTCTTTATGCATCGAAGAACAGCGGAAGGTTTCCGACATACATGACTCTTGACATGAATGCACAGTACATTTTTTCGCTGTTCGGCAGATTTGCGGTCGGAGTGGTGGCAGTGAACAACATCTTCAACAGGAAGAATCTGTATGGTTACACATATAACTTTGATTACTCAGAGAGGAAAGAAATATATTCAAACAACCGCAGGTCATTCTACGCGGGGCTTGGGCTTCAATTCTGATGAAACCTGATTCAAATAATTATCAATAATCCAAAAATCAAAACAAACAAAATGAAAAAGAAACTGCTTGGTGCCCTCCTGATCGCGGTAACGCTGATGACGGCGGGTCGGGCATTCTCAAAAGACGATTTTGAGGATGCAATGCTGAAGGCAAAGAAGAGTCTTGAAACTGCAATGCAGTCAAGCGATGAATCAAAGATCCTAAAGGCAAGGGGACAGTTCGAGAGAATACATCAGCTTAAGAAAGATCCGTGGCTTGTCAATTACTACATTGCTCTTGCAGACTACGGACTTGCAATGACAGGTGCGGCAACTGAAGACATGAAGAAGATCAAGCAGTACACCGAATCGGGGCTGTCCACACTGCAAATGTCAATCGATCAGAAAGCGGACTTTGCCGATTCCTATGTGCTTCTCAAGGCGCTTAACTTTAACAGGTGGATGTATGAGCAGGAGAAGATGCAGGAGATAATAACCGCTACGCAGAATGCAGACGAGAAAGCTTCAAAGCTTGATCCGGGCAATCCGAGATTCGTTTTGCTTAAAGGCATATCAAGCTACTGGACGCCCGAAGCATTCGGAGGCGGTGCGGCAAATGCGGTGACCGACTTTGAGAAGTCGATCGAGCTCTTCTCCAAGAGGGTGGAAAAATCCGAGCTTTATCCTGACTGGGGCGAAGACCTTTCTTACGGCTACCTTGCTCTGAGCTTCATAAAAAAGAACGGCACCGGCGACCTTGCAAAGGCTAAGGATGCAATTGACAAGGGCATGGAGAAATTTCCCGGATCCGGATTCCTCTCTGCATATGTGATGAGCGAATACAATAAGGCAAAAGGCAACTGACTATACCGGATACCTCAGCTCTTAACCCTGTGCAGGAAACTGCACGGGGTTTTTCATTTTCGGCGGCCGTTATTCAGCTGATCTGAACGCGCTTCCATGCATGGTAATGATCAGCAGTACAAACTTCCGGATCAAAGCGAGGCATTCTTATCCGCACAAATCTGAAAATTGAAGAAAGGACGGCCTGTAGGTGTGAATCTCCTTGGATGGATGCGCGATCGTGCTGAAAATCCAAAATCATTATTGACAATACAAACGAGTTTGCTTAATATTATTTCGTCAACACGCCATGTTATTTCCTGTTAAGACTTTGTTAATAAACCGGCAGTCTTTCCGGATGGCCGGCTTTTTTGTCATGATGAAAATGTAATTGCTGACAATGGAAGTTAAGAACCCCGTTCATTGACTTGAAGTACAATATTTACAAAGTAGTTAGCGTCTCAGTGAATTGTTAATAACTTCAGATTTTTTCGCGGATTTTCTGCCTTAAATTTTCTGAGACGTAAAGTAAAATGTTAACTCACTTTGATTTGTTAATAATTTTAAAAATCTCTTATCGTGCCCAAACTTTCTTCTGTTTCCGGTGAAAAGAAATTTGTAAACGAATCTGCAAGTGAAGCGCCGTCCGACAGCGACGGTCATGCCGCGGCCAATGCCTCGGTAAAAGTATGGAAGAACTTTCTTGACCTGCTTTCGGACAGTCTGAAGGCAAGTGAGATCAATACGTGGTTTTCTGTCATTGAACCAAAGTCTCTTGAGGGCAATGTTCTGACTGTATCGGTGCCAAGCGAGGATTTTTACAGTCTGATCGAAAGCAGATACAATAAAGTGATCGCTTCAATAGTCGAGACACTTCTCGGCCCTGAGGGCAAACTCAAATACGAGATCATGCAGATGGGCCTGTTTGATTCGCACACTGAGCCTGAACGTACTGAACGGCCGGTGATACTTCCCATCTCGACGAGAAGCCGTATTTCCGAAAACCCTGCCTTGACCGATACTTCTTCTCCGGAAGAATTTGAAACAAACATCAATCAGAAGCACCTCTTTGACAACTTCATAAAGGGTGAAAGCAACGAACTCGCTATTGCCGCCGCTTATGCCATTACAAACAATCCCGGCCATACCTATAATCCGTTCTTTGTGTACGGCGGTGTCGGATTGGGAAAGACGCATCTGATCCAGGCAATCGGAAATGAAATACTCAGGAAATACCCGTCAAAGAAAGTCTATTACACCACAGCGCCGGACTTCACTACTCAGTTCACAAACAATATAGCCCAAAGCCGGCTCGATTTTTCCGCCAACAAGAACGGCGCCAAGAAGCTGGATTTCTTCTACAAGTCACTTGATGTGCTCATCATTGACGACATTCAGTATCTGAGCGGCAAAGAGAAGACACAGGATTTCATGTATCAGATCTTCAACTCGCTGTATGACCAGAAGAAGCACATCATTTTCTCAAGCGACAAGCCGGTCAGTCAGATAAAGGGAATCGAAGAGAGGCTTATCTCGAGGTTTCAGTGGGGTATTACAGCCGACATTCAGCCGCCTAACTGGGAGATGAGGGTTGCGATCATTCAGAAGAAATTCGAAGAGGCAAAGATTGACGCACCGGAGGAAGTTGTTCATTACATTGCATCAAATGTGAAGGACAGCATCAGGACAATTGAGGGTTGCATAGTCGGGATAATTGCAGACAGCGTGCTCAGGTTCAAGAGTGAGATCAATCTTAACATTGCTGAAAATGTGATAAGCAGAGTGATTGGGACTGCAAGAAAATCGAGAAACGTATCCATAGAGAACATCATATACACGGTTGCAAACTATTACAGGATATCCGAGAATCAGATCCTTTCCAGAAAGCGAACAAAGGAAGTGGCGTTTGCAAGGCAGGTTGCAATGTACCTTGCGAAGGACCTGACTAACCTTACACTAGAGACGATCGGACTGAACTTCGGCGGAAAGGATCATGCAACAGTGCTGTATGCATACAATTCCATAAGCACGGCGGCAAAGAAGGACGGGGCCGTTATGCTTCAGATCGAGGAAATAAAGGAGATGCTGAGAAATCTGTAAACGTGCCGCCCTCCGTGCAACTTCCTTCTGTCATGATTGCCTTACGGCACTTACCCGCATGTCATGATGAGAAGTTCTCATACTCAGCATCCGGATGTGAGCCATTAGCAAACACTCTTACTGAGAATTTACATTCTCTGAAACTATCTGCCGCGGAAATCGCATTCCATATTGAAGCAATGGTGATTCTAAGTTGCATCACTCATTGTAATTGAACGATCCGTTAATTTCAGAAACAGGCGCATATACATTAGCAGCTCAAGCAGTCCAAAGGTAATTGGCAATCACCCTCCCCGTTTGTTCTTTAATCACAAGACAATTTTGCCAATATTGACCGCCATATTCACTTAATTTGAACACAGAAACTCCCGAACCTCAGGAAACCAAGACGGCAAGAGCGCCGCTGGCAAATCTCAGCCCCGTCGGATTTGTATTCATGACCCTCGCTGTGGTCTTCTTTCTTTATCAGATCGTCGGCGGTTC
>DAIQRO010000004.1:36977-37908 GCA_036786155.1 Bacteroidota bacterium
GCTTGCTTATTATTTCCTTGGAGAAGATCTGAATACGGGAGGAAACATGAACCTCCTAAGGGTTGTGCTTTCATTCGGGCAGTTCATGTTCATACTTGCACCTGCAATTGTGCTTGCCATTCTGAGAGGAGACAGGCTGAAGGAGACATTCAGGCTGAATTCTCCCGGGATTGCGGTATTTCTTCTTTCACTGTTGGGCATAATAATAATACAGCCGTTCCTGCAGGCGTTTGTGTATTTTCAGAACGAGCTGATCTTTTCCATACCCGGAAGTGAGCTCGTGAAATCTCTCAAGGATCTCTTTGATTCGCTGGAAGAAACTACAATGGGCCTGGTAAAGGCCGGCTCGTTGCCTGAATTTCTGATGGTGCTTTTTGTGATAGCTGTTACTCCGGCAATAAGCGAGGAGTTTCTGTTCAGAGGTCTTGTCTTTTACAATTTTGAGAAGGCAATGTCGCCTGCGCCGGCTATGTTCTTTGCCGGCTCATTGTTTGCGCTGTTTCATTTTCATCCGTTCAATCTTGTTCCTCTTGTGATACTCGGCATCTACCTCACCTTTGTAACTTATGAGAGCAACAGCATTTACACTGCCATTGCCTGCCATTTTGTAAATAACTTCATCTCTGCGGGAGCGGTTTACATTTACGGAACAGAATCATTCGGGAGCGAAAGCATGTCATCAGACGACAAGATATACTACGCTGTAGCGGGTGTTGCATCAGCCATAGCATTCTGGATCTTGCTGAAGTTGATCAGCAGAATCTCTGCCTCAAAGAAGAAAGCGGCTGATACGGGAGGACAATGAGCAATCTGACAAAGAGAGTTGCCGCGGGATTAATAGGCGCACCACTGCTTCTGCTGATTTTCGGAGCGGGCGGATATGTGTTGCTTGCATTCACAATAGTGCTTTCCACTCTTGCTCTTTACGAGT
>DAIQRO010000443.1:0-1570 GCA_036786155.1 Bacteroidota bacterium
ACTTGCTTTCGCTGAATACATCACTGCGGGTTATCTGCCTGTCAATCAGCATCTTGTCGTTTACGAAAACTCTCAGAGTGTAATCGGGATCAAGCTCCGAAGAGTATTTCAGATAGTCCACCATCGAATATATGATCATTGCGGTTTCCTGCGTGCTCTTCCAGGAGGTGCCCTGCCTCTGCATTATCAGCCATCTTATCACCAGATCTTTGAGAGACGAATTTTCATCAATATTGACAAGTGCCTTGAGCGCCATTGCGGTGGTCTGAACCTTGTCATCCTGCCAGTTGTAATGGAACTTCTTCCCTTCCCAGTATGCGCCGCCTTCCCCCGGAAGCTTAACTGCCTGGCTCTTAAGCTCCGTGATCATTTCCTTCGCCTCTGACATTCTGCCGATCTGCTTGTACGCAAGCGCGACAAGGCTTCTGCCGTAATTGTTGAGCCCCTTCTTATCCAGCTTATCAAGCTCTCCACTTATGAATTCCTTTTCATTGGTCACTGCCATCGAAAGCGAATAAAGCATATATGCCTTTGTAGTCGCATCCGTTCCGGGATCTCCCAATTGCTCTTTGGTCGAGTTTATACCTCGCAGCATTGACAACTTGTCAATCTGATATCCGGTTTGCTCCGCTATTGCAAGTCCGTAAACTACATAAGCAGTCATGAACGGATTATTCCTGTCATTCTGCCACCAGCCCCAGCCGCCGTCAGAATGCTGAAGAGAATAAAGCCGCGAAAGCCCCTTGTTCACCATTGACGGAATTTCTTTCTTTGTGGCCTCGCTCAAGGGAGCGCCGAGGTCATCGAATGCATTTTCAACTATCACAGTCGGCAGGAATCTGCTCATTGTTTGTTCGACGCATCCGTAAGGATAACCGACAAGATCATCAAGAGAAGTGAGAATTGCGGAAGCGAGGGACGGGTCAACGTTCAGCACAAGCCCTGTGCTTCTGAGGTCTGTGCCGGGCGGTATGTCAATAGTCTTGGATTCGGTTTTCGTCGCGTCCGCAAAGTCTGCCGTAACTCCCTTCTGAAGCTTCAGGCCCGCCGGCAATACAGGCATTTTCACTTCTATCGCATCCGACTCTTCATTGGTCAGAGCTTCAGCGTAGAATCTTGCTTCGGCGAGAGGAATACCTGCCTTCACAACAAAGTCAAGTCTCTTCTCTCCGTCGGCAGGGATTGAAACTTCATCCGACTGCAAACCCGATGTCAACTCCGCATTGTCACTGGTAAATGAAACGCGAACCTTTTTGTCTGATGACAGGTAATTGTGAACGATCGCGGAAACAGTGATCTCATCATTCTCCCTTGCAAACCTCGGAGTCTCAAGCCTCACCAAAAGGTCTTTTCTTGTTATGACGGTCTTCACATTCTGCCCTGCTTTTGTATCCTTTGTTATTACGCGGCAGGTGATCCTCCACGTTGTGAGATTGTCCGGATACTTGACATCCACATCCGCATAGCCCTGTCCGTCAGTCCTTGCAAATGGCGACCAGAAGATTGCATCACGGAAATCCGAACGCACTTCAGCTTCGGCATATCCCGAAGTCGGCTCGGGCGCGCTTTT
>DAIQRO010000163.1:0-6824 GCA_036786155.1 Bacteroidota bacterium
CGCTGAAGCAAATGAGCTTGCCTGTCCTGCTGCCGCCGAGGAATTCGGAGGAATTATTGCCGTCAATGCTCTTGAGCCTCGAGACCTGCTCGACTGTGTTTGTTGTTGCCGAACCGAAGTTGTATGTGAACAGAGTTCTGCCGCTGTCTCCGGAAACCACATACAGGTTGCTGTTCTGCGTTCCCGCAACTACGTCCTTTACACAGTCGCCGTCAACATCAGTAAGTTCATCCACTCCGTGAATGTAATTGCCGTCAAGCGGTGCTGTCCAGAATATGTTGGAGGAACGGCTGTCAATCCTGTGGAGGATCCTCGGGCCGGAAGATATCAGATCCGGGAAACCGTCGCCTGCAATATCCTGTGCGAGCCTGAAGTAGCCGTTTACGCTTGAGCCCTGATTGTACGTCCATATCTGTGATCCGTCGCTTCCTGAGATCACTGCTGTTGTTCCTGAAAATCCGACAAACGCGGCAATATCAGTTATCCCGTCCGAGTTCACATCGGGCAGTTCTTCCAGATGCCAGCCGGCGCTTGTAAGATTGTAAGTCCAGGTGTAAGAGCCGTTGTTGCTGAATCCGTTGATTCCCCACGGACCGCCGTTACTGCTGAAGGATATTGCGCCGCCGGAAGTTGTTGCAGCAGCGCTGTAAGTGAAGTGTCCCAACTGGCTCGCAACGAAGATCTGATTTCCGTTGAGAATGTTCACGCAAATTGCGGCATGCCTTCCGTTTCCTTCGCCTTCGCCTGTTGCAGCTATAAGTACATCCTTAATTCCGTCTCCGCTGTAATCTTTGGATATGCTGATTCCGTTAATGTCTCCGTCTGAAGTGATTGATGAATCTCCGTAAGTCCAGAGTATCTGCCCGTTCCTGCCCGAGACAGCGTACACGAGTTCATTGTTTCCACCGGTTCCGAATATTACATCTTTGATCCCGTCACTGTTGATGTCGTCCACGATCTGCAGGCCTTCTTCATAAACGACAGATCCCGATACGTTACTGCTGGTTCTTGTATTCACCTGCCATAGAATGTCCGATGTTACCGACTAGTTGCCGTTGTAGCAAAGCGTCCAGTAATTGTCCGAACAAACTATCACATCATTGATTCCGTCAAGGTTCACATCCGGAATTTCCTTCATTGCCATGATCTGAAAATCGTCAACTGTCGTGTTGGGATTGTCGGGTATCTGCCCCTGCCACACGATATCTCCGAGGGCTGTAAGGGCCGAGTTTCCGGTACCCGAGAGCGGAATGCGCAGATTCTGATTGTTCACCGCGTTAGAAACGAATTTCGCAGTGTCCGTGAATGATGTTGCGCTTGTCGGATTGAACCAGATGCGGAATGTCTTTGTCCTTTGCGTATCTATCTGCACAGGGAAAGTGAGGCCGAGCGTATCGAGCCTGTACCTTGGAGTGTTGAAATTGACTGCACTGATACTGATAGGAGCGCTTCCCTGATTCGTGATGTTCACATATCCGCCGCACAGGGAGTTGACCCTTCTCTGCTGATAGTCTATTGAAGACACGTTAGAGGCGATGAAACCGCCGTTGTAAACACCTTTGCCGTACAGGTTTATTACCTTTACCGGAGTCACTGCATCATTGCTGGTAATGCGGAGCTGTCCGGAAGTAGTATCAAAGACAGTCGGACTGAACCGAAGCGTATAAACTCTTGACTGCGACGGATTCAGAGTGTCCGGGGCAACCATAGGAGTCATTGTGTATCTTGGATTGGTGATCTGCAAATTGCTGATGATAAGCTTTGCCGTTCCGGAGTTTGTAACCGTTACTGTCCTTTCGGTGAAGTTGCCGATGATCGTATTCCCGAAGTCGAGTGAATTAACGCTTGTAATGATCTGAGGATTTCCCTGTCCCGAAATTGAATATTTATAGAGTGTCTTGAAGAGGCTTACATTGTTTCCGATCCTGTCTGCAACGAGCCAGAGATATTGCCCGTCCCAGTGCAGGCCGCGCGGACTGCAGTCGCCGTCAGGGTCAGGTGTCGGAAATGAGAACAGCGTATCTCCGGTTGATTTGCTGTAAGCGTAGATCCTTTCCACATCCACAAAAGGAGTCGTGTGAAAATAATCATTCACATAAAAGATCGTATCTCCCTTAATTGCAATTCCCTGCACCTGCCTTCCCAAAAGCGGAATGGTGTCAGTCACCTGCCTGTTCGTCATATCAATCCTGTATGCATAAGCAAAAGGATATACAGTGAAGTCCGGAGAATAGACCGTGAACCACATACCGCCGTCTTTTAGGCAGATACCCCCGATGCCGCCGGATGCTCCCCCGATGAGAGGCGGACAAAGTATGCTGTCGATCTTCTGTCCGGAGGTGTTGATCCTGTATATGTATGCGCCGGCCGTACGGAAATCCTGTGCAACCCAATAGGCGGTTCCGTCCCAAACGAGGCCGTGGTTGAAGTTCACTGCCGTCACGAGACTGTCAATTATCTGTCCCGTCTTGGTTACAGTGTATATGCTTCCGTTGTTGTCAGTTCCGATCCTCAGCGTATCGCCAATGTTTGTTATTCCCCAAAATGAATTGTACTGAGAATAATTAGGAAAAGGATATGACGCGACAATTGTCTGTGAATATGCATTAGCCGAAAAGAGCAGCAGCATCGCCGCTGCTGTTATAACACGTTTCATATGAATTTTCTTTTTTAAAAAGTAGTTCTAAGGGCAGTCAAAAGAAAGTTACTTTGGATAGTCTATATTCCTTTATTCTTCATCTCCCTATACTTAAAATGGCTTCAATTGTTCATGATGAATTTCTTCAGAATACTTTACAGAACATCTCTGCTCTTATTCCTCATTGTATCCTCAGCAAAGTCGCAGGAGCTTTACGGCGGGTGCTTTGACCGCTCATTGGCAATGAGAGGTTTATCACCGTCTGACTTGTCAATTCCCGTGAACTTTGACGATGAGATGTCTGCCCGTGCAGGGTTCAGGCTTATTATTCCGCTCGTCAGAGACATGATACAGGATCCCGTTAAGTGCTTTGCATTTCCGGATTCTATACTCACTCTTTCACAACTGTCTGTTTACCGCTTTGCCGGAGAGATGTTTCGAATGCTGAATGTTAGTCTCCGCACTGAAAAGAATGAATGCGCAATGATCTCCGGAAGCAGGAGTATCTCTGAATTGCTGAAGGATTTCATGAAGAACAGAAGGAAGCAAGGCGATGCATTGAAGGTCTATACAGAACAGGAGAAGGAGTTTCTCAGAACAAAGATAATGGCAGTAATGTCAGATGCCGGGGATGTGAGGCAAGACAACACTGACATCTTTGCATATAACAGATCGCGGGACTCGTCCATAGCCGTATCCAAAAGAGTGATTGAGCTTCTTAACAAGGCCGACAGGGACAAGCTTTATCAAAGGTGCTTTGACGACCTTTGCTACATGAGCGGACTCTATGAAGCTCTCAGATCAGGAAAGTTTGAAAATGAATTTGATGAAACCGGCAATGCAAATGAAGCCGGGATCTCCGGCACAGTCACATACTATTCTCAGTCAGGCGGAATCCGCATCGTGATCGGAAGCAAGGAAGACAACAGGTACAAAGGACATTTCGACATTATCATTGACCCGGGCGGAAACGACATTTTTGAACTTGAGCCAGCCGCCGGCACACTTTCCGAAAACACTCAATGCATAATGGACCTTGGTGGGAACGATGTGTACAAGGCAAGCGGAGATATTTCTCTTGCTTCGGCCTTCTTCGGCTCGTCTTTCATTTTTGAGTCGGGCGGGGATGATGTTTACATCGGCGCAGGAACTTCGATCGCATCAGCGATATGCGGACTTGGACTCATCTCAGACGAAGGCGGCCACGATGTCTACAAAGGACTGAATCATTCGATCGGTGCGGCAACCTTTGGGGTCGGGGCTGTGATAGACAACGACGGCAATGACACTTATATAGCCAATTCCAATTCACAGGGATTCGGCTCAACTCAGGGAGTAGGGGTGATCCGCGACAACAAGGGAAATGATTCTTACATTGTTGAATCACGTTCGCTTGATCTTGGAAGATATGAAGATCATTACATTTCAATGTGTCAGGGATACGGAAACGGAGTGCGTCCGTATTATGCCGGAGGCATCGGACTGATAATCGAGTCGGCGGGAAATGACACATACACGACAGACATTTTTGGGCAAGGCGGTGCGTACTGGTTTTCTCTCGGCTGCATTGCGGACAAGTCAGGCAATGACAAGTATAACTCTTACCAGTACGGACAAGGGGCGGGTATTCATCTTGCCGTTGGTTTGCTGAAAGACTTTGACGGCTGGGATTTCTATTCTTCCAACGGAGTATCGCAGGGATGCGGGCATGATTACGGATTCGGACTGCTTCATGACCTGAAGGGCAATGACAACTACTCCGCCTATTCGCTTTCGCAGGGTGCAGGCAATGCCAACGGTGTGGGGATACTTCTTGATGAAGAAGGAAGAGACGGATACCTGAGCAAGGAACCCGGAAATACTAGAGGCTACGGAAACTTACGGAGAGAATACGGAAGCATAGGAATTTTTTCAGATTGCTCCGGCGAAGATTTCTATTCAATCCCGGGAAAGGACAGTACGTTCAATGAAGCATCCATGTGGGGAGGATTTCTTGACGAAGCGAGAATGCCCGAAACATCGCAGGTACCCGCATCCTCAGGGTACAAAGTGCCGGTTGATTCTTCGCGAAGTTATTCACAGGAAGATTTTCTGATCATGGCAAAGACGATAGAGCCGAGGTTTCAGCTGTGGAAAGATTTCGGATTCAGGAACCTGATCAAAGACAGCGCTGGCACTTCCCTTTTCATACTTAAACATCTTGATACGGACGACCACAGGGTTTCACTTGTCCTTCGCGATCTCGCGCAGAAGATAGGAACTTCAATGAGTAAAGTGTTTCAGAGAGAACTAAACAGTTATGTTGATGGTCAATCATCTTCTTCCAAACTCTCGGCGGAACAGGTCTCATTCATCTGCTATCTGTACGGCGAAACCGGGGATCCTTCCGGTAAAGCTCAGCTTCTTGAACTCACACGGGATGAAAACAAAAGGATACGAGCTTCGGCGGTCAATGCACTTGGCAAGATAAAGTCAGACAGCGCTGATACTGAATTTACCACACTTGTTTCCTCAAGCCTGCGTGAGCTTTCGGAGCAAACCGGATCATCAAAGATGCTCAGAAAGGACATTGCATTTGCATTTAAGAAGTATAAGTCAGATGCAAACATTGCAACGCTTATGAATATGCTTGACGATGATTACTTTGCATCAAGATTTCTTTCTGCCGGTTGCCTTGCATCCTACGGCTCAACATATTATGACATGCTCGGAGGGCTGAGCGGTTTGCAGCTTCCGAACACATCCAACGGACGCATTGCATTCTACATGTCTCTTGAGAATGCCGATGAGCAACTGCTTGCAAGTGTGCTCGATGACGGAGTGACATCGCCTTCAACTGATGCAGAGAGGCTCACATTCCGGTTGCTCATAGAAAACAGATCGCGGGATATTCCGGCCATAAAAGAAAATCAAAAAGTTCGGGAGTTCATCGAATCTGTATTGGAGACAACTAATTTAAGAATATTCTGAAATGAATAAGAGAAGCTTTATCCCGGTAGTTGCTTTCACATTGCTCTGCCTGTTACAGTCGTGCATTGAACTGAAGCAGGTTACGCACATTAACAAAGACGGCACCGGAATGATTAACATACACTACTGGACGCGTATGTCAAATTTGTCAATGGGCGATGAAATGGGCAACTTTGCATTCAGTGAAATTAAGGCAAGGAATTATCTCACTTCAGCGGGCACTGAAGTAAGGGAGCTGAAGATCGAAACGAGGAACAATGATTCCACAATTCATGTAACGGCGGTTGTTAACTTTTCCGATTTCAACAAACTGAATGAGGCAAAGACCTTTTCAAAATTCAGGACTCTGTGGGAAAAAGCCGGAGACGAGTATGTCTTTATTTATGCACTCGATAAGGACTCAGTAGCAGGCATCAATTTTTCCAAAGGCAACAATGAACTGAACTATGAATTCAACTTTCCGGGAGAAGTTATGTCGGGAAACGGAAAGTCTGACGGCAGTAAAGCGGTCTGGAAGATCCATTCTTCCGGTATCTCCGAAGGGTTCAATCTTCAGGCAAGAGTCAAAGCGGGTTCTGCACTTTCGGAGCTTTTAAGGGTGGAGGTGCTGGTGGCTTTGATCCTTCTTGCCCTGGCGCTATTCACATTCCGCAACATGAGAAGATCGAACGAAAAGAAAACCGCCCCGTAGCAAGCGCAACAGGGCGGTAATTTACTACAATCAGGGATCAGTATGTCATATCCCGGATCCGGTCAATTCACTCCCTGACTCCCCTCTCGGCTTTCTTATTCTGACCAGTGACTGAGTCTTTACTGTCATTTTTTGTTTGTGACCTTTTGCCGTTGTCTGATGACTTTGTAGGCCCTGCTCCGGGAGGTACAACCTTTCCCACAAAGTTGTAAGCATTGTTGTCTACCACGCTCAGGTCTGATCCGTCAACGCTTCCGTCACCGTTAACATCGGTTGGAATATATCCGGAATTGAAGTTGTAAGCATCGTTGTCAACTGCACTACCGTCAGATGCATCAACTGTTCCGTCCTGATTCACGTCTCCGCTGTAGAAGCAGTACTTTGTTCCCTTGAGAACTTCGTTGCTCCCGTAAGACTGTGAAGCGGCTGTTGTGAAATTGTAACTGAACGGAACTCCGGCAGTGAACGACTCACCTCCTGACTTGCTCCAGGTCTCAATCGAGTTTCTGTGCTTCACCTGAATGT
>DAIQRO010000164.1:0-6823 GCA_036786155.1 Bacteroidota bacterium
CAGCGGATCAACATTCCTCAATGACCTTGCCATTGATGCTTCCGGTATGATGTACGTCTCGGATTTTTCCGCAAGAAGAATCTACAAAGTGAACACTGCAACACAGGAGTACTGGACCTATGTATCTTCAACCGGCAGTACGCCAAACGGCGTGTATGTTGATGCCGTGAGGAACAGGCTTCTGATCTGCTGCTGGGGTTCATCTGCTCCAATAAGGTCCGTAAATTTTGCTGACTCATCTATCACTACTCTCGTAACAACTCCTTATTCAAATCTCGACGGCATATCGCTTGACAGGAACGACAATGTTTATGTCTCAAGCTGGGGCATACAGTCGGTTGTAAAGTACGATATCAATTTTGCCCTTTCGCCGGTTGTGGTTACGGGGGGGCTAAGCAATCCCGCAGACATATTTGTCAACAAATCCACTGACACTCTAGCAATTCCGAATGCAGGAAACAACACAGTTACGTTTTTCAACATAGGAACTGCCTCGTCCATACAAAGCACATGCGGCCAACTGCCTGAAGGAATTGCACTTCAGCAGAATTATCCGAATCCTTTCAATCCGGCAACCACTATACAGTTCTCGCTTGAGAGAACAGAGGCCACTGCACTGCGCATTTACGATGCTTCGGGAAAGATGGCTGTTGAGGAGTACTTCGGCATCCTTGCAAAGGGCGAGTACAAGTATGTTTTCAATGCATCGGAACTTCCTTCGGGAGTGTACTTTTATGAACTGCAAAGCGGAGATGCTTCGCTGAGAAAGAAGATGTCGCTTGTAAAGTGAGTCGGCCGAAGCTTTTCATGCTTTGAATCTCATTTCACTTTCGCGGAGCGGTCTTTGTTAATCTGGCAATGTACAGGACTGTTCAGGCAGACGCCGCCTTTGTAACCGAAAAATTGCGTTGACATTTCCTTTGGCTTAGTCTATTGCTTATCAAAATCAGCAAGGTTAATTTAAGCCAAATTTTTTTGAATTTAAGATACTCAATGAGAAAAAGGTTTCCCGCCTTTTTGCTTGCATTGCTTCTGACTTTCCTTAATGCAGGCATTTCACTTTCACAAGGCCTTAACAGCGTAACATCCCCCGACGGCATTCACGTCATAGCAGCAGGAAACAGCGGAAAGATCTACAGGTCACTGGATGCAGGCAGTACATGGAGCGTTTACACACTGTCATCAGACAATCTCAACAGCACAGCTTCATTCGGAAATGATGTCTGGATTGCCGGAAGCGCCGGAAATGTTTACAGGACCACAAAGACACTCTCTCATATCAGCACAGTTTTTACCGGGCTGAATTTCAAGATTAACTGCGTGACCTTTCTGAACTCTTCTACTGGATTTATTTGCGGAGACGGAGGATCGGTTTATAAGACAATTGACGGCGGCGCTACTTGGGCGAGTTCATCTTCGGGCATATCCGGAACTGACCTTAACGGAATCAGTTTTGCGGATGCGCTTAACGGAGTGGCTGTAGGTGATAACGGCGCAGTTTATGTAACGGAAGACGGTGCGGCGACATGGACAATTGAATCAGTTCCGACAAGCAAGAATCTGCTGAAGGCAAAGTATTTTCAGGACGGCATTGTCGCTGTCGGAGAATTCGGAACAGTGATCACGAAAGAAGGCAAGGGAAGCTGGCAGTCAGTTGCAACAAGGACTGTGAGCGACATAAAAGGAGTAAGCGGCACCTCGTTTGCGAATGCTAAAGTTTGCGGAGGCGGAGGATTCATCCGCAATAACACAAACGGAAGGACCAACTTTTTCAACTTCGAGATCAATCCGATGCTGGCAAATCTTGTTGACGTTTTCACTTATGACGCAAACAAGTCTTTTGCAGTAAGCAGTCTTAACTATGCCGTAATAAGAACCACCAACGGAGGTACGAGCTGGAGCCTCCCCACGGGAGCAACTGTAGCGTACAACTGGGTTCAGAAGATAAATCCCGGAAGCGGCATCGGCAACAATCTCTGCATGCATCCGTTTGACAGGAACACTGCTTATGTTGTTTACGGAAACAAAGTCTATGTAAGCCGGGACAGGGGAGAGAGCTGGACGCAGATCGCAACTATTTCAATAGGCACAAGGGCTCACTCCTTTTATGTGACGCCGCTTGACACGAACGTATGGGTGGCCGCAATAGAGAGCACTCCGGACAAAGTAGTAAGGTCAACAGATTACGGGGCAACATGGTCAACAATCTTATCATACAATTTCAGCTCATACGGACAGCCGCTTGAAATGGATCAGAACATTCCGGGAACGTTTTACTACGCACCTGACGGCACGACCACCGGATTCTTCAAATCAACAAACAACGGTGCATCATTCTTTTCCGTGAGCAACAGCAATCCGTTCACGAGCCCGTGCGACATAATTGCAATGTGGGACAGTTCCGAAGTACTGTATGTGGGAGATGATGGCGCGGATATATTCAAATCAACCAACAACGGAGTAAACTGGACTCTCGTTAAGCCGACTTCATCTTCGGAAGTGCCTTCAATGTGCAACACAGTGTTTGACAGGAGCATTTGCTACGCCACAACATGGAGCAGTAGTCAGGTGTTCAGGACAGTTAATCACGGCACTAACTGGAATTCGGTTTCAACCAATTCCGGAAGCGGCTGGGGCTCTGACCTATGCAGGGAAGATCCAACAGTTGTACTGACAGGAAACTACGGTTCACAGGCATATCTTACCACTAACGGCGGCGCGAACTTCTTCAATGTCAATACGGGGCTCAGCGGAGCAGGTGCGGGAATAATGGTTCCGGAAAGAGGCTGGATGCTTAACATGCAGACTTCAAGCCTGTTCAAGCTAACGATAACATATACAGTGCCTGCAGGAAATCTCTCCGCTTACACAGTGAGCGTGAAAGCGGCCACAGAAGGAATGTACAGTCCGGTGTTCAATACAACCAGCAAGGATGACAAGCTATCTGTGATAATCAGAAATGCAGTATCACCCTTTAATGTTGTTGATTCGGTTTACACGACATTTGATTCACTCACACTTCAGGGTTCAAATCTAAACATACTGCCGGCAGGAAACTACTTCATCGTGCTGAAGCACAGGAACGGCCTTGAGACATGGAGCAAAGCAGGAGGCGTCGCCCTTGGTTCAGGAAATGTTACTTATGATTTTACATCGGCTCAATCTCAGGCATACGGAAACAACCTTGTTCAGAAAGGATCAGCATACTGCATATACTCTGGAAACGTAAATCAGGACGACATCATAGACGGCATTGACCTTGTTGGGATAGACAACGATGCATTTGCTTTTGCATCCGGTGATCTTGTAACCGATCTGAACGGTGATGAATCCGTTGACGGATCTGATCTTGCAATATGTGACGGCAACGCAAGCAACTTCATCGGAGTAGTGAGGCCGTAACTCCAAATGAATTCAATTCAACAATCACAATAAGCAAAATGAAGAAAGTTACACTCCTTCTTGCAGTGCTGACGTTTGCATTGCTAAACTCTGCGGCGCCTGTTATGGCTCAGGGATTGAACAGCATCACCACTCCTGACGGAGTGAATGTTGTAGCAGTGGGAAATCTCGGAAAGATATTCAGGTCAACCAATGCCGGCTCGAGCTGGGCAAGCTACACAAACAACTCGGACAATCTGAACAGCGTAACATCATTCGGAAACGATGTCTGGATTGCAGGCAGTGCGGGAGATGTTTACAAGACAACGAAGTCAATTTCACCCGTGACAAGCGTAAGTCTCGGCGAGGTCTTTAAAATCAATTCCATTCAGTTCGTTAGCCAGTCTGTCGGTTATCTTTGCGGTGACGGCGGAAAGGTTTACAAGTCAGTCAACGGAGGCGCAAACTGGACAGTAGCATCTGCCGGTATTGGCTCTGAGAATCTCAACGGCATAAGCTTCCTCGACGAACAGAAAGGTGTACTGGTGGGAGACGGCGGGAAGTTGTATCTGACCAACGACGGCGGAGCAACATGGACCCCGCAGGTATCCGGAGTCACAAGGGACCTTCTGAAGGCGAAGTATTTTGCCGACGGGATTGTAGCTGTGGGTGAGTGGGTAGTTATCCTAACGAAAGAAGGAACGGGAGACTGGACAAGCGTTGTGACAAGGACAGACAGTGACATAAGAGGAATCAGCGGAACTGCATTCAATGAAGTTCATGTATGCGGCGGCGGCGGGTTCATCAGGAACAACACCAATGGGAGATCGAATTTCTTTAATTTCGAGATCAATCCGATGCTTGCAAATCTTGTTGACATATTCTATTTCAATTCAAATGTCGGCTTTGCAGTCAGCAGTCTGAACAATGTTGTGATAAAGACAACGAACGGCGGCACAAGCTGGGATATGACAGCCGGTGCGACCGTGGCGTTCAACTGGGTAATGAAGATCAATCCTGCAAGCGGCATTGGCAACAACCTGTGCATGCACCCTTACGACAGGAACACAGCGTATGTTGTGTACGGCAACAAAGTATATGTGAGCCGTGACAGGGGTGACAGCTGGGTGCAGATCGCAACCATTTCGATCGGAAGCAGGGCACACTCATTCTATGTAACGCCGCTTGATACAAACGTGTGGGTTGCGGCGATCGAAAGTTCGCCCGACAAAGTTGTAAGGTCAACTGATTACGGCGCGACGTGGAACACAATACTGTCATACAATTTCAGCTCGTACGGACAGCCGCTGGAAATGGATCAGAACAATCCCGGAACATTTTATTATGCACCGGACGGATCATCAACAGGTTTCTTCAAGTCAACAGATAACGGCGCAACTTTCACTTCGGTCAGCAACAGCAACCCATTCACAAGTCCGTGCGACATCATTGTTATGTGGGACAGCTCGCATGTGCTTTATGTAGGTGATGACGGCGCGGACATTTTCAAATCATCGAACAACGGTGCGAACTGGTCACTCGTAAAACCTACTTCGTCATCAGAAGTGCCTTCAATGTGCAACACTGTTTTCGACCAAAGCATTTGCTATGCAACTACATGGGGAAGCAGTCAGGTGTACAGGACTTTGAACTACGGTGACAACTGGTCAATAGCTTCAGTGAATTCAGGAAGCGGCTGGGGTTCCGACCTTTGCCATGAAGATCCGAATGTTGTACTGACCGGAAACTACGGAACTCAGGCTTATCTTACTACAAACGGCGGAGCGAACTTCTTCAATATCAATTCGGGCCTCGGAGGAGCAGGAGCGGGCATCATGGTTCCGGAAAGAGGTTGGATGCTAAATATGCAGACTTCTGCACTATATAAACTGAACATCACATACTCCGTGCTTACAACTGTCAATGAGAGTCAGATTGCGAATACTGCGGACAGTTACCAGCTTTCTCAGAACTATCCTAATCCGTTCAATCCTGCAACGATGATAAAGTTCAGCATGCCTGCATCAGGAAATGTATCGCTGAAAGTGTATGATCAGCTTGGCAAAGAAGTGGCTGTATTGAGCGACGGTTACAGGACGGCCGGAACATATGAAGTCAGCTTCGACGCATCCGGCTTGAGCTCAGGCGTTTATTTCTACAAGTTTCAGGGCGGTTCTTTTTCTGAAACAAAGAAGATGCTTCTCGTGAAATAACTTCACGGGGCGCAAGTCAATTTTTGGAAGCACACTGATCTGATCCCTCTCCACTTAATTAAAGTGGACGGGGATCATTTCTTTTTTCAATAGAATTTGAATCAGACAATCTTTCATTAGTTATGAAGAGAAGAGACATGCTTAAGAAGGCCATCGGAGGCGGAGCATTGATGGCCGTTGCAAATCCGATCAGCATTCTGACAGGATCTTCCAATGTTTCGGCTGAACCAAAGTCCGTTGGCAATCCGCTCAGATTTCCTCCGGTGTTCACAAACGGCGGCAACATGACGCTCACTGAGACAAACGTTACCGTATGGCCCGGACAGAACACACAGGCAATTGTGATCAACGGATCATATCCCGGCCCTTCTGTTGTGATCCAAAAGGGCTCCGTCTTTACTGCAAACTTCTTCAATCAACTAAATGAACCTGCAACAATACACTGGCACGGAGTTTCCACCCCGGAAGCAATGGACGGACATCCTAAAGATGCAATACCGCCGGGAGGCAACTACACTTACACATTCCCCGTTGAGAACCGCGGAGGAACATATTTCTATCACGCACATGCAGACATGAGGACAGCTGAGCAGGTTTTCAAAGGATTTGCCGGCTTCTTCATTGTGGATGACCCTGCCGAACTTCAACTCAATCTGCCACGAGGCAATTTTGACATTCCGCTGTGCCTTCAGGACCATCGTGTGGCAGACATTCCGCAGTTTACTTACAACGCCAACATGGATGATGTAACATTCGGATATCTCGGCGATACTGTGCTTGTAAACGGCACGCCTGATGCGTACTTCGAAGTGAACAGGACCCTTTACAGATTCCGCATACTCAACGGATCCAATGCGAGAGTCTACAAAGTTGCATTTTCAGATAACCGGGCATTCCGGATTATTGCCACTGACGGCGGATTGAAGGACGAAGCAGTAGAAGCAACTTCATTCTTCATATCACCGGGTGAAAGAGTTGACATACTTGCAGATTTTTCTCCATATACAATCGGACAAAGCGTAACGCTGAAGTCTCAGGCATTTTCCGCGCCGGGAATGGGAACATACAGGCAGGGGACTGAGCTGAATATCATAAGGTTCGACATAACGGGCAATCAGTCATCCGGCGGAGTGGTGCCTGCTTCTATGCCGCCGATCACTTACTACAATCCCGCGGAAGTCAAGACCGTAAGAAAATTCGTGCTTTCAATGACGGGCGGAAGTATGAAC
>DAIQRO010000444.1:0-280 GCA_036786155.1 Bacteroidota bacterium
ATAGATGACCTCTATTCCGGCATCCCTGAATGCCGCGGCTATAACTTTGGCTCCCCTGTCATGGCCGTCTAGGCCTACCTTTCCGATCAGGACCCGTATCTTCCTGTCAGCAGTGTTATTGTTTGTCATAATTGTCATTTAAGTTAAGCCAAATACACTTTTACTTCAAGGGATTTTAGCCTCGCAAACGACATTGCGGCTCCTTTTGGTTGATTTGCCTCAGTTGCCTTCCTCGGAAGCCAGCTGTTCCAGTTCTTTGTTGGAATGCTTCTGGTAGAAG
>DAIQRO010000444.1:327-1555 GCA_036786155.1 Bacteroidota bacterium
AATGATTCCCAGAACAACGGCAAACCAAAGCGTGGCCACTCTGATTATGAAAGTGGATGCAACCGAAATGTCCCTGGGGATATTGAGCAACACCAGCAGGCCTGTAAGAGATGCCTCGGTTGCCCCGAGTCCTCCCGGAAGCATTGCTATCGAACCCACTAGCGTGGAGAATCCGTAAATGAATACCGCGCTCATCAGACTTACGTCAATGTGAGTGAGCCCTGCATAGACCTTTAGCACAACATACAGCCCCACGCATTCCAGAAACCAGGCAATTGCACTGACTAGTGTTGCTATTACAAGCGGTTTGGGCCTGACGAGCCTGTATATGCTCTCGTATGCTGTGTGTATCCTCTCGCTGATCTTCTTAAGATGCTTTGACCTCTCAAGCTGTAAGATGATCCACATCGAGAGTTTTCTTGAACTGATAACCCCGACACCCGCGAGGAAGAATAAACCGACACCTATCACAATTCCTTTCCCGTAATTGAACACAAATGCCCCCGCAAGGCAGAGCAGGACAACAGAGATGAAGTCGGTCAGCCTTTCGGCCAGTATTATCGGTGCTGATCTGCTAATCGGAGTGCCGTTCTCTTCCTTGAGCAGATAAGACTTAAGGAGTTCTCCCATCTTTCCCGGAGTTACGCTCATAACAAATGTTGACATGAAGATCAGGAAGCTGGTCTTTTGGGGCAGTCCGATGTTCAGCAGTTTTCTGTAATACTCCCACTTGTAAAAGCGGATGATGTAATTCCCGAATGAGAGGAGAAGCACTAAAGGGAAGAACAGCCAGTTGAACTCGCTGAATGCCTTTAACAGCTTGTCGAAATCCGCGTAAATGCTGAACAGAAGGAACACCAGGGCGCCGAAGGCAACCGAAATGAGGATCTTTCTCTTGTACTTGGCAAACATTCTTCAGATCACCGATTTGATGCACTCATACAGCTTCACAAGCGGAAGCCCGACAATGTTGTAGTAATCCCCCGTGATCTTTTCTATGAAGAGACAGCCGAAGTCGTCCTGAATACCGTATGCTCCGGCCTTGTCGAGCGGGCTGTAATTGTTAACGTAATAGTTTATCTCATCCGCTGAAAGCTCTCTGAACTTCACTGATGTCTTTTCATATCCAAATTTTTCTTTGCCGTTGCCAAGATTTATCACGTTCACCCCTGTGTAAACATTATGAGTCTTCCCGCTGAGCATTCGAAGTTACTCCTTTGCCTGCTTC
>DAIQRO010000165.1:0-6789 GCA_036786155.1 Bacteroidota bacterium
TTTTTTTTTGTTGTGATTTGCTTTCAAATGTTCCTTTGACAATTTTTGTTTCAGCACGAAACGGATAAGTCTCAGGAAATTAATGCTGTTAGGGGGATTTTCGGATCGGAAAAATCCGTTAATTCCGGGTTGCTGAACAAAACTTTGAGATGATTGCTTCGAGGCAATTGTGTCAAAAGAGCTCTAACTGTTGCGGAGGAGGAGTGACCTTCGTTTCTCTCCTCCTGCCGTAATAGATCTCCATATCGGCAAATTGTTTGTCGGTGATCCTCAGTATTCCTATGTGGCCCTTGGGCGGGAGAATCCTTCTCACCCTCTTCACATGTACATCAGAGTTCTCTTTGCTCATGCAATGCCTCGTATAGATCGAAAACTGAAACATGTTGAATCCGTCCTTCATAATCGCCTTTCTGAAGCGTGTATAGTTGCGCTTGTCTCTGTCGGTTTCGGTAGGGAGATCGAATAATACCAGCACCCACATAATTCTGTATTCATCTAATTTTAGATTTCTGAACCTGAATTGTTTTCTCATGCCTTTAGTGCAAGGTCGGGTAAACAATGTTCCTGGACTTCTTTTCAAAGCATCTGGCCAACGAAGATGTCGTTCTCGTGAGCGCGACCATTAGCGGACTCCTTCTGCCTTTCATTACAACGTCAGCGGTTGTGACTGACAAGAGCTCCCTTTTCAGATTCCTGTCCAGTTCAAACACATCGCTTTGCGAGTCCACTATGTTGCATACGATCTTATCTGCAAACGGCCTGTACGGTTCCATGATGTCATCTGCCAGGCAATATGCATTATATTTGTTCCTGTGGTGAATACCGAGCGTTGGCAGAAGCCCTGAACCTGTCAAGGACCTTGCAACCATTGCCCTTAGGATCGCATATACATAATTGAGCAGATTGTTCGGCGGGTCGCCGAACCTGTCCCTGAAGAAGCCAAGTTCCGGTCTTAACAGCTTCTTCCAGTAATAAGCCGATGCCCTTGCTTCAAGATTTGTTGAATCTCCCGACTTAACTGTTTTCGCCCACTTCATCATATTTCCGGTTTCAATACCCCTTTCTTTAAGCAACATTGCCTGATTGAGGATCTTTGAGGCGACTGTCTGCTGCCAAAGCTGTTTCTTAAGGGGCAGTGTTGCACCGATCTGGCTTCTGAATTTTTCCGATTGAACCGAATTCCCGTCAAGGTTAAGTATAAGCCCGTTCGGATGATGTGACTCATTGCATATTACGACCGCCACATTCTGCTCGATCAGTTTTGTTAAGAGATGCTGGGATATTGTGACCCCGAAGCTGTCAATTACGAGTACGCCAATATCCTCTACAGGAATTGCCTTAGCTTTGTTGCTCCTTTGAAGATATTTGTCACCTGAAGTCCTTATCAGCGACTGGTCTTCAGCGAATGAGCTTCCTAATTCTGCCTTCTCTTCAAAGGTTGGCTTAGCTAATATGTTTCCATCCTTGAAGCTAAGATAGTATGGACTGCCGAAATAGATCGTACGCTTAATCATTCGTAACTTCTACAATTCCTAAACGTGAAACTTTGAGCTTCACGAAATTTTTCTTCACAAACTCTCCATCCCAGCTTTGTTCGGATTTATTATTCCAGCCAAGCTCCTTCTCATTGTCAACTAAAGACGATGCTACGCTATGTGGTATTGTAAACAGTTGATAACTTGAAAAACTAACGACCTTATATATTTGCTTGCTACTCTTTTTCGGATCATTTGTCAATTCCTTCGCTGCTTCAATGTCTCCATTCTTGACAACGAGAACCAAGTCCAATGGCTTTAGTAAGAACGGAGTGCAGTTTTCCACTTCATCTGTTACACTTTGTCCGTTCAATAATCTTCTCAATACTTTTAAAACAGAAAGGGTTTCCATTTTTACTGCATTACCCTCCTTGTCTTTGTAAATGACGAATAGAACATTTCCACCTTTGTCTGTCTCAAGCAATTTGTTATCAATGACCTCCATATCCTTTTTTACTTCATAGACTGTCACTTTCTCAAGCGGCCTGCCTCCGTTCTTAATTCTGAGTTTCTCAAGGCCTTCCCCTTCAAATGCAGATTCAGGTTCATTGTTGTATTCTTCGAGATGCTGAATGAGCAATTTCGCAATGTTGGATTTGCCCGCATAGGGGATCGACTCGATCTTCTTTCGGGTAAATGTCTTGTCAATCCTGACCTTCTTTGTTGCCACTCTGACAAATTCGGCAATTGCTACTTTCTTAATGTCTGAGCCATCCGACCGCTTCAGAGGCGACTTTTTCAGGTAAGCGGCAATTTCCTTCTCATCCCCATCAAAATTCCGAATCAGCAGTTTCAGAAGTTCCCGTGCTTCCTTGTCATAAACATAGTTCTTGGTTCCGGCTGTTCTGTCATAGTTGTTCTTGTATCTTTCAATCTCCAGCTTAAGAGCTTCTTTCAGGCTCTTTTCTGTTATCTGTTTGATGTAGATAGTGCCCTGAGGCTGTTTGAAAAGTGATCTCCTCACTGCTATCCAGTTCCTGTTGCTCTTTTGCTTCTTGAGCGTCTTGATCCACTTACCGTCTTTCAATTCCCACTTGCAGTACCTGTTGAATGGTTTCGAAAAGATCTTGTTGTTTGCTTTGAATGTTACAATAATTCTTTCGAGTTCATTCTTACAATCATTTGCAAAGCTCTCCCATGGTGGGAGAAATTCTCTTATCTTCTTTCTTACCAATCGGTTTTTGACCTCTTTCAGCTCACTCTCGTTTTCAACCCTGCTTAAGGAATTCAAATATCTGATATGCTCCCTGGTAGTTGCCGCTATGATCAATGCGTCAAGCGCATGATGCCTGTGGTCAACACGCTTCAGGTCAGCTTTCGGGTCAGGGGCATGTAAGTGTATTTTACTCTTGTCCGCCTCGTCAACTGTAATCAGACTCTCGTTCAGGATCTTCTCAAGCCGCTCAAACCGTGGAAGCAGGATCTGTTTCCAAATTTCATTAAGCCCCCAGCTTTGTCTGAGTTCAGCGGTAATACTGCCTCCGGTGAACACTATCCCGTTCTTTTCCTTTGCAACCGGTGACAGTAGTTCTGCAACCTTGCGGGCTATATACCTTGTGTCATTAAGCTGACGAGTAACAAAGTCATTGGGTATATCTGTACGAAGGAGATTCCTGAGCTTTGCCCTGTTTCTGTAGAAAACCTTTTTGCAATGCTGTTCATACTCATCCTGAGAGAACAAAGTGAAGCTGACACCATTTTCTTCGTGCTGTCTTCCTCCAAGCGTTTCAATAAATTCCATCGCAAGCATGTTTCCTTTCTTCTTGTTCACAGTTGCTTCGCATATTACGAGGTTCTCCGGACTGTCGTACTTAAGTTTTGATCTCGGTATTATGTGTTCGATTTCATACTCTCCGGTAAACAGCTTTGAAAGCGGGATCACTTTTCCGGTGTAAGGAGAAAGACATTTCTGCTCAAGCCAGAGCGCATAGCTTCGAATATCAGAATCAGTAAACTTCCAACCCGATGCGGAATCCTTCTTTTCCTTTTCAAAATCAGAGAATGTGCCCAATGAACAGCTCTCATAGATCCTGAATTTTTCAACATCGATAGGAGATTCCGGATTAGGCGGAGTTTCAAACTGAACAGCTCCTGACCTTAGCTCACTTAGGATCTTCTTTATCCTCTCTTTGTCCTGGAAGTTCTTGTTCACGTTATCCGAGTGCTTCTTTCTTTCCTCGGCGTTCTTCTTCATTTCCCTTGCCAGTTCAATGTGGATTTCGTCCGGTTGCCCGAACTTCTCCCAAATGTCGCGTACACAAAAAAGCGTTTCTCTTATAACCTGTTCAACAATTGGATTGCGGAGTGAATTGTTAGGGATGAGACTCGTTACATCAATCTCCTCAAAAGAACCGAATTTCGTTGCAGTTGATAAATTTGAATGCCTGCCATAAACAATATATGATGCCAACCAGACCGGAAGCGCTCTGAGATCATTCACTTGAACATCAGATAAGTTCTTACCTCTTGTTTCAAAGTAACTCCCGACATTTGTTATAGCCTGTACATCATCTTCTGATTCATATTCGCCGGCTTTGATCCTGTTGAATCTTGAGATTGTTTCAGGAATTATGTCCGATTCAGACCACTTACTGCCGCACCTCATCAGCGGCAGGAGCTTTCTGATCGCTTTCGACGATAGAGAGGCATACTGCCGGGCGAAGGCAGGCAGTTTGGATAATTCCTCAATGACATTTTGGGTAAACTGATAGCCAATTTTATTGTTTGACAAGGCCGTGTTAATTCCCTTTTCATCCTTCTCTGAATCGGATGAACTTATCGAATATACGGCGTGCCAGATTCTGTACAGAGCTTTGGGGTCGTCAAGAATGTTATCTCCGTCAAAACCGCATTTAGTAAAGACAGACCTTAGCAAATGCTTAAACTCATTTCCCTTTAGTTCCTTTCTGTTAGCAAAGAGATTTACTCTATGAGTCTTCGCGCTGAGGTTAGCTTTGTCTATTGCCTTTAGTATTCCGGCTTCGGAGACAGATTTCGAGGAATCAAAAAGGTTAAACAGCCTTTCCTTTGCATTTTCATCTATGTACTTATCAGTAACATCCAAATCAAGTTGGGTCTTGCCGTCAACAATCGCTTCCCTTTCAAGTACGCGTATATTGGAGATGTCCTGAAGAATTCGGTATTCCTGAAATTCAGGGCATGAGGCAGGAGCAACTTTGTAACCTGAGTAAAATTCTTTACCGTCTTTGAGATACCTTCCCTTCTCGAACTTGCATCCCGAGATCGATTTCTTCTGTGATTTCAAGTCCCTTTGATGGTAAATGATATCATTTGCTATCAGGCTGAATAAGTCGCCGGATTGGATTTGTTTCTGCTTTTCAACGTTGACTTTGTACAACAGCTCTGAAAGTTCCTTCAGCTTGTCAGTTGATGATAATTCCTTGTGAAACTCTTTTTGCTTGTTCCAGATTGCCTCAAGTTCTTTCCTGTACAAAGAGCGGTCAACAATTCTCTGTCTTATTCTGTAATTCTTATCTCTCGTTAGCTGATTGAAGAAATACTCTCCTGCATGAAATCCGGATCTCTTAATATCCTGCTCAAGCGCAGTCTTCTTAAGTTCCCATTCGTCTTCGCCCGGTATTTCAAATTTGAAACTATTTGTGCCGTCTTTCTTTGATGTCTTTGTAATTAGAAACTGAAATTGCTTGCCGACCCAGTCCGGCTTCTCCATTCTTTCGACTCTCCAAGCATAATTTCCTGATTTGACTTCAAATTCCTTCTTCGGCTTACCTTTTTTTATCGTCTTAAGGTCGTCGCTTACGATCTCCTCAACAGAACCAATAGTCAAAATCTCTACCCATTTTTCGGTTGCCTTATCTTCATCCCCAGCTTTGTCCTTGCGTCCACTCTTGAAACCTCGTCTCTGATTCATCATGTAGATTATTCTGACAAGCTCATTAATTGAGATCTTTTCATACAGAGCTTTCTTTCTCAGGTAATAGACGATCCAGTCCTCTGAGATGCAAAGCTTTTTGGACTTGTTCTCCACTCCGAGCGCATTTGTGGCTTCTTCAATTGTTGATCTTTCAAACGGAATGAACTTATTGATGTTGAATTTGAAGTCAGGGTTGATCTTTGATCTTTTCTTGAAGTCTTCGGGAAAGTCTTCATCAAGCCAGCCGAGGCACTTCAAGACTTTGATAAGGCGGGTTCTTCTTAATTTGTAGCGGTGTTTCAATCTTCTTATTCCTCTGAATCGTCTTCTTGCGGCGGCTTTTGTTTCCACCAATCCGCCCGATTCAAATTTCTGCAGCATATCCCCTTCAACAGGAATGATTCTGCTTCCTGCCCATATTATTCTCCCATCTTTTCCATAATCTTCAAACTTGTCAGGTATCTCAATTAGGGCGGCACCAATTGAATTTGTGCCCAGATCAAGGCCAAGGACTTTTTTCATAAGGTATTTTGAATTTATTTGGTATTTATTAATTTTGCCACGAAGCAAATCACAATAAGGATTATTCCGTAGTGAAGCTTATGCTTCGTAGGTTGCCCTCGTCCTTCAACGGGGGCATTTTTTTTTGCCCTTAAATTTTTGTACTTCCCCGGTTCACTTCACATAAGTATGCGGGAATCAAGAACTGATTCTGGGAATTTTCGCCCAATGTTAATTCATCACTTCTCCGAGCAAGTCGGATCAGTATCTTAACAATAACATGCGTAAGCAACGAAGTCGGATCGGTTTTGTAAATACACCTATTATGTCCGATGCATGCATTGATGCCAGCATCGTATTGCTTGCTATGTGAAGAAAATAGTTGATGCAGATTTAAAATGTAATGAATTGAATGCGTAGCTCTGCCGCCCGGTCACTGTGTAACCTGTATGCCTTAACCGAGGTAATGAGAAATAGCGGAAGGAAGTTTGAATAGGTAAAAGTGCTTCTTTCGAAATTCCTAATTGAATCTAATCTTGTTCTCGCCTTTGGATGACCGCAGTATCCTTCCGCTGTCTCCAACGGCAACGAGTATGTTCGGATTGCCTTCTGCAAAGTCAACTCCGGTGAAGTTCACCGCGCGAGGCGAAGGAACAGTGAACCACGTCTGCCCGGCATTTGTCGTCCTCACGATAGTTCCGAGATCTCCCACCGCACAGCCGTTGTTCCGGTCAGCGAACTCTATGGAAGTGATCCTGTTTCCCTGCGGCTTCGGCTGTATCCAGAACCAGTTTGACTGGGAGAAGGCATTCTGAAACAGCAATACAACGTGTATGAGAATTATGAGTGCTGATTTTC
>DAIQRO010000166.1:0-1085 GCA_036786155.1 Bacteroidota bacterium
ACTCTGTGCTTCTCAGATATTTGATTGAGTAATCATCTGCTTCTGTTTCATCTGACCTGCTGTTGGCAAGGAATCCGATTCCCACGGCAAGATTGGCAAAGATCTCCGCAAGCTCATTCGGGTTGTTTCCAAGCACAAGGCTCAGCACAAAGCTTACACCGTAGTAAGAGGTAAGTCTCTGAGACATGTGCCTTCTTTCTGCATGTGCTATTTCATGTCCGATGACTCCTGCCAGCGCGGCCTCATTGTCGAGGTAACGGATCAGTCCCGTGTAAACGTAAATATATCCGCCTGGGATGCAGAATGCATTGACGGTGCTGTCATCATGTATAACATCAAACTTGTACGGGAAAACCTTTTCGTATTTTACATAATTTGACTTCGTGATAATGTCACGGCCTATGCCTCTTACGTACTCTCTCACTTCTTCATGGCCTCGCATGATGGGATACTTGGCCGGATCATTTCGGATCTCGGCATCTAGCTCCTTACCCATCTGCACATCGTCTTCAATAGTGAAGATGTTTGCTCCGCAACTGTAAATTACAGAGAGACCAATAAGGAGCAGCGAAACAATTGCAAGGTTTACCAGGTTAACTGCATCCTGAAGTCTTGCGGAAGAAAGTCTGGATCTGAAATTCACTTCCCTTTGAATGCTGATTTTCGTTTTTCAAGAAATGAAGCAATGCCTTCTCTAAAGTCCTCAGTATTTCCGGCGGCTTCCTGAAACTCGCTTTCCAGCGTTAGAATTTCATCAAGCGTTGAGTCAAACGACTTTCTCATGAGTGTCTTTATCATGCCTATTGCCTTTGTCGGCCTTGATGCGAAATTCTTCGCCGTGATCATCAGGCTCTTTTCGAGTAGCGGCTGAGTTGAGACAACCTTATTGACGAGTCCGAGCTTTTTTGCTTCGGCGGCTGTCATCTTGTCTGCGCTCGCGCACATCTCAAAAGCTCTGGCATATCCTATTATTCTGGGAAGATAGAATGACGAAGCGCTGTCGGGCACAAGGCCAACGTTGATGAAAACTTCTATCAGAGTGGCCGATTCAACTGCGATTCTGTAATCACAGACAAGTGCAAGCG
>DAIQRO010000166.1:1223-6782 GCA_036786155.1 Bacteroidota bacterium
CCTGTCCGTAACAAAAGGCCGTTCCTGCGCCGGTAAGAACCACGCATCTGACCTCATCGCCTGAGGCAGTGTCAAAGGCCTGCCCGAGCTCTGCCAGCATTTCAGAGTTGAAAGCATTGTAAACGTCGGGCCTGTTTAGCGTAATGCGGTAGATGCCTTCGTTGCTTTCTGTCAGCAAAGTATTGAACATTTTCTCAGCTAATTTTTTGTTTTGGTTTCAGAAGACTCTGATTCAGGAAAAGAACCATTGCCTCCGTAACAAGAAGGTTCGTCATGAAAAAGAAAAGTATCTCTTCAAGCGGAACATTGCCCACTTTGGTTCCGATAGTTTGCTCCGGATCAAAGCTCCATATTCCGTTTCCGATCGAGATTGAATCTGCCAGCGAGAAATATGCTGTCATAATCAGTGTCGGAATAAAGATGAGCTTTGCGTTATCCCTTATCTTCCTGCCTCCGAATATGAACTGGATCAGTACAAAAGCGCCGGACCATGAAAATAAGTGAAACAGGTAGTTGAGCTTTCCAAACGGAAGCAGTATGACGTCTTCCTGTGTTTGTTGCAAGGTAAACATTGACATCAAAACAATAAGTGGAAATATTTGAACGTTGGCGCGGCTTCCGGCCATGCCGGATTTCGGATCATATCCGCCCTTCAGAAGATAAAAAAGCTGTACAAGTCCCGTCAGGTATGTCTGAAGGAAGAAGAACATATACTCTTCAAGAGGAACATACCACAGATAGATTCCGAGCGTTTTTTCCGGAGGGAACATCCAGATTCCGCTGTACACGGCATAGTTGTCCCACAGCGCCGTAGCGGCAAACGCAATTGCCGATACAAGCAGAAGCGTCCTGATGTATTTGGCGTTCAGATCCTTTCTGAGAAGAAATGCAAGAATGATTATCGGAACAACCGTGAATATGAGAAGAAATTCTATGTATGTCATTTACACGAAGGATGTGCTTTCCGGCAACTTCCGGTACTCAATCCGAAATCTGATATCAGGCAGGAATTATCTGATTGAATAATTGGAAATTCTGATTTAAATATTGTCCGTTACAAAACAAAGCCGGTTCCGACACTCGGAACCGGCTGAAGTTGTGATTCAATTTAAGCTGATGTTGCTCAGTAGCCGCTCATTAGAACTTAGAACGGCAGGTCATCGTCATCATTCTTGTTCATCGAACCACCTTCGCTGACATTGGCGGCTTCCTTTGAAGCTGCGCCGTTGTCTGCCGTTGTTGCACCCTTGCTGTCAAGCATGATCATGCTGTCCAGAAAGATCTCAGGCGAAGGATAAATGGTCTTGCCGTCCTTCTCGTAGCTGTCTCCGGTTCTGATCTTGCCCTCTGCATAGATGCGGCTGCCTTTCTTGAGATATGTGGAGCATATCTCTCCAAGCTTTCCCCACGCTACTATCCTGTGCCATTCAGCTCTGTCAACCAGCTTGCCCGAATCATCTTTGTACGATTCGTCAGTGACAAGTTTGAATTTGCAGCAGGCCATGCCTGTCTTTGTGTAGTTCAGCTCGGGATCCTTTGGTTGAACATTACCGATCAGGATCACTTTGTTCAGCCCTTTCACAACGTCCTCCTTTCATTAATTATTTTCACGCCACAAACTTAATTCATTTTTGCCTAAGAGTAAATACTTTTCTCCGCTGATTGCTATAAGGTCCCTCAGCTTGCCTTTCATTGATTTGAGATCGGGGTATTTCATTCCTATCACGGCATTGGTTTCTGTGTCGTAAAGGGTTATTGCCTTGCCGTCAAACATGTACACAATGTTGTTCCTTATTGTAAATGTCTCGAGCCCTTTCACGGTAAGCCTTCCTACATAGTTTCCGAGATTGTCGTATCTAAGTATCATCTTCTGCTCTTTGTCATGCACATAAATGTAGTTCTTCCCGTCCTTCAGGATCTTCACGGGATTGCCGAGCTGTCCTTTGCCGGAAAGATAATCTCCGAAAACAAATGAAGGCGACTTGCCGTCCTTGTAAACGACTATCCTCTTGTTATCCTGGTCGATCAGGTACAACTCGCTCGCGTTCAGCACAAGGCTTGCTGCGGGCGTCCTGAATTTCAGATTTGGCGGATAGTCCTCCTTATTTGTGTAAAGTGAAGAAACAAAATTGAGATTCAGGTCAAACCGCTGGACTCTGTAGTTCCTGCAGTCGGTGACAAAAATGTCCAGCCCGGAAGATGCATCTATGCATGTCGGGGAATCGAACTGGCCTTCTCCCCAGCCCTGCTTGCCGTCACGCTCCATAAAGTTCAGCTTTGAATCAAACTTCACTATCTGATTGGCGCCCGCATCGAGTACATAGATGTTCTCCTTTGCATCAACGGTAATGGAAACCGCGTTCATGAATTCGTCAACGGAAGTCTCTTTGACGAGATTAGAATCCGGCGCAATCATGAACATCGAAAAAATGAAAGCAAAGATCATAATGCTTAATCAGTAATTGAATTTTAAACCGATCCCCAAAGTGTTGAGATAGTCGCCGTAATACTGCCCCCTGTAATCCTGCCCGTCATAATAGCTGAAAAAGATCGAAATTCCTCTTGAATTCAATCTGCCAAGTCTGATGCCTCCTTCAAAGCTCTCATTCAGATTCACAGAGGATTTGACTTCCGCAATCGTCACTTCATTTGATGCATAGAGACTCAGAATATCCGTAAGCAAGTACCTTGCCTCAAATCCGATCTGGCCGCTGAATGGTGAGATCTCTGAATGTATCGAATGGAAGATGAGGTTCATTCCTCCCTGGCCTTTAAGAACAAATCTCTTTCCCGGATGATACTCGTATATTGCCGACAGGTCAATGAACTCCTTGCTGAAAACGAACGGAGTGAAAATGGTGTCTGTGTTCTCATAAATGTGCCCGTCTTCAAGATGCGATGAAATGTGCCCTATTCTCAGCCGGGCCTGAATATCGGATCTATTTGATATTTGGCTCTTCATGTTCAGGTTGATCCCGAAGTAATAGTCAATGGCATCAACGGGAAACTTGAAGTTTTTTTCCGACCTCAGATTTGAAAATGTAAAAAAGTCGATTCCCGCAGAGTAAATGTTCTTGCCCGACTTTACTCCTGCAATGTCTGCAGACGCGCCGATATCAAGCTCGAGGAATTTGTTGTTCGTGTATTTCTGAAATCCGATCCTTGACTCAAGCACGCCAGCTTCAAGAGGTGTGTAAACCTTGTCACTGCTGAAGAAGAAAACGCTGTCCCCTCCCGCCGTAACAACGCCTGGTATCGAACCGCTCAGCAAAACAATGAATGCAAAGATCAGCAGACTGCGGAAAGAAATTCTGTCAGCCCTTTCTGTTCCTGAGGTAATCAACAAAGATGCTCTGTCCAAGATTATCGAGAGTGGAATAGTATGCTTTGCCGTTGTTGGCCTTTGTGAATTCTTCTATGAAATTAACAAGATAATAATCCTCAGCTATCATGAATGTCGTGATCTTGATCTTGTCCTTCCTGCAGGCAACAGCTTCATCAAGTGTCTTGTTCACAATCCTCGGATCCAGGCCGAATGAGTTCTTGTAGATCCTGCCTTCTTCCGTGAAGAGTGCCGAAGGTTTTCCGTCCGTGATCATGAAGATCTGCTTATTCACATTTCCCTTCTTCTTAAGTATCTGCCTTGCCAGCCGCAGTCCCGCCTTTGTATTTGTGTGAAAAGGGCCGACTGTGAGAAGCGGAAGGTCCTTCACCGTGATCTCCCTCGCGTCATCTCCAAACACAACGATATTGAGTTTGTCTTTTAGAAAGCGTGACAGTATCAGTTCGGAAAGCCCGAGTGCAACTTCCTTCGCGGGTGTGATCCTGTCCTCGCCGTAAAGTACCATGCTGTGCGAAATGTCTATCATCAGCACCGTGGCACAGCTTGTAAGGTGCTCTGTCTCGTAAACTTCTATGTCGCTTTCTTCCAGCCTGAAATTGTCAGGGTCGGAATTTCTGAATGCATTCTTTATTGTGGAAGTCAGGTCAATGTTTGTAACATGGTCCCCGAATTCGTATTTGCGAAGTTCTCCAAGCTTTTCCACTCCTTTGCCTGACTTGTTCGTCTCATGAAAACCGGCTGTATCCGGTTTCAATCCGGAAAAGATCTTCTTCAGGGTATCCTGCCTTATTCTCTGTGAACCTTTTTCGGTCACTATGTTCATTCCGTCCTTCTCGGCGATATAGCCCTTTCTCTTAAGCTCCTCAATGAAATCTCCGAACGACATCTTGTCATCAAACATGTCGTATTCTTAGCCAAGCTGTTCAAGCCAGTCAAGCGCTTCGTCAACGTCTCCGTTAGTCCTCACAAGCAATTGTGAGAATACGGAAAGAAGATTCTCAAGCCGGCTCTCATCGGTCTGAGAGTCGGGTCTCCATTTTGAATATAATATGTTGTGCATTGCTGTTACGTGATGAACTTGAAGATCCTGAAGAAAAGGTCAGGATTGAATCCGAAGACAATGGTGCCGGCAACAGCAAGCGCAGTGGCAATTGCGGCAGTCCCGGGCACATGCTGAACCTCCGGCAGGACTTCATCGGAAGCTTCAAAGAACCACATGAAGACAATTACTTTGAGATAGTAGTAAACTCCGACAATGCTGAGCGCAATGCCCGTGACAGCGAGCCATATCATGTTGGCCTCTATGGCAGCATAAAACAGATAATACTTTCCCCAGTATCCTGCAAATGGCGGAATTCCTGCAAGAGAGAATAAGAAGATCGTCATAAATGTAGCCATTAAGGGATTCCTTCTGCCAAGCCCTTTGTAAAATTCAATGTCAACATTCTTGTAATCCCTTGTTCCGTCGTCGCGCTTTTCCAGTATTGAAGCTATAATGAATGCTCCGAGCTGCATGAAAGTGTATGCAACAAGATAAAAGGAAATTCCGGTCAGTGCTGTCTTATTCATCGCAGCCACGCCAACGAAGATGTAACCCGCGCTTGCAATTGAAGAGTAAGCCAGGAGCCGCTTGATGTTAGTCTGAGCCAGTGCAATGAAATTGCCGTAAAGCATCGTAGCCAATGATGCGATCGCAAACACCATTTTGAAGTCCGCTATGTTCAGTGCCAGTATGATTGGCAACACCGTGCCTATAGCGGCTATCTTTCCTGCGGTGGACAGCATGCCTGAAACAACCGTTGGTGCTCCGTCATATACGTCCGGTATCCACATCTGAAACGGGAACACGCCGATCTTGAACATGAAACCGATGAAGAATAGTCCAAGCCCGACAATGAAAACAAAACTCTTGAGAGCTGTCTTGTTCGAGTAAATCGCTGTCAGGATAGTGGTGCCTGTGATTCCGTAAATAAGCGCTATTACGTAAAGAATGAAGCCTGTCATAAATGCTCCGAGAAGAAAATACTTGAGGGCGCTTTCGTTTGACTTCACTCTCTTTCTCAGGAATCCGGCAAGCACATAAAAACAGATGGACATTATCTCCAGCCCGATGAATATGATCAGAATGTCGTTTGCCGCAACCATGATCTGCATGCCGAGCAGGGCAAACAAAAGCAACGAATAGTACTCGCCGAAATTTATGTTCTCTTTCTCAA
>DAIQRO010000445.1:0-1549 GCA_036786155.1 Bacteroidota bacterium
GAAACCCGATCAGCCAAAGACTGAACCGCCGGTCGTTCCCAGGATCAAGGGAGGGGAGAAAAAGACAAATTGATCTTACGCACCTCTGCGAATTGCAGTATGTTTGCTGATTCAGCCTGGAAAAACTGCTTGCTGCGGGGAACAGTGTGTGTATTGATCACCATTGCATTTTCCTTCAATGCATTTGCTCAGGAAGATACAAATGATGTTCTTATAGACCCGGTGATTGCACTTAACAATACGATCAAGAATTCAGCCGGATCATTTGAAAATGTCTTGCCATATCCGGGTAAGGTTTACGGAATCGGGCCGGAGGGACAATCCTTCGTTATGGATATTGAACCGAAGCAGAAGTTTGAGTTGGATGTAAATGGATTTGACAGCATCTTTTTCAATTTTGAATGGCTGCTGAGTGACAATAGTCCTTATGAGGTGAACTACTATATAAGGGCCGCCGAAAATGTTCCGTTTATTTATGAGGATGTTGTTTTTGAAGCGGGATTGTCACGCAACGGAACAATTGTCAACGCAAAGAAGATAAATTCTTACAAGGGAAGAAGGCTTTACGACCTCGTTATTTCAGATGACGTCAGGCCCTTCAGGATCAAAGTCAGCCCGCTTCCCGAATCTTCACCGTATATTGACGTGGTGCAGTCTGCGGATTCAAGCAGGTTTCAGGTCAGGCTGAAAAGAAGTAATGAGATTGATGAATTGATCAAGCAGGATATTGGAAAGTTCAGGAGTCAGGGCTATGCTGAATTTCCGATAGGAGTGATCATGACGGACCCCATGATGCCGGATCATAATAAGTCCCTGACCTTTACGCTTCGGCAAAAAATCAAGAAGACCAAATAAGAAATGAACCGGACACGAAAGATCTTATCAGAACTGAGATTCAAACATTATCTCACAGCAACATTTGTTTCTTTGCTGCTGCTTATTCCTCAAACAGAATCCACTGCACAGTCAGACACCGTTGATGTAGGACGGCAGTATGATCTTGACACCATAAAGTTCCTCAACACCTATCAGAAAAATGTAAGTCTTCTTCATTCGGACACTCTGTTTGTTCAGATAGAAGGGAAGTATTACCGAATCCCTTACAAGGTCACGCTGAGATCCGTTGATGTTGCTGACAATACTCCAAAGCGCTTTGCCATCTCATCACTCGCTCTGAGGGATTATCCCGACTTCAGCAGAAGGCTCAAGAATATTTTTGACAATCCGAGAGAGAGACTGTACACCTACTATTCGCCGAAGGATTGGCGCTTCAGTGAAGAGTATGACAGATACTTCCGTCAGTATGATGAGAACCGTTCAGCTACTGTTTCAGAACAGACCGATGAAGGCCTTCTTGGAGATGAGACCACCGGCAAGTCATCGAGTATTGACAAGATTGATTTCCCGTTGCCGTCAACAATTGATATAGAAGTGAATCTTGAGAAAGATCCCGGACTTGTCAGAATTCTTGAAGTTGATTTTAACTTCAATAAGCTTGACCCGGAGATGAAAAGCTTTTTGGTTAACTTCAGAGACACGCGCGGCAAGT
>DAIQRO010000446.1:0-767 GCA_036786155.1 Bacteroidota bacterium
TCAGCTTGTTTCCCATTTTTTCCACATAATACTCACGGAACTTCGCAACATCACCGGCGATGATCTTCCTTCCGAACACAGAAGAAGGATAGCAGAGAGAAAAATCAAATCCTGATCTGCCCGACAACTGGAACCGGGCAAGGTCATTGACGGCCGCTTTGTAAAAACTGTATGCCTGTCCTGTGCCGGAGTTCTCTGCAAAAGAATGGAGGGTCGTATTGCCAAGGTCCTCAACTAAGTATGCAAGTCCGTCACCGGAAACCGCATAGACCTTTGGAACGCTCAGTCCCTGTGAAATGAAGAACTCCGTAAATCCGGTATAGGCGCGGATTTCAGCCGTATTCTCGTTGTAAACGGCGACCGAGGTACCAATGCTGCTGCTGAGTCTGAATATCCTTCTCTCGGAAGAATGAGCCCTGAGGGGAGAGACGCTGTCAAAGTCACACCCGAATGCCTCCCTGTGCATCAGCCGCAGGGTGTTCAGTATTATTTCTCTTGAGTAAGACAGTTGTTATTTTTTCAGTAAGTCTTTCAGCGCAGTACCGATTTCCGGAAACTCAAACCTGAATCCGTGCTTAAGTGCTTTTTCCGGAATTACTTTCTGTCCGGTGAGAAGCCCTTCAGCAAATTCTCCCGCGGCAAGCTTCATTGCAAAGGCAGGAGCCGGCAACAATATATGCCTGCCAAGCTCACTGCCGATCGCTTTCATAAGCTGTTTGTTGGTTACTGACCCGGGAGCTGCTGCATTAAGCGCACCGCTTATTGAT
>DAIQRO010000446.1:777-1548 GCA_036786155.1 Bacteroidota bacterium
TGTGTATCCACGGAAACCACTGTTTTCCGCTTCCGTAGTATGTTCCTGCAAAGAACTTAAATGGCAGGATAAGTTTTGGGAATGCGCCTTCGTCCCTGTCCAGCACTATGCCCGTCCTGACAGTCACAGTCCTTACCCCGTATTTCAGGGCATTCATTGCTTCCATCTCCCAGTCTTTGCAGACCTTTGCAAGAAAGCCGGATCCGGTCGGAGATTCTTCCGAAACTTCCTCATCATGAGTATTGCCGTAGATCCCTACCGCAGAAGCGTTTATCAGGCAGGAAGGTTTTGTTCCGGAAAGCGATATTGCTGTTACTAATGTCTCGGTAATGCCAATCCTGCTTTCGTATATCTCGTTCTTGAATGACTTTGTCCATCTTGAAGATGCAAGGTTCGCTCCGGCGAGATTTACGACAGCATCAGTGCCGGGAATGAGCTTAGAAAGGGATTCAGGATCATCGAACCTGCTCTGTGCCAGGATCTCAACCGCCAAATGGCCTTCAAACTTCTTTCTTGCTTTCTCCGGGTCCCGGGCAAGGATCTGTACATATGCGCCCTGCCGGCATAGCTCGCCTGCAAGAGCGCTCCCGATCATGCCGGTGCCTCCGGTAATAAGAATGCGCTTCTTCAAATTGTTTCTGTCGGCAAAATTTTGTTTTGGAATATAGAAATTTCATTGCGATTAATTAATGTAAAGGGAATCAGACTGCTTAACACCTAAGTACACGACAAAACTCTTAAGACATTTTCGAACTCGAAGTTTAGTCTATT
>DAIQRO010000447.1:0-1542 GCA_036786155.1 Bacteroidota bacterium
GAGTGCGAGTTTTCTTCTGAAGCCCGGTGCGCGAGTGATCCAAGTTCCCTCAGGCAATGCGCCTATGATCTCGGAATGCGCATGCTGTTCGATCATCCTGATCAGCTGTTTGCGGTATTCGGCAGGCATCCAGTCCATCGGCTCGATCTTCTCCCCTGCCTGAATTCGTGCCTCAAAATCCGCCAGCTTGCCGGCGTCTTCTGCTCCGTTAGTTCCGTTTTTGGATTCTTCAAATATATAACCGCCTCCGTACATAGAATAGATTTTTTGTGAATTAGAGAATTGTTGACTGGGTGAACTTCCTTAACCCGGAAAAAATTTCTTTGTGCAAAAGTAAGAGAATCCTAAGGAAAATTGAACCACAAAATAGAGTCTCAGCAATGCAGCTCATCAGTAAAGCTCAAACTATTTTCGAAAGGAGATAGTGTTTGCCGGATGCCCTGATTAATATAATGAATTGGTTTCGAATGGCAGGCTTAGTTGTTCCCGAAATAATTACTGTGGTCAATAATTATTGCATATATATGACCGTCTTCAGACAATAATCTGTTACGAATAACAATCAATGCGCTTTGATCAGACTGCGCATGAACATTCGGGAATCTTAATTATTGCTATCATGAAAAAACTGATAAATGTAGTTAGGGTACTTGGAATCCTTTCGATCTACCTTGCATTATCTGCAAATGCCAATTCCCAGACACCGGATAAAGACTATTCGGGAACATACACCACTGAATGGGGAAAGATGACATTGGCCGTTTCCGGAAGCACTATAACCGGAAGCTATGAGCATGACAACGGAAGGATTGAAGGCTCTCTGAGCGGGAATGTTGCTGTCGGAAAGTGGTATGAGGAATCAACCAGTCAACCTCCAACAGATGCCGGCAATTTCAGATTCGAGTTCTCTGCCGACGGATCAACTTTTCAGGGATTCTGGAAATACGGATTCGATGAAGGAGCGTGGAGCGGTGAGTGGGTCGGAACTAAGGTCCCGGCTTCTTCAGCAAACATTTCAGGAGTATATGAAACGGAATGGGGCGAGATGATTCTTTCGCAAACTGGAAACAATGTTACAGGAAAGTACTCTTATGATGAAGGCAGGCTTGAGGGAATTCTCACCGGCAATATGTTTTCCGGAAAGTGGTTTGAAACGCCTTCATTTGAACCGCCTGATGACGCAGGACTGTTTGAATTCATGTTCACTCCGGATTTCAAGAGTTTCACGGGAAGCTGGAAATACGGATTTGAAGACGGGCCAATGAATGCAGGAAGCTGGTCCGGAACCAGAAAGTAGAACTTGATCTGCTCTGAGCCTGCAGGTTCTCCCTGCAGGCCTGAAGCAGAAAAACCCCGGCTCGCTGCGGTGATGTGCAATTGCACTCCTGATAATTGTATTAAAAATTGCTAAAGCCGCAGAAGCTTGGAAAACAGAGAAGAGTTACACTCTTGAGTCACATCAAAAGAAATGTATTTTCTTTGATAGTTCTGTGTTAAAATTCATATCCCACAGCTATCAGAAAATTTCTGTCCGCTTTGTCA
>DAIQRO010000005.1:0-2926 GCA_036786155.1 Bacteroidota bacterium
CAGTTGACTGCACAAGGGGCATTATTCTTGCCTGAGTAGGCCAGAAGCCGTCACTGCCTGTTCCGACTTCGGGTGTGAATGCGATGGCGCTTGCATGTCCCGAATCGTTGTAATACCAGTCGTCCGTAACTCCCCTCACACCGTAAGCCACTGTCTGATTTGACCTGCCCATGGTGAAGTGATTGTCAATGAGCATTTCCTGAGAGAACTCCTGGAATATCGGTTCATCGGGTGTCGGCGCGTCAACATATCCCCACGGACGGATGAGATAATTTCCGTAGGTATGATAGCTTAGAATTCCCCTGAAGTTACGCGAGTTCACAAAGTTCATCATGTTGAATGTTTCAGGCTCGGAGAAAGGAGCCTCACCTCTGTATGTGTCACTAGAAGGAGTGGTCGATGATCCGTTGTTTGTTGAATTCCAGAATTCATATGTGCCAAAGTTCCTGTTAAGGTCAATTCCGTAAGTGGTTCCTGTCACGAGTTTTCTGTTCTTCCTCCACATGCCGCCACCGTTAGGATTCGTGGAACGATTGTACTCGTAGCCGTCGGGATTTATGACAGGAGTGAAATAGAGCTCGCGGTTCTCCAGTATGTAGGTAGCGAGAGGATCTACATTATAGTTTTCAAAGAGCCAGTACATGAAGTAGATATTCTGCATCATGCTCACGGGTTCTCTTGCATGGATCAGCGAATGGAACCAGACCTCAGGCCTGCCTGTAGGGGCGTTTGGACTGTTTGAAACTCTTACTGTCCACTGCGGCCTGCTTTCAACAGTGTTTCCAATGCTGAATTTTTCAGAGATCAGGTTCGGATATTCAATCCTCATTGAATCCAGCTTGCTGATCACTTCGGCAAGGGTGAGATATCCACCCATTGATCCGTAAATGTTGTGTGTGACATTGAAATCAGACGCTGACTTTTCCAGCGCGGCAGAAATCTCTGCGTCCGTCAATTGCGGAAGAGAATTGTAATATGAGTGAAAATCTGCAACCTCAATTTCAAACGGAACTCCGGAACGCCTCAGCATTTCCTGTTCAGGTTCGGAGAGCCAGGTCTCAAGGTATTCGCCTTCATGCTGATGAACATGGTCAAAGAAAAGTCCTTCTCTCATGATACTCTTCATGTCAGCATCATTCTTTGCGTAAATTTTTACCAGTGAATATTTCGGAGAGAGATCGCCGGATGCCGATGATGAATTGGATTCAAATGAACTTCCCATCATTGAAGCAGAGACCGCCAGTGTCGCAATGACTGCAAAAAAGATTTTTACGTGTCGCATATGTGTAGTTGTTTGGGGAACGAATTTGTATACAAATTAAACAAACCCTTCAGCTTAATCAACATCAGTGTTTCCGCACATTTTCAGCCAATAAGCGCTGAACATGTATTCCTGTAATCTGTTCCGTTGAGTTCAGTGGCTGTGTCAAATTCAGTCTGAGAGAAACAGAAGAGATTGCCGGCCGATGAAAGTGACCCGTTTATTCCTGCGATTGCCTGAATCGGAGAATTTCCGTCGGTTCACTGCAGCGTTTCCTTCGCGAGCTTAGCCGCTCCCAAGAGTCCCGGAAATTCAGTTGTAATGACAAATACCGGACACTGGCGAACGTATCCGGAAAGCCTTCCCTTACCGAGATATGAATTGATGAAAGAGCCGCTCCTGATGAACCCAATGTTCTTTGACGGGATACCGCCAGCAAGGAACACTCCGGCTCTTGCGTTGAAGCTCAGAGCCATGTTGCCGGCATGCGCGCCGAGTATTGACGAAAACAACTGCATCGCATTAACACAAGTCTCAGAATCCCCTGAAATTGCTTTAGCGGAAATGATGCCGGCCTTTCCCTCCCCTTCCGGAACAGGCACTTCCCCGGAATTGCCTGCATTTGAATATTCACGGACAAGAAAGTCGTAGATCGCGCAAATTCCGTTTCCGGATAGAACTCTTTCCAAGCTCACATGGCCGAACTCAGCGGAGAGGAACTTGTGGAGCCTGTACTGAAGATCATCCTGAGGAGCAAAGTCAGCATGGCCGCCCTCTGTCGGCATCACAGTTTGGCTGATTGAGCAATTTGCAATCACTGCCTGCCCGAGTCCCGTGCCCGGAGCTATTACAACTGAATTTCCTTCTTCCCTATGCAACACATCTCCGTGAATGCATTCAAGATCCTGAGCCGAAAGCAATCCTAAAGAATGAGCGATTACTTCAAGGTCGTTCCTTACAAGCACATCAGGAATTCCGGTATGCTGTAAAATCAGAGCAGAGTCAATAAGCCAGGGAATGTTTGTTGCAACACATCTGCCGGCCTCAACCGGACCCGGCACACCCACGCAAAACACTTCCGGCCTGACTTCAGCAAGCAGAAGAAATTCATTCACTATTGATTCGAGAGACGGATAAGAGCGGCTTGGATATTCTTTCTGCAATATTGGCCGTTCTATGCCGGACACAACCTCAAATAATGCAAGCACGGTCTTGGTAGCCCCGGCATCACCTGCCAGGACGACTTTCGGGCCAATCACGGATTCAATGGATTATCTGAGGGAAAGGCATCGGATGTAACAAACCATGTAAGTTCTCCGTGCACGGGTGAAACAAACTCGATGGGATATTTTCTATTTTCTCTTTCCGGAGAGAAAACTTCTGTTATTACTCGCAGTTTATTTTTTCCACCCGCAACCACCGCAATGTTTCTCGCATTGTTGATAACACGGCCTGTGATCGTGATCCTGTTCTGCCCGGCCGGATTCTTTGTGGCGGCAACAGGCTCATTCGATTCAAACAATGATTCCTGTCCGGGAAATATAGACGCCGTATGCCCGTCTTCCCCCACACCCAGCATAACAAAGTCAAAGCACGGCAGGTCATTTTTAACGGTAAGATTTGCGCACAATAATTTCGAATATTCAGCCGACTCTTCTGCCGGGT
>DAIQRO010000005.1:2936-4954 GCA_036786155.1 Bacteroidota bacterium
TTATCCTGAATATATTCACCGGCGGGATCTCAACATTATCGAGCAAGAGTGACCTGGCCCTTCCGTAGTTGCTTTCGGAATCATCGGGCGGCACGCACCTTTCATCCACCCAAAACACAAGCACACCGGGCCAGTTGACCTGCGACCTGTATTCCTCAGAGAGTTTTCGAAAGATCTCATCCGGTGTTTTTCCTCCCGAGATGGCAACAGCGGAGAATCCTATGCGCTCGATTCTGCTATTGACGACTTCAGCAAAATACTCACAGAAGCTCATTGCGACTTCACTTTCATCTTTTCCTATGACCAGCCTGCAATTCTTCATCACAAATCCTGATGCCTTAAACTACAATTCACAGTATTCACCTTCACCATCCAGATTTCTGCAAGGGTATCTCCATTTAAAATCTTTGCCGGCAATCAGATCATCCGCGCACTCGGGGCCCCAGGTACCTGCCGGATAACCGTGAAGCGGGATCGAGCTGTCTTTCTTCCATGCATCAAGTACCGGCTGTATGAACTCCCAGCTTGCAATGACCTGATCATTTCTTATAAACAGTGTTGAATTTCCGAGCATGCAGTCAAGAAGAAGTTTTTCATAAGCGCTAGGAAGGTCAACATCTCCGAGGTCTGAATAATGGAAGTCCATATCGACATTCTTTACCTTCAGTTCTGTGCCCGGAACTTTCATTGCAAATTTTATGAGAATGCCTTCGTCAGGCTGAATTCTGATCACGAGCTGATTGTATGACTGCGCGATATCTTCTTCATCTTTGAATAGCCTGTACGGAGTTGACTTGAAGTGAATCACGATCTCGGTCACTCTCGTGGGCAACCTCTTGCCTGTCCTTATGTAAAACGGTACGCCACCCCACCTCCAGTTATCTATGTAAGTCTTGAGTGCGACAAATGTTTCCGTTCTCGAATCAGGCGGAACTCCTTCTTCCTGCCTGTAGCCGGGGATAACATCACCCTTGATCACAGAAGAAGTGTATTGACCCCGAATTATCATAGACCTTACTTCGGACGCTTCATAGGGCCTCAGAGATTGAATGATTTTCAGAGATTCATCACGCAGGGCTTTTGCATCAAACACAGCGGGAGGTTCCATTGCAATGTAACTGAGAAGCTGTAAGAGATGATTCTGAACCATGTCACGAAGAGCTCCGGTATGATCGTAGTAACCAGCACGACCTTCAATCCCGATGCTCTCGGCAGATGTTATCTCCACATGGTCAATGTAGTTTCTGTTCCACAGCGGTTCAAAGATTCCGTTTGCGAATCTGGTGACAAGAATGTTCTGAACAGTTTCCTTTCCGAGATAATGGTCAATTCTGAATACCTGTTCTTCCCTGAAGTATCTTGTGATCTGTTTGTTGAGCGAGATTGCAGATTCAAGGTCATTGCCGAACGGCTTCTCAAAAATAACTCTTGTCCATGAGTCATCGGACAATGGCTTGTTAAGCCGGCATTTGCCGAGATTATCAGCAATACCTCCAACAGCTTCATAGGGCACTGACATGTAGAAAAGCCTGTTGCCGCCTGTGCCTCTTTCCGCATCAATTTCCAAGAGCCTCTTTCCGAGACTGCCGAACGATTCCTGATCATCATACTTGCCAATGAAGTACTCGATGTTATTCAGGAATTTATTTACCTTTTCGGTCTTTACAAAATCTTCCTGGCAATGCTGTCCGATTGCAAGACGCATAGAGTCCCTGAAATCATCAGTTGAAATTTCCTTTCTTGCAAATCCAATCACTGAGAAATTTTCCGGAAGGAGTCCGGCACTGAAGAGTTCATACAAAGAAGGTATGAGCATTCTTTTGGTAAGATCTCCGCTGGCGCCGAAGATCACCATAACGCAAGGCTGAGGAACCTGTACAGGCTGGTCGAGTCCGTTATGCTGCATTGCAGGAATTTTTCATTTTGTATCATCCTCCGCTTTCTTCACAGCATGGCCTCCGAATTCATTCCTCAGAGCTGCAAGCACCTTGGCCGCGAACGAATCATCCTGCCGTGAA
>DAIQRO010000005.1:4987-8965 GCA_036786155.1 Bacteroidota bacterium
CACACTCTTTTCAATTGCATCGATCAGTGTCCATCTTCCTTCACCTGAATCTTCCACATAACCCCTTATGCCTGCAAGTTCGGGATCCTTGTTCAGAGCCGATCCGATCAATTCCAACAACCAGGACCTTACCACACTACCGTGCATCCACAGCGAAGTAACTCTCTGCAGGTCGAGTTCGAATCCCGATCTCTTAAGAAGTTCGAAACCTTCCGCATAAGCTTCCATCAACCCGTACTCGATACCGTTGTGAATCATCTTCACGTAGTGTCCTGATCCTGAAGCTCCCGTGTAAAGATAACCTCCATCCTGTGCAAGCGATGAGACTGCCGGCTCAATGAAGTCGAAAGCATCCTTATCTCCTCCTGCCATTATACAGTAGCCCTCTTTCAGTCCCCAAATTCCGCCGCTTGTGCCCGCATCCACAAAGCTGATGCCGATCGCGGCCAACTTCCCGTACCTTGCCATTGAATCCTTGTAATAGGAATTGCCGCCGTCAACAATTATGTCACCCTTCTCCATCACCTTCGTCAGCTTATCGATCGTATCATCAACAGGATCTCCGGAAGGCACCATGATCCATGCAACTCTTCTCGGACTAAGCTTTGAAACGAATTCCGCTATGTCGCCTGACGGCAATGCACCCTTGCCTGCAAATAAAGATACAAGCTCAGGGTTCCTGTCATACACAACAACTTCATGCCCCTTGCCGATGAGCCTCAAAGCCATGTTGCCCCCCATCTTGCCTAATCCTATAATTCCAAGCCGCATGTGAACAGATATTTTGATTTAATAAGATTCACGAAAAGTTGATTCGTCTGCTTGCGGAAATTCAAAAGACATGTACATCTCACAAAAGAGGATTAAACCGTTGAAGCCGGTTAATGATAATACTCTGTTCAAAGTGAGTCAATGCCTGAGACTTACAAATTCACACAGATCCTCAGATCGCCTTCTTAAGGCAATCATAGAATTTCCGAAGGCCTTTCTCAGTATTTTCTCCAAGGCTTACTCTCAATACCCTGCGGTTCCATTTCTGCAGGGCTTCATAATCGCCGATCGCCTGTGCATTCTTAAGTGTTGCGAATGAATAAGATCTGCCGGGAATACCTATGTCGAACTTATCGCCTGTCACAAACTGAATGAACAGCCCGGTGTTTGGGCCGCCTTTATGATACTGTCGGGTTGAATGCAGTAATCTCGGGCCGAGGCCGGCCGTAACTGCGGATCTCTTTGAGACCTTTATCAACTCTCTGATCCTGTTGAGCTGTTTGATGTTTGTCTTACTCCCTTCTATGTAAGCCATCAGCGCACAGTAATCCCCTTTTACCTTGCCTGCAAAAAATGCTTTGAGCAGGTCCCGGGAGTTCATAAGTTTCTTCGACTTCGGCCGTGACTTTGCCGGTTTTAGCAAAGCCGTTATTCCTATCGGGCCTTCCTTAACGGTTGGTTTCTCTTCGGGAAGTTTTCCGTTCTTTCCAAAATCATTCAGCACGCGGGTCGTATTGTCTTTGCTTTCCTTCACATTCGGTTCATCAAAAGGATTAATGCCAAGCAAGACTCCCATAACTGCTGTTGCAAACTCCCACAAATAGAACTGCCCTGCCACATCATATTTATCAGTGAGCATAATGTTTATTGACGGAAACCCTTTACGTGCAAGAGAGGAGACTTTCTTCTTCAGCTTCAAATCCTTTGAGAGAAATGTTGTTACAAAGATCCTGTCCCTTCCGTAAACAGCAGGCTTATCCGGCATTTCACCTTCAACCGGGAGAATGCCTTTCTTTTCTTTTCCGGTGCTTTCTGCAACAAGCTGTTCCAGCCAGTAGCCGAAAGACTTCAGCTCATTTGTATAAGTCAGAGTGAGCTTGTCCCTGCCGTCCAAGGCTGCAATGCCCGTTATGATGCCTATCAATACACCCGGATTCTGTGACGGATCGAGATTTGAACACATGTTCATCATATTGCCGGCATTCCGGAGAAATTCAATCAGGTCGATACCCATCAGCGATGCAGGTACGAGTCCGAAATAAGAAAGTACGGAATATCTGCCGCCAATATCGGAAGGATTTGTGAACACTTTTCGGAATCCGTTTTCCTGCGCAAGCGTCTGAAGAACAGTTCCGCTGTCAGTTATAGCAACGAAGTGCCTCCCCGGTTCCTTGGTTCCGGCATCGTTTAGCATCCCGAAGAAATATCTGAACATAGAATCAACTTCGATCGTAGAACCTGACTTGCTTGAGACAATGAACAGCGTCTTTTGAAGGTCTATGCTTTGCGAAATCCTGCTCACTGCGGACGGATCAGTGGTATCAAGTACGCGGAGTTTCAGGTAACCTCTTGCCGTTCCGAAAACGTTTGAAAGCACTTCGGGCCCCATACTGCTTCCCCCCATGCCAAGCAGAACCGCTTCCGTGAATCCATCGGCTATAACTTCCTTTGTGAACTCGTTGATCTCATAGACATTGTTTGTCATGGTATATGGAAGAGACAGCCAGCCGAGCCGGTTCAATATCAGAGAAGAATACTTCTCATCCTTCTTCCATACCGTATGGTCTTTCTCCCAGATCCTCTTTATGATATTCTTCTTCTCAAACTTCTTCATCGTTGCAAGCACTTTGCTTTTTATCTTACCCAATCTGATGTCTTTGTTCTTCAGTTTCATTTCTTTCATTGCAGACTTGTTTTGTTTTTCTCAAGCAGTTGTTCTGCCTTTTGTACGATATTGTCAACTGTGAATCCGAACTCTTTCATCAGCACTTCGCCCGGAGCCGACTTTCCGAATTCATTTATTCCGATTACTGTTCCGGCGCATCCTGCATATCTCTCCCATCCGAATCCCGAACCGGCTTCAATAGCAATTCTGAATTTCAAATAGCTCCCATGACGCCATGTTGACAACTCTCGCACATATTCCTCTTTCGAGAAGCGCATCAGAAGCTTTCAGAGCAAGCTGAACTTCAGAACCAGTGGCAATGAGAATAATGTGAATTTCGCTTCCGCAGTCTTTCATTACATAAGCACCTTTAGAGATCTCCGATGCAGGAGGAAAAACGGCTCTGTCGAATACGGGGACCTTCTGTCTTGTAAGTATCAGTGCAACCGGAGAGTTCGAAATGCCGAGAGCGGTCTTCCATGCCTCTGCGGTTTCATTTGCATCGGCGGGACGAATCACAATAAGATCAGGAATTGCCCTGAGAGATGCAAGCTGTTCAACCGGCTGATGCGTTGTCCCGTCTTCGCCGAGTGCTATCGAATCATGCGTGAAGACATATACCGGACGGATTTTCATGATGGCTGCAAGCCTGATAGCCGCACGCATATAGTCTGAAAAGATCAGGAAAGTTGCTCCGTAAGCCGTCATAGGTTTCGTAAGCGAGATGCCATTGAGCACCGCGCCCATTGCGTGCTCACGGACTCCGAAGTGCAGATTCCTGCCACTGTAATCATTAGACTGAAAGGAGGCGAAGCCGTTCAGAAAAGTGTTGTTTGACGGAGCAAGGTCAGCGGAGCCGCCGATCATGAACGGCAATGCCTTTGCGATACTGTTGAGAGTTGTGCCGGATGCCTGCCTTGTGGCAATTCCGCTTTCAGATGGAGGAAATTCCGGCAGGAGTTCATCAACATTGATCCTTGTGTCACAAGATCTTTCATACATTGATGATAATTCCGGATGCTCAACCGAATACTTTGCGTAGAGCTCATTCCATTTTCTGTGTTCTTCTGAACTCCGGCTGCCTTTGCTTCTGAAGTGTGCGAGCACATCATCGCCGATGAAAAAATCCTTACCCGGGTCAAATCCCAGATTTATCTTTGTAAGTTTAAGTTCTTCGGTTCCGAGTGGAGAACCGTGCGCTGATTCAGAATCAACTTTGTTTGGGCTTCCGAATGCAATGTGAGTTTTGACCTTGATCAGCGAAGGCTTGTCCTTGGTACGAACCGCTTCATCAATTGCCTTTGAGACAGATTCGATATCAT
>DAIQRO010000005.1:8994-13346 GCA_036786155.1 Bacteroidota bacterium
GTAATCACTTGCCATCCGAAAGCTCTGAACCGCTCTGCGGCATCCTCAGTAAAAGCTATGCTCGTATTGCCTTCTATCGAAATGCTGTTGTCGTCATAGAGATAGATGATATTGCCGAGTTTCAGGTGGCCTGCAAGCGACGCAGCTTCAGAAGAAATTCCTTCCATCAGATCACCGTCGCTGACGATGCCATAAATCCTGTAATCGAACAGCGGGTATCCCGGCTTGTTCATGACTGAAGCAAGATACTTCTGCGCGATTGCCATTCCCACTCCTGTAGCAAACCCTTGTCCCAGCGGACCTGTTGTGGTTTCAACGCCGGGGGTGATATGATACTCCGGATGCCCGGGCGTCTTGCTGTCAAGCTGTCTGAATCTCTTAATGTCATCAAGAGAAAGATCGTAACCCGTGAGATAGAGCAGCCTGTACAACAGCATGCTTCCGTGTCCGGCGGACAGGATGAACCTGTCTCTTGCAGGCCATTCCGGATCGACAGGATCAAAACGGAGATGATTCATCCACAAAGCATAAGCCATAGCCGCTGCACCCATAGGCATGCCGGGATGCCCCGATTCCGCCTTTTGCACGGCATCGGCACTGAGTATCCGGATAGTGTTTATGCAAGATGTGTCGAGCGGAGTCATAGAAATTGAAAATACACAAATATTGAGTTTTATTTTACACCATATTGCAGTCATGAATGACTGCCCTGCCACTGCAAGTTTCAGCTGAAGCTGAAACTTGTGCAGGCATTCAAGATGAATCCCGGCTTAATGTAAATCGTAAGAATTCTGATCTCTGAGAATTCGACCGCCAATTTTGTCCGCACAAAAAAGGCCGGACTAAAGTCCGGCCCTCAAAATCCAACCCACCTCCGCTAACACCGGTCACTTCACAAGCATCATCTTCATTGTCCTTGAGAAGCTCCCCGCCTGTATCCTGTAAAAGTACGCACCGCTTGAGAGATTAGAAGCATCCCATTTGTACTCGAAACTTCCCGCCTGAAGTTTTCCGGAGAACAATCTTGTCACTTCCCTTCCCGAAATATCAAACACCGAAAGAACTACTTCTGATGTCTGAGGAAGATCAAACCTTATCTTCGTTGACGGATTGAAAGGATTGGGGTAGTTCTGATAGATCTCATACTTTTCCGGAATGACGCTCGCGATCTGATTTACGGAGACAACGCTGTGGCTTCCTGCATTTGTAAGCTCAGTACTGACATTGTTCACATAGGCAAAGACCTTTGTCCAGAACTGGCCGCCGCCCGGATTTACCCAGGCAAGGTTCAGAGCATTGTTGATGTTAAGTCCGGCTGAATGCTTAAGACTCATCTTTACAACAAGCGTTCCACTGCCCGTTGAAGAAATGATGTATCCGTTCCCTGCGCCGACAGCCGTGTTTACCGCAAGCCTGAGAGTGTTACCTGCAACAGACGGATTTCTCGGCCGTTGGTTCTCAGGCAGATCTGAACCGATGATCCTGTAGGTATATGTGCCCGAGCCGTTTGCAATTGCAGTGTTGAAGGTGAGAAAATACTGTCCGAGCGCATACTGAAACTGACTGACAGCTCCCGGGTTTGTATGCTTTATGTGAACATCGAAGACAAGAGAATCTGTTGTAAAGACTGCATTGTCAAGCGTGAGGGAGTATGTCGGATTCTGTGCGTTCGAGACAACTGATGTTGCAAGAACCGCGAAAAGAACAATTGCGGGAATCAGTTTTTTCATTTTTACTTTTTTGTCTTTTAAAAAAATGTTGCAGGATGAGACTCATAAGAGCCTCATCCCGCAGTGTTTCATATTTGTTATTGTTTCGCTCTATCCGGAATTACGGACACGGCTTGAAGCAGGCGACAAAGTTGAAGCCGGTGTTGTCTGCAATGCTGATGTCGGAAGCATCAACTACGCAGTCGCCGTTGAGATCCGTGACAACGCATCCCGATGCAAAATTGAATGCATCGTTGTCGAGCAATGAAATATCCGATGCGTCAACCACGCAGTCATTGTTGACATCGCCCGAGTACATTGCCCATGTGCCGCCAATGTTAACAAGATTGTTACCGTATGCCTGTGACTGTCCGGTTGTGAAATCGTAGCTGTTTGCTGCGCCCGAGGTAAATGAATACTGGCCTGCACTCCAGGTCTCAATGCTGTTCTTGTATTTTACAACAAGCCAGTATGAGCCCGTCGGCACATAATCAAAGCAGAAAGTGGTTTGCTTTGTCGAGAGATTTATCTCCGCCTCGCTTGTTGCCAAAACCTGGCATGATCCGTTCACAAGCGTACCGATGAGTTTCGGGTTGCATCCGGGTTCGCAGGGAGCCGTTACATTCACAAGACCTTCCGGTATTGCCTTCACAACGAAGTCTGTCGGGACAGGCAGTGCATAAGTTTTCGGATTGAAGACCGCCCAGCCGGCTGTCCAGTTGACCGAACCAAATGCGCCCTTATATGAGACAACCTCAAAGCCTGCGAGATTCGGATTGGAGAAATCAGCTCCGCTCAGGGCAGGAGATCCGCCTGTCGGCACCCAGTTTGTTACGTTGTTTCCTGACGGATCAGGATAAATGTTGTACGGGCTTGTAAGTCCGACTGCGGATGTTGCTGAAAGTACAGAGTTGCTGAAAGATACATTCTGCAGCCAGTTGGTTGGGCTGAATGCAGTTGCAGCATTTGTATCTGCAGTTCTCAGATTTCCTGCAAGGATTGTGTTTCTAATCTGTATGGTATCACCTGTTGAAGCGTTCCATACGCCGGAGGCGTCAAGTCTGAATCCAACTCTGTAACCCATCACAATTGAGTTGTAGATCTTCGGCAGACTGCTTCTTCTTAGGTGGCCGCCTCTCTGATGCAGTGCGTTTACAGGAGTAGAAGTTGTTTCAAACGGCCCGACCATTGTAACATTGGAGAACACCATTCCTGTCCTCGGCTGATTGTAGTTGCCGGCAGAGTTGTTGTCAATTTCCCAGCCGTTCGACTGGCTCACGTCTGCAATGTCTTTGTCTTTCACTGAAAGAAGGAACTGCGCTTTTCCTCTGAAGCCGTTGTCACAGTCAAAATCATCATCAACGCTTTTATATGCTATAAGTCTTTTGCAGTTTACGTTACCTCCGAACCACTCAAACGCATCATCACCTGCATAGCTGACCTGCACGTTCTCAATAACGGTTCTGCTTCCGACACCGCCCATTGTGAGCGAGTTGATCTCATTGCCCGAGATACCGGTAAGGTTGATTCCGGCAAATTCTATTCTTACATACCTGATGACACCTGAACTGTCATTGTCAATTCTCGGCTGTCCTCCGTAAACCGGGCCGAGTCCGGGACCGAAGCCCTCTATTTCAGCAGAGTCTGCGCCGGAAGCCGTATTGATTCCCGATCTTCCGAGAACGATCACACCTCCCCAGTCTCCCGTGTTTCTTAATCCGGAAGGCTTTTCACTTGTGAAGACTATCGGACACTCAGCAGTTCCGTTAGCATAGATCTTCGAACCTCTTTCTATTATCAGTGTGCCTTTTGTTTCAAAGTCTCCAAGGATAACAGTTCCCGCAGGGATGTTGATTGTGGCGCCGTTTCTTATGTAATTGAATCCCTTCATCAGGTAGGTTGTGGTCCTGTTGAGATTCAGATTGCTTGTGATCACTGAACTGTTCAGCGTAGTGGAATCAATTGCCGCATCTGATTTCACAGCACAGAACATCAGCATTACTGCAATTGTAATGGTGATGATTTGCTTCATCATTTCTCCTTTATGGTTTAAGTTGGTTGTTGAGCATTTTCAAATGATGTACAAATCTAATCAACATGTATTGTGTAAGATTAATGTTCTCATTAAGCAGATTATGAATGTATTACCTAATCTTAACACAATGGGACTGTCGTGAAACTGACAGAATTTCGATATCTATGGAAACATCACGAAAAGAAAAAGCCCCGGATGTTCGCCGGGGCTTTGGTTATTATGGTACTGGTTCAGAAAATGTTACTTAGCAAGAGTCATCTTAATCGCTTTTGCAAATCCTGCCGCTTCCAATCTACAGAAGTAAACTCCGCTCGATAGGTTACCGGCATTCCATTCATATTCATAAACTCCGGCGTTCAGCTTTCCATTGAACAGTTCGCCGAGGCTTTTGCCTGAAACATCATACAGAGAAAGTCTCACATCACTGCCTGATGCAATTTCAAATCTTATCCTGGTAGAGGGGTTGAACGGATTCGGATAATTCTGATAAATGCTGAACGACTCAGGAGTCAATGAAGAGATGTTGCTCACCGAGACGGGCAGAACATAAATCATCGGGTCAAACTGAGCCCACGTCTGCGTCCAGTTGACTGTGCCGAATGCACCTC
>DAIQRO010000005.1:13444-20246 GCA_036786155.1 Bacteroidota bacterium
ACGGAACCCAGTTGGTAACGTTACTGCCTGCAGGATCAGGATAAATGTTGAATGCACTTGTAAGTCCCGCGGCGGCGGCTGTGGCAAGAACGGAATTCTGGAACGAAGAGGTTTGCAGCCAGTTTGTGGGACTGAATGATGTTGATGCACTTGTATCTGCAAGCTTCAGATTGCCAGCCATTATGGAGTTTCTGATCTGAAGCGTATCGCCTGTTGAAGCATCCCATACTCCCGAGCCATCGAATCTGAATCCGACTCTGTATCCCATGATGATCGAGTTGTAGATCTTCGGAAGGCTGTTCCTTCTGAGATGTCCGCCTCTCTGGTGCAGGGGATCAACAACAGTGCCGGTAGTCTCGTAGGGGCCGACCAAGGTAATATTTGAGAATACGGGGCTGGTTCTTGGCGAGTTGAAATTATTAGGGGCGTTGTTGTTATTGTCGATCTCAAATCCGTTTGAAGAACTGACGTCTGCAATTCCCTTATCCTTGACAGCAAGGCCGTACTGTATCCTGCCTCTGTATCCGTTGTCACAGTCGAAGTCATCATCGAGTGTCTTATAAGCTACGAGATACTTGCAATTCACATTTCCGCCGAAGAATTCGAATGCGTCATCGCCGCTGTAGCTGACCTGCACATACTCGATCACCGTCCTGTTGCCGACACCCCCGAGCGTAAGTCCGTTGATCTCGTTGCCCGAAATGCCTGTGAGGTTAACGCCGGGAAACTCAATCCTGACATATCTGAGAACGCCGGAGCTGTCATCATTCACTACCGGCTGGCCTCCGTAAACCGGGCCGAGTCCGGGTCCGAAGCCTTCAATCTCCGCTGAGTCAGCGCCGGAAGATGTGTTGATGGCTGACCTTCCGAGAATGATAATTCCGCCCCAGTCGCCGATTATTCTCTGTCCCGCAGGTTTCTCGCTTGTGAAGATTATCGGGCTTGAGACTGTTCCGTTTGCATAGATCTTCGAGCCCCTTTCAACTATGAGCGTTCCCTTCGATTCAAAATCTCCGAGGATTACGGTACCGGGCTGAATGGAGATGGTTGCATTGTTTCTTATGTAGTTGAATCCCTTCATCAGATATACAGTATTGGAATTCAGTGTGACGTTGGAGTTTATTACGGCGGAGTTTAGCGTGGTTGAATCTACTGCCGATATGCTTTTGCTGTTTACTGCAAAAAGCATAGCAATCGCACAAATCAGTGCAGGCATTTTTTTCATGGTCCTTGTTTTGGTTTGAAAGAACAATTATTAGTTAGTTTCGAAAGAACAATTCCTGAAAATCTGATATTTGTATTTTGTAAGACTCAATTATGATGCATTCCTTCTTGCCGGCAATGCCGGGGATTCTTCCAATATCTTAACAATACCGTCATTTCCAATTGCGATATAATTTGAAGGAATGTCAGTCCAGCATCCCGTATTGTAATATGAAATGCCTTCACTGCTGACTGTAATGCTCTGATGCGTATGACCGCATATCACTGTGTCTGCAGATTTTCCTCTTGCATATTCTATTGCCTCCGAAGCAATCTTGTTTGAAAGCCTCAGCCAGCTCTTGCTCTTGCGCTTTATGAATCTTGAGATGCTCTGCGTTTCACTGTCCCACTTCTGAACTTTGTCATAAACGTATGATGACACATTGCTGATAAGCACATTCTCAGTCAGAAACCTGTCGAACTGATGACCGTGTATGGCAAGGAAACTGCGGCCGCCGGATTCCCACATGTATTCATCGTAAACTTTAATGCCCATCATTAGGGACATGATCTCCGAGAGTCCTTCGTCATGATTGCCCTCCACCCAAACAACTTCCTTGTTCCTTTCCGGGTTGGAAAGTTTTCTGATATATGAAAGGAGGTTCCAGTGATCTTTCTTAAGTCTTGTAAAGTTAAGGTCGTCAAAGATGTCGCCGAGCAGGATCAACCTTTTGAAGTCATAGCTTTCAAGCACCTTTCTTACCGCTTTTGGTCTTGCTACTTCTGAGCCGAGATGGATGTCGGAAACTATCAGGGTTTCCGTTTTCAGTTTCGGCCTTTCTTCCTGTTGATCTTCATGGCTGAACATCTTGTCTCCTTCATTGATTAGAAAAGAACCTCAGAACTTGTATGACAATGTAAAGGTGTAATTTGTACCGAAGGTATTTCTGAGAACAATCTTGTCAAACGACTGCCCTTCAAGGTCAAATTCCTGAAGGAAGATCTGATCTTCAGCGAGAATATCCTTTACTGTGAACTTGGCTTCGAAATTATCCAGGAAGCTCTTTGTTGCGCTGAAATCGAACACATTCCTGCCCTGCTCTCTTACATCATTGAAGGGGATCTTCCCTACTTCTGTTATCCTCTCACCGAACCTGTTGTAAAGTACGTTCAGGCTCAGTCCTAGATCGTAGTTGTCATAGAACAATCCAAGGTTAAGAAGATAAGGCGACTGCCCTTCCATCCTGCGTTTCGTATCTGTTGATCCGATCTGAAGACCTTCAAGATCCACTTCGGAGTTTACAAAAGTCACGTTGCCGTTAAACGAAAGATCACGGAGGTACTTTGAGATGAACCCGAGCTTCTTCCTTACTTCGATCTCAATACCGTAATTCACGGCTCCGTTCTTTGCATTCTCAAAGGTGTATGACGGCCTGAAATCTCCTGATTGCACCGGAACCACAACTCTTTCGATCGGTTGGTCAAATTTTTTGTAGAACAGGCTAGCTGAAAGGATTTCCCCCGGCTCGGGATAGAGCTCGTAGCGCAGGTCAAAATTTCTGATCAGAGATTCTTCAAGATCAGGATTTCCCGATGTTTCCCCCTGAGTTATGAAATCAATGAAACCGAAAGGCGCAAGCTCCCTGAGTTCCGGGCGGGAAACGGTCATTGAGTACGAAGCCCTGAGATTGGTTTGCGGATTGAGTTCGTAAGTCAAACCTGCTGAGGGCAGATAGTCCCTGTTTATCTGATAAACATTCACAGGATCCTGTGTGGTCCTCTGAAAGCTGTTAAGTTTCTGTTCGTTGTATTCGTATCTCAGGCCAAGGACAAACCTGAACTTGCCGTAGTATCCGTCAAACATTCCGTAACCTGCATAAGTGTTTTCGTTTGCATCGTATGAATCGCTTTTGTTCGTTGTTTCAACATAAGAAATGATAGTCGAGTCAATGTTCCAAGGACCAAGTACAGAATCCGGTGGCTGGAACAGAATGTCAAACGGTGACGTGAAAGTCTTGATTGGTGCAAACAACCTTGCCTTGAACTGCCTTCTTGTGTCTGTTGCAAGCAGTCCTGCCTTGAACTTGCTCTTGAACTCTTTGCCAAGCTCCACAAATTTCATTTCATAATCCATATTTGCAAACCTTCCGAGGTCTTTAAGTTCGGAGAAGAATCTCTCACCAACCCTGGAATTCGGAACTGTCGTTATCGGCACAAAGAATGGTGTCTTTTCTCCCTGCACTCTCTGATAGCTGAGGGTCTTGTAATCCGGCTCATTCCTGTCGGCCTCGGAGTAGGATGCATGCCAGCTAATTCCGATCGATGAGCCGGTTCCGATATAGTGGCTTCCCGAAAGCTGAGTTGTATAGAGGCTTCTCTCATTGAAGTAGTATCCGTATAGCCGTTTTTCGTTGTTCGATTCTATAAGGTCTGTTCCCTCAAAGTACTGTGTATAGTCATCTGAGAGTAGCGAGTATGTGTTCTTGACGCTGAACTTGTTGTTGTTTCCGAGTTTATAGTTCACATTAAGAAGCGCTCCGCTCAATACGCTGTAAACAGACGACCTTCCTTCCATATCAAGAAGTGAGGTTGTATCGTAGTTGTATATGTTTCTGCTTATTTCCGAGTTAGCAAACTGATTCCTGTAAGTGTATGAACCAAGGATCCCAAGAGGATTTCCGCCGACATTGAAGCTGTTGCCGAGCGACAGCTGGAAGCCGCCGTTCATAGGAGCTTTGTTGTCATTTTGTCCCCAATTGTTCTTGAGAGTCTTTCCGTAATTGTTGTATCCTGAGAAAGGAGTTGATGGGAAGTTTGATGGAATCGCCCTGCCTCCGTCATCATATCCGGAATTCCAGAAGAGCAGTTTGCTTTGTCCCGCATTGTAGTCATAGAAACCTTCTTTAAGCGTTGTTGTGTTCAGGAATGTTCCTGAAAGTTCAAAAGAGTAAGTAAGCTGATCAACAAAATCTTTTGTGGTAAGCTGAACCAGTCCGCCCGAAGTGTTTCCCTGCAGGTCGGGAGTAAATGATTTTACGATGATGATATTCTCAAGGAGTTTCGACGGAAAGATGTCGAATGTAAATGACTTCTTGTCGGTCTCTGTGCTCGGCACAGATACGCTGTTCAATGTTGTGTTATTGTATCTGTCTGAGATGCCTCTTATGAACACAAATTTGTTGCCGACAATATTTACGCCGGTAACCCTTTTTACCACATCCGATGCATTTGCATCCGGAGCTCGTTTGATCTGCTGTTCACTGATGCCGTCCTGTATTACATCCGAGTTCTTCTGTTCCATCAGCAGTGATTCTTCGTTAGCCAGAGTTGGGTCAGCTTCAACGCTGATCTCTTCCGTTATGACACCCTCTTCAGAAAGAGAGATGTCCACTCTCGCGGGCTCACCTTTCGTAACAGTTACATCCCGCACTACTTTTGAGAGATATCCTATGTAACTTATTTCGAGGTCATATCTGCCGGGCTGAAGTCCGTCAATTGTGAAAGTGCCGTCAATATCTGAAATTGCGCCTGATGTGGACCCGGACACTTTGACTGTAGCGCCAACCAGCGGGTCGGATGTTGAGGCATCAAGTATCTTGCCTGTGATCGATTGGGAAAATGATGTCTGAGATATTAAGAGAAGTAGAACCAGGTGAATCGCGAAGCCGTATAATCTGATCATTCGGGTTTTAGAATTTCATCAAAAGTACAGATGACAGATTTACCACGAATTAATAAATCGTTACGCGTTTAATTTAATTGTAACCAAATGGTTACCCACATAAAGATTTGGTAATAAAAAAACTCCCCGGACATCCGCCCGGGGAGTTAAGAATTGCTGATAAACCTTGAAATGCTGTTATCCGAACACGTTCTTGAAGAATCCTTTGCCGGCTTTCTCAGCCTTATTCTCACCATGAGTATGTTTTCCGGGTTTTTTGGGTTTGAAATTTTCCGAATCTGCCAGTTCCTTAAGCATGTCCTTCTCCTTACCTGTTACTTTTGAAGGAATGAAAACATTAACCCTGATTATCTGATCACCGCGGCCGTGTCCCTCAAGATGCCTGATTCCCTTACCTTTGATCCTCAGTAATGTTCCTGACTGCGTTCCCGGGTCTATTGTGAGTTTCACATTGCCGCCGTTAAGGACAGGTATTTCAGCTTCCGTGCCGAGAACTGCTTCCGCAATGCTGACTACATGGTTCAGGAAAATGTCGTTACCTTCCCTCTCAAATACCTTATGCTTCTCCTCCTCAATGTACAGGTAAAGGTCTCCCGAATTTCCTCCGCGCTTTCCTGCATTGCCGTGCCCGCGCATCGGAATGTACTGGCCTTCACTGACTCCAACGGGGATGTCTACCTTTATCTTTGATTCACCCTTTACCACACCTTCGCCGCCGCAATCCTCGCACTTGTCCTTGATAATCCTTCCTTCGCCGTCGCAGTGACTGCACTGCGTCACATTAATGAACTGTCCGAACATTGAACGGGATACATGCCTTATCTCGCCCGTACCATTGCAGTGCCTGCATGATTCATAACCGTTGTAACCGTTTGCTCCTGAGCCTTCGCACTTTGAGCATCTCTTGAACTTCTTTACTTTTATCTCCTTTTCAACGCCTTCTGAAATTTCTTCGAGAGTTAGCTTAAGGTTGATCCTCAGGTCGCTTCCGCGAATACCTGTCTCGTGCCTTCGCCTTGTCTGGCTTCCTCCGAAAAAGTCGTCAAATATACTGCCGCCTCCGCCGAAGCCCCCGAAAATATCGCCGAAGTGCGAGAATATGTCGTTCATGTCCCTGAAGCCGCCGGCACCGCTTACTCCCTGATGCCCGAACCTGTCGTACATTCCCTTCTTGCTCTCGTCTGAAAGAACTTCGTATGCTTCGGCAAGCTCCTTGAACTTGGCTTCTGCTTCCTTGTTTCCGGGATTCTTGTCAGGATGATATTTCATCGCCAGCTTCCTGTAGGATGCCTTGATCTCTTCCTTCGAGGCTCCCTTGGAAACATTCAATACTTCGTAGTAGTCTCTCTTCGTCATCTTTTACTTAATTATCCTCGTTATGCGCGGGAAGTTCAGGCTCGGATGATACCATCACCTTCTCATGCCTAATCACTTTTCCGTTGAGTTTATAGCCCTTCTCAAAGGATTCAATGACCGTATGCGGAGGCACATCCTCTTTTGGAACCTGCATGAGCGCTGTGCTCAGCTCCACATCAAACGGCTTTCCGACAGTGTTGATCTCTGTCAGCCCTTCCCTCTCCAGCACTCCCCTGAATTTGTCGTAAATCAGTTTGACTCCGGTCTTAAGCGTTTCAAAATCTTTTGTCTCTCCCTTTTCAACAGATTCTATGGAACGTTGCAGATCGTCATATACCGGAAGAAGCTCTTTGATCACCTTCTCAATTCCGTATGCCGTACTGTTGACGAGATCATTCTCGGTCCTTCTTCTGTAATTTTCAAACTCTGCAACTTTTCTCTGAAGAAGTTCCCTTAAGTTCTGCACTTCTGCTTCCGTGCCTTCAGAGTTTCCGATTTCGGCCGGAGTGCCTTTCTCGTTCTTCACGGCCTTCTCATTGCCGTCTTTTACATTAATATGAT
>DAIQRO010000005.1:20256-21335 GCA_036786155.1 Bacteroidota bacterium
TTTGGTCATTATTTGATTTTGTGATTTCGCATTGAAATATCTCAGTGGCTTGAAATTTCGTTTATCAGCCTTGAAGTAAACCTCAGCAGTGAGATCATTCTCGCATAGTTCATTCTTTTCGGGCCTATCACCCCAATGTTTCCCTTTACATCACCCATGCTGTAAGATGTTGTAACCACGCTGTAATTCTTCAGCTTCTCGTCCTCATTCTCGCTTCCGATCGTGATCATCATGTCATTATCCTTCTGCGGAGTGTTGTGAAAAATGTGAATTACAAGATTCTTGTCCTCGGCAAGCTCTATAATGTCCTTGAAATTCCTTGGATTGCCGAATTCGGGCTGAAGGATCACGTCTCCCGTCCCTCCGACGAAAATATTCTTTCCCTTTTCTTCTTCATAGGTGATCTTCTCTATTGTGCCGATCAGTCTGTTAAGCACAAGATTGTCCCTGTTGCGCGGATCGAATTTTCCCGGCGGATTCAGCTCCTTTATTTTTCCGAGCGCCATGCCGCTGTATCTTTCATTGAAAGAAGAAGCGATATGGTCCAGTTGGTTTTTGGGAATGTCGCTGTCAAACTCCAGTATCACAGTCCTCACGATGCCGGAATGCACGTTGAGCACTACAAGTATCTTGTTTGATGAAAGCTTCACAAACTCTAGCTTCTCGAATATGCCCTGCGATATTATCGGCTCAGACACCACCGCAATCAGCTTTGCCACTTTTCCCAGTATCCTCGATGTTTCCGCAAACAGGTTTTCCTTTTCCGTGAGCGTCATATTGGCTTCTTCAAGTCTCGCCTTTATGCTTGACTCATCCTCGGGATTGATCCTTTCACGCTCCATCAGAAGATCGACATAATATCTGTAGCCTTTGTCAGTGGGCACTCTTCCTGCAGATGTATGCGGTGTACCAAGCAGGTCCATTTCCTCAAGGTCGCACATCACGTTTCTGATTGTTGCCGATGACAACTGCAGGTCCGTCTGTTTGGATACACTTCTCGAACCCACCGGATTGGCGCTCTTTATAAAGTTCTCCACCACATACTTGAGAACTTCCTTTTCCCTGTCTGTAAGTCTTTC
>DAIQRO010000005.1:21345-30646 GCA_036786155.1 Bacteroidota bacterium
ATTTGAAAATACTCAAAATAGGAATTTGGGGAAATTCGAATTTCCTTACCCTGCCTTCGAATCAGCCGCCTGCACTCTCATTTTCCCTGTATCCTGCTGAGGTTCCTCACTGTAACGTCAATATCCTCATCAAGAAAATGCCTTGCCATTTGCCTTGCCCTCCTGATCTCCGAATCGTCAATATCCGCATAGATAATATCTTCCTCAAAGAACTTTGCCGCGGCAATCACATTTCCAAACGGATCAACTGCTTCGCTTCCGCCCCAGAAATTTACTCCGTCCTCGTAGCCGACACGGTTTGCAAAAAGCATATAAGATGAAAGCAACCTCGCATACGAGCTGTGATGCTCCGTATTTATTGTGTAGTTTGAAGGAATTTCCGAACTGTCCGTAAGCTTTGTTGGAGATGCCGCAATTCCTATTATTATCCTGGCACCGTCCATTGCCGCTATGTAAGGCAGTGACATGTGCCATAGATCTTCGCACACAAGTAACGCCGCTTTGCCGAATTTTGTTTCATGCGCCCTGCAATCCCTGCCTCTCGAAAAATGCCTGAACTCCTCAAACAATCCGTAGGTGGGGGGATATACTTTCCTGTGTGTAAACCTGAGCTCTCCTTCTTCGAAATACGCCGCAGAGTTATAGAGCGCATTGTCCTCAGCTTCTTCAACAAGCCCGCATACTATTGATATCTTCCTGCTCATTTGCCTTATACGGGAGAGAAGTTTGGTCTTGAAAGGATCGACCGCAATCTCCGTGTTTATGTCCTTGAGCGAATAGCCGGTAAGCGACAGTTCGGGAAATACGATGATGTCGGCTTTTTTTGAGACCGCTTTTTCGCAGTACTCAAGATGCTTCCTGATATTTTTTTCGAGATCGCCGAGCACACATTCGATCTGCGCAATTGCTGCTTTCATGAAGTTGCCTTATGATAAAGTTTTCTTACAGCCCCCGATGCCTTCAGCGCCTTACCCATCAATGCGTTTTGCACCGGCCTGTCAAAATGTTTACTGAAATAGCGGATGCAGTCTTCGTTCCATGCATCTATCATCTCAGTCCGCCTCTTTTTCACGCTCGCCCCCTTTTCATGATACATTACGGCTTTCGGCGTGAACATGATCCTGAATCCATTTTCGTAGATCCGTTTGCAAAGGTCAACATCGTTGAAGAACATCACAAACTGCTCATCGAATCCTCCAAGTTTGCGGAGCAATTCTCCGCTCACCAGCAATGCCGCGGCCATCGGCTGATCCACCGTCGCCTGCTCACTGTGGCTGAAGTTACCCATCTTCCACCGCGAAAGGAATTTGTTTTTCGGAAACATGGACGGAAGCATTGTAAACTCAAGCCAAATGTCACTGTATTCGGGAAATGCCCTGCATGAATGCTGAACACTCTTGTCCGGATTCAGAAGCTGTGGCGCAACAGCTCCAAGCTTCTTGTCTGATTCCAGTAACAGGTTCAGCGCTTCAATGCAATCTCCAACCGCCTCTGTATCCGGATTAAGCAGTAAGATGTTTCTTCCTTTGGAAATAAGTATTCCCTGATTGCTTGCCTTTGCAAATCCGGCGTTGAAGTTGTTCAGTATCACATTGATGTTGTGAACCCCTTCCGAAACTGCCTTGCTGATCTCGCTTTTCGTTTCATCAGAAGAAGCGTTGTCAACCACGATGAACTCACCTTTCAGACTGCCGAGAGATGCATTTGCACCGGTCAGGCAAGCCCGGATATCGTCAGCGCTGTTCCAAGTAACTATTACAATGCTGACATCAGGATCGTCAAGCATTGTTTACCTGTGGAAGTATCTTTCCAACGAAATTGCTGAGATCTGTGAACTCATCCTCGGGAATGTTTCTCTTAAGAGATTCTTTCTCTTCTTCCCAAAACTTCCTAAGCCCGGCAAGGTCTCCTTTGGCCCGGTAATTCACAATCACTTCAGCCGCTTCACGGTAAAGCGGGTACGACATGTCAACTGCCTGCATGCCCATTTCCACTTTTCTCTTCACGGCCTTGTATTTCTCCGTCAGTCCCCTAAGCTTTTCATCATAATATTCGGGAAACTTTTCGTTGCTGAGCACAAGCTTCTCTGAATCATATTCATAGATCTCTCCCGTGTAAGATACTGCATGAGCCATCGGCATCACGCCGTGGAAGAGGTCTGTAACAACTATCTGAAATGAGTTTCCCTTCCCGGCTTTCACAAGCTTCGGCGCTCCGCTGTCAAAATATTTTACGAGTCCGATGTTTGATGCGGAATCCATTGCGTAAACGAACAGCCCTTCCGATGCGACAGAGCTGTTGCCTCCGGAGTTTGTGAACACAAGCACTTCTTTCAAGCCCGTTCCCGAAAGGTCCGTGTACTGTGCATCAACTGCAAAGTCAACCGTGTCTGATAGCCTCTTCACAAACTTGCCCTTCAGCGAGTCATTCGCGAAGATCTCGATCATATCAAACTTCTGGACAGAATTCCGGTCGTCATCATTTAGAGTGCTTATGCTCAGCACTACCAGTTCTTCTCTTCCGTCAGAGTTAAGGTCATTCTTATCAATTCTGTAGATCCGCCTTCCTTCTCCGTAATTCAGTTCTCCTTCCGATCCGATCTCCTTCTGGCCCGCAGAACCCGGAGCCTCTTTGCTTTCTGTTTCCGGCTGATTTTCCTTTACGCCCTGCTTCGTTTCCTTGTCCTGCTTTGAGCATGATGAGAACAGAATGAGCAACAAAGCCGGCACAAGAAGCCGCAGGCAATTAAACTTTCTTTGCATTTCTTTTATTATGCTTCTTGAATTCTTTTTTTATCACGGTATCCCTAAGGAAGTTAATGTTGTCCCTCTTTGGATAGTCAAGCATGTAATGAAGCCCTCTTGACTCATGCCTCTTCATGGCCGATGCGATGATCAGATATGCCACGGCGGCAAGGTTTCGGAGCTCAAGCAATTCAACAGTCACTTTTGTTCTGTCATAAAATTCTTTTATCTCCTTTTTGATCATGTCAATTCGCCTGTAAGCCCTCTCAAGTCTGTATGTATTCCTAACAATGCCAACATAATCGCTCATGATCTCCTTTATCTCCCTCCTGTTGTGAGAGATTAGTATCCACTCTTCATTGTTCACCGTTCCTTTGTCGTTCCAGTTCAGTACGTTATCATCAACTTCAGCAAGCTTCTTTCTTTTCCCGGCTGAGTGTTGCCTGGTTCCAGCAGCAGAGCGGGCGGCCTCTTCTTCCTGCCTGATCTTCTCAAAGATTGCGTCTGAAAATACCATTGCTTCAAGCAGTGAATTTGATGCGAGCCTGTTTGCACCGTGCACTCCTGTCATGGTCACCTCACCGCTTGCATAGAGATCCCTCAGATTTGTCTGACCGTGCAGGTCGGTCTTTATTCCGCCGCATGTGTAATGCGCCGCTGGTACCACCGGCACCATCTGCTCGGAAGGATCAATTCCTTTGGACAAGCAGTGCTTGTAAATATTCGGAAACATCTTCGCAATGTTGCTCTTTCCCATCGGGCGCATGTCAAGCATCACATGCGTGTCGCTTGTTTTCTTCATCTCGTTGTCAATTGCCCGCGCTACTATGTCCCTCGGAGCGAGCGATCCCCTTCTGTCATACTTGTGCATGAACTCTTTACCCGATTTCGACTTCAGCACAGCGCCTGCGCCTCTCACGGCTTCGGATATGAGAAACACTTGTTCCGAGTTGTCTTCCCTTCCCGCTTCATAAAGTGAAGTCGGATGGAACTGTATGAACTCCATGTTTGCGATGTCGCATCCTGCCCGGTATCCCATCGCAATTCCGTCGCCCGTTGCGATGGAAGGATTAGTTGTATGAAGATACACCTGCCCTGCACCGCCTGTAGCAAGTATTGTCTTGCCGGCAATGATCTTTTCCACTCTGTTCGATTTCACATTCAGTGCGTAAACTCCGTAGCATGCTTTTCCTTTCGCATCTGGCTTCTTAAGGTTTCTGTAAGTCAACAGATCAATCGCAAAGTAGTATTCAAATATCCTGATGTTCTTCGTCAAGTGTATCCTGTGAAGCAAAGCCCTCTCGACTTCCTTTCCCGTAAGGTCCTTCGCATGAATGATCCTGTTCATTGAATGGCCGCCCTCCTTGCCAAGCTCAAGCTTACCGTGTTCTTTAGAAAATCTTGCGCCTATTTCTATGAGCTCATTGATCATCTGCGGCCCCTCGCGTACTATCTTCTCAACCGCCTCAAGATTGCAAAGCCCTGCGCCTGCATCAATCGTATCTGCTATATGGCTTTCGAAAGAGTCAGCGCTGTCCATTACCGCAGCTATGCCGCCCTGAGCATAGTTTGTATTCGATTCTGCCTTATGCTTCTTGGTAATGACCGAAACTGTGCCGAACCTGCTAAGCTTCAGAGCCAGCGAAAGTCCTGCAATGCCACTTCCGATTATGAGGTAATCCGTCTTCAAAGAATGCCTTTTAACATTAATTCGAAAATCAAGTTAAGCACCTTGCCTCCGTGTTCAAAGGTAAAAAACAAACAGCGGGCATCACCCGCTGCAGAGTAATTGCTGATCAGATAATTTCAGTGCTGAAAGAATTCAAATGAGAGATGCCTTAACGCTGTTCGATAAAATTCCTTGTGCATTCCGGCAGTTACAGTCCGTCAATATGAACTTCCGTCACAAATCGAAGATCAGGCAGTCCTCAGTTCTCCAGTACCTTTGCAGGAAACCAGCCGTTCTGAAGTGAAGTGACAAAATATTTCTTCACCCTTATCCTTACAGGAGAAACCGGTGTGTAAGTCTGAAACCACGGCAGTTTGTCAACTATTAGTTTCCTCACTTCGGGTTCTTCGCTGTCGGGCAGTATCTCAACTTCGCCGTGCGCCTGCAGGAAGTCCTGCATTGCGTCGTTCTTGGATATTGAGATTGCAACGCTCTTGTTGTTCCTGATATTTGCAAACGTCTTGCCGTGTGTTTCGAGCAGAACGTATATGTCAATATCCTTTGATGCAAAGTATGCTCCGAGAATCCATGGAGAATACTCTCCGCCTGTACTTGCGATCATTATTGCATCGTTGTTCTTCAGGATCTCGAGGATCTTGTCCTTTATTTCGGTTTGTGCTTCAGCCATTTGAGATTATTTGTTTTCAGATTATTTCCTTAATTCTTCTGATTGCCTCTTTGATGTTCTCGCGCGAGTTTGCGTAAGAGAACCTGAGATACCCTTCGCCGAACGCGCCGAATGCCGTTCCCGAAAGCGCCGCAACGCCTCCGTTGTATAGCAGATGGTCGTTCAGTTCCCTAGAACCGTATCCCGTGGCGGTTATGTTCGGGAATGCGTAAAACGCTCCGAGCGGCAGGTTGCATTTGAAACCCTTGATCGAATTCAGGCCGTCAACAATTATGTCTCTCCTTGCTTTGAACTCTTCACGCATCTTGTCAACGGAATCCTGAGGGCCTTCGTAAGCTTCGATGCACGCCTTCTGCACAACCGTATTTGTGCATGAGTTGCTGTTTGTCATAAGCTGTGCGATCTTAGGCGCAAGCTCGAGGTTCATTACGCCGTAGCCCGCTCTCCATCCCGTCATAGCGTATGCCTTGGAGAAACCATCAAGTATTATTGTCCTGTCCTGAAAGCCCGGTATCTGAGTAATGCTGAAGTGCGATCCTTCAAATATTAGCCTGCTGTAGATCTCATCGCTGAGGATTATTACGTCAGGCCATTGCTTCAGCAGATCGGCAATTGCCCTGATGTCCGCCTCTGTGAGTATGCCGCCGGTCGGATTCTGCGGAGTGTTGAGTATCAGCATCTTCGTCTTGGGCGAAAGCAGTTTCTTGAGGTCCTCAATGTCGAACGCAAAATTCTTTTCTTCCTTAAGCTGTATAGGCACCGCCTTGCCGCCCACAAAATTGATCATCGACTCATATATCGGAAAGCCCGGATTAGGATAGATAACCTCGTCGCCTTCGTTTACAAGTGCAAGTATTGCATAGAACATTATCGGCTTTGCGCCGGGAGTCATTACCACCTGCTCGGGTGAGACATCAATTCCCCTGGTTCTCTTAATGTAATTTGCAATGGATGTCCTCAGTTCGGGGATTCCGGCCGAAGGAGTATAATGAGTGTCGCCGGATCTCAAAGACTTGACTGCCGCTTCGCAGATATTCTCGGGAGTTGGAAAATCAGGTTCGCCGATTTCAAGATGTATTATGCTCTTACCTTCCGCTTCAAGCTTCTTCGCTTTGGCAAGCACCTCAAAAGCAGTTTCAGTGCCAAGGTTGTTCATTCTGGTTGCCAGGTTCATGGTCGTCTAATGGTGTTTGAAGTTGAAAATTAGGAACTTTAAAAAACGTGCAACTCGATTCTGCAGTCAGAAAATGATTCAATTGTATTGCAGTCAATATAACTGCACTTCAGAGTCTGCAAATTTACCTCAATCAGCCGCTATATTCAATTTCATTATCCGTGACCTGAAGGCAGTTTTTCGGCGATTCCACACAATAACTTCCATATTGTGAAATGTTACTAATGAAGAAGGTCCGGCGAATAATATGAAATGATGAGAGCTATGCGGCAGGAATGGTTCGGAAGCGGGAGATTCATGTATGATGCGGGAGTTCCCAGAGATGATCAGCCGGCCTGAGACGGCAATTCATTCTCCGAGGTATGCCTTTCTAACTTCCTCATTTGCCAGCAGTGACTTTGCTTCACCCTCAAGAGTGATCTTTCCTGTTTCCATCACATAGGCATAGTTGGCAACGGAAAGCGCGATGTTTGCATTCTGTTCCACAAGGAGAATGGTTATTCCTGTCATAGTGTTCAACTCAACTATCTTTTCGAAGATTGCCTTGACAAGGATCGGCGCGATTCCGAGGGAAGGTTCATCAAGCAGAAGAAGTTTCGGCCTTGACATCAGCGCCCTTGATATCGCAAGCATCTGTTGTTCCCCGCCGCTGAGAGTGCCGCCAAGCTGTTTTAGCCGCTCTTTGATCCGGGGAAAAAGCGAATACACAAGTTCATAATCTGCTTCCACATTTTCCCTGTCCTTTCTGATATAAGCTCCCATCTCAAGATTCTCTTTCACGGTAAGGTTGGCAAAGATCATCCTGCCTTCGGGAGATTGGGATATCCCGAGCTCAACCACCTTGTCGGCGGGCATGCCTCCGATCTCTTTCCCGTTGAAGTTGATAGAACCTGATTCGGGTTTGAGTATGGATGAAATGGTTCGGAGGAGAGTTGTCTTGCCTGCCCCGTTTGCTCCGATAAGCGTGACAATTCCCTTTTCAGGCACGCTTATGCTGATGCCCTTGATAGCCTTGATGGCTCCGTAGCTTACATGAAGGTCTCTTATCTCAAGCATGAGAATGCGTCTCCCCGAGATAAGCTTCGATCACCTTCGGATCCTTCTTTATATCATCCGGCACACCCTCGGCGATCTTCTTTCCGTAATCAAGCACAAAGATCCTTTCGCATACACCCATCACAACTCCCATGTCATGCTCTATGAGAAGTATAGATATACCAAATTTATTCTTGATCATCTTTATCAGTTCCATAAGCTCGCTCTTCTCCGTCGGATTCATTCCTGCCGCCGGTTCATCAAGCAGGAGAAGCCTCGGGGATGTGGCAAGAGCCCTGATGATCTCGACCTTCCTTTGCTCGCCGTAAGGCAGTGACCTTGCATATTCATTCGCTGAGTCAGCCTATCCGAATATCTCAAGCAGTTCATCGGTCTTCTTGTCAAATTCGATCTCTTCAGTTTCGACGCTTCCCGTATTGAGCACTGATTTGAAGAAGCCGGCCTTCACGCCCTTCACAAACGAAACCCTGATGTTGTCTCTTACGCTCAGGCTTGAAAACAGCCTGATGTTCTGAAATGTCCTGCTGATCCCAAGTTCAGCTACCTGGTACGGCTTGAGCGGAACAACCGATCTTCCGTTGAATTCTACATCGCCTTCCGTGGGATTGTAAACGCCTGTAATGATATTGAACACCGTTGTCTTTCCCGCTCCGTTAGGACCGATCATTCCCACAAGCTCATTGGCTCCAACATATGCGTTCAGCTTGTCAACGCAGGTGAGCCCACCGAATCTCATTGTACAATCCTTTATTTCAAGCAGATTCAATTCTTCCGTGGTTTTCTTGTTCTTAGCTGAACACCGAAAAGGCCCTGCGGCCTTGTCAGCATCATTATTATCAGCAGCAGTGCGTAAATGATCATCCTGTATTCCGCAACACCTCTGAGAAGTTCGGGAAGTATCGTGAGAACCACAGCTGCAATTATCACGCCTATGAGACTTCCCATTCCGCCGAGTATCACCATTACAACGATCTCAACCGACTTGAGGAAGTTGAAGTCCTCAGGATTGATATAAAGGTTGAAGTGCGCGTAAAGCGATCCGGCAATGCCGGCAAAGAACGCGCCGCTCACAAATGCAATCACCTTGAACTTTGTTGAATTCACACCCATGGATTCCGCTGCAACTTCGTCATCCTTAACTGCAAGAAATCCTCTCCCGTAAGTTGAGTTCATAAGGTTTATTACAAAGAAGACAATGACTGCAACGAACAGATATACCCAAAAGAAATCTGTGTATTTCGGAATTGCATAGAAGATATTTGGCGCATCAGACATATCCGCCGGTATCTGTGCGGCCTTGACGCCGTTGCTGAAAATGTAAGCTCCTCTGAATCCCTGCGACGCTCCCACCACTTCAAGACTCTGGATCACAACTCTTATGATCTCGGCAAATCCAAGTGTTGTTATGGCAAGATAATCTCCTCTGAGCCTGAGTGAAGGCACGCCGACTATTACGCCTGCAATCGCAGCGGTTATTCCTCCAACCAAAAGAAAAATGCTGAAGCACAGTGATTGCCCGAATACCCCCGAACCGGAAATGCCTTCGAACGCCGGAGCGTAGTATGTTGACACTGCCGCCGACATGTACGCGCCAATCGCCATGAATCCTGCATGTCCGAGAGAGAATTGACCGGTATATCCGTTGATGAGATTGAGACTTGTGGCAAGTATGATGTTTATGCCGATGTAGATTATGATCTGATAGAAGTACGGGTCAATAGAAGGGGATGCGAAGTTCAGAGCAAATGCGGCCGCAACCGCTGCCAGAAATATCAGCTTATCCTTACTCAAGATATGCAGTGAACGAATTAATTAACGTAACGGAGGAATTGCTCAAATTCTGAAAGATATTTTTGGAGCAATTGTTTTTGAAGGTTGTGGGCGATTAAGGACTCGAACCTCAAACCCCCTCGGTGTAAGCGAGGTGCTCTAGCCAATTGAGCTAATCGCCCTTCGTTGGAAAAAGTGAT
>DAIQRO010000005.1:30757-33168 GCA_036786155.1 Bacteroidota bacterium
GTTTCCAGAGTTATCATATACAGTGTCATTAGCTTTGAGTCTTGACTGCCTGAATTTCTCGACCGGATCAGCAATGAATCTGTTGAGCATCCAAGAAAACAGCAGGGTTGCTCCTGCTATACCCCAACCTGTCTTGAGAAAAGCAACAGGCTGATTCCAGCAAACAATGCCTACCAGTATGTGCGAAATATATACCGGGTACGAAAGCTCGCCGATGTGATTATCTGCCTTGTTGCTTTTGAAATATCGAAAAAGAAATGGAACGGACAGGGCAATCAGAAGAAGGTAAACTATTTGCTTTGGTTTAAATGGCATATCAAAGTCAGAATGCAGTTCAATGTACTGATATGAAAAAGTCAGGGCAAGCAACAAAACAAGCGTGGATACCGGGATCCAATCCGGTACTGCGCTCTTCCTTAACCTGACGAAGAGCCTGTATGAGAGATAACCGCATAGGAAAAATAACAGCTCACTCGGGAAGAAGCGATAAGTCCAGGGATCATTCGTGAATCCGAAGCCGTAGTAAGTCACGAGTCTTGATCCAATAGAAAGAAGCATAAGTACGATCACAATTCCGGCGCCTCTTCTGAGAATGAATGGCGCAATCAGGTAGAATGAAAGCTCAATACCGAGTGTCCATGCTTGTGGAACAAACAGATAGGTGTGAAGCTGTGGATCGGTAAGCGCAAAGTCAGGTGTGAAGAACAGTGCGCCGCTTTCGGGATTTATTCCCATAAACATCACTGCGTCCTGCCCGAACATTAGCAAGTTTGACAGTATGAGGAACGCATAAGCCGCTTCGGATGGCACAACATTCAAATAGCTTTTGAAGGCATACATTTTCTCACCGCCTGTAGCAACTGCTGAGACTCCCATAAAGATCAAAGTTGCAATAAGCACTGCCCAGTAAATCGGGTAAAGTCTGTAAAACCTGTTGCTGATAAACAATGAATACGAACTGTTGGCTCCTACATACTTCTCGTTTAGAATCAACGACATGTAGAATCCGGAAATAATATAGAATGACTGAACAGCTATCTGTCCACCTACCAGCTTTTGTCCAAAGATTGCGCCGTAGTGCATTGCTACAACCGACAGCGCTAAGATCAGACGCAATATTCCCATGCCTTAATTCTTCACAATTTTTTCTTAGTTGATTGGATGTAATCTGAGAATATAACAGTAACTACGCGTCCTCAATTTTCAATTACTCGATCAGTTTGACCAAAATTAACCTGCGAGATAGCTCCTGTTCCGTATCTCATTTGTCTTCAAATCTTAATTGATGTCTGATACAATAATTGAACAACAGCAAAATATCGGGCCGAACACTTGGTTCAGATCAATTCGGTTGATTCAAAGCAAAGTCAAGATGACAAACAGAATTTCAGACAAAATTCCGCTTTCATCTTTGACACCTGCAAAAGGTCATTCAGCAGTCTGCGGCTTTTTCACAAGCTCCGCTTCACCGTCCTTCTTTTCGTCCGCCAGTGATTCATAGATCTTCCATCTGTCGTTCACTGCTTCCTGCGCCTTTTTCAAAAGGTCCTTTGCATGCTCGGGCATTAGCAGTGAAAGCATCTTGTACCTGTTCTCTTTGTAAGCGTAATCTTCGAACCTGATCTTCGGTGCGCCGGAATCAAGCCTCAGCGGATTCATTCCTTTTTCTGCGTTCCGAGTGTCATAGCGGAACAGCGTCCAGTATGCACTGTCCACTGCTGCCTTCTGATTGTCTATCGCCTTCGTCATATTGATCCCGTGTGCTATGCAGTGAGAGTATGCGATAATCAGCGAAGGCCCGTCATAGGATTCCGCTTCGAGAAATGCCCGCAGAGTCTGAGTGTCGTTCGCTCCCATCGCCACCTTTGCCACATAAACATGCCCGTAGTTCATCGCCATCATTGCAAGGTCTTTCTTCGGAGTCGCTTTTCCTGATGCCGCAAACTTTGCGACAGCTCCAAGGCCGGTTGACTTTGACATCTGACCGCCAGTGTTTGAGTAAACCTCCGTATCAAGAACCAGTATGTTCACGTTCTTCCCGGTTGACATCACATGGTCAAGGCCGCCGAACCCGATATCATAAGCCCAGCCGTCGCCGCCTATTATCCATACAGACTTCTTAACAAGATAATCTGCAAGGCTCAGGAGGTCCTTTGACTTCGGTGAGCTGATTCCCGCAAGTTTCTCCTTCAACGCTTTCACTCTTTGCCGCTGTTCGTAAATGCCGGTTTCATCAGACTGTTCTGCATTCAGTATCTCCCCGGCAAGTGTTTCGCCGACTTCCGCACCGAGTTCCTTCAGCAGTTCTCTTGCGTATTCATTATGCTTGTCAATGGAGAGCCTCATGCCAAGACCAAACTCGCCGTTGTCTTCAAAGAGTGAATTGGACCATGCAGGTCCCCTACCTTCGC
>DAIQRO010000005.1:33178-35468 GCA_036786155.1 Bacteroidota bacterium
GATCGAAGAACAACCTGTTGCATTCGCTATCATTGCCCTGTCGCCGAACAATTGCGACACGAGCTTGACGTAAGGAGTCTCACCGCATCCCGAACATGCGCCGGAAAATTCAAACAGCGGCTGTAGCAGTTGACTGCCCTTGACCGTACTTACATGCGCCTTCGTCCTGTCAATGTCAGGCAATTTCATGAAGAAGTCCCAGTTCCTGCTTTCCTGCTCGCGCAACGGGATCTGCGGATTCATGTTCAGCGCCTTCAGCTTCACTTCTTTCTTGTTCTTTACCGGGCAGATCTCCACGCATAGCCCGCATCCGGTGCAATCTTCAACTGCAACCTGTATGGAGTATTCCGTTCCGTCTTCATACTCTTTTCCTTTTGCCTTTGTATGCTTGAATGAATGCGGCGCTCCGGCAAGCATTTTCTCGTCATACGCCTTGATGCGTATAGTTGCATGCGGACAAATGAGCGCGCACTTTCCGCACTGAATGCAAATGCTCTCATCCCATACGGGCACCTCAAGAGCAATGTTCCTCTTTTCCCATTGCGCAGTGCCTGATGCAAATGTGCCGTCAACCGGCATTTCGCTGACTGCCACATCGTCACCTCTGCCGGAAATGATCTTCGAAAGAGTATTGCGGACATACACAGGAGCATTTTCCGAAACAGCAGGACGCAGTTCCACATCGCTGACTTTCTGTCCCGACACATCAACTTTGAACAGATTCTCTAGTGTTTTTTCAACGGCGGCAAAATTCTTATTCACCACTTCTTCGCCCTTTGATCCGTAAGTCTTCTTGATGGACTTTCTGATCTGTTCAATCGCCTCTTCCTTGGGAAGCACTCCCGATATGGCAAAAAAGCAGGTCTGCATGATAGTGTTTACTCTTGAACCCATTCCCGCTTCCTTCGCAACCTTGTATCCGTCAATAACATAAAAGTCGAGCTTCTTGTCAATGATCTGCCTGCAAATACCGGAAGGAAGTTTTGAGAATGTTTCATCTTTTCCGTAAGGAGAGTTGAGCAGGAACACTCCGCCTTCCCTGATGTTCCTGAGCACGTCAAATTTCTCAAGAAGGTTGAACTGATGGCATGCAACAAAGTCTGCCACCTGCACGAGGTAAGTTGATCTGATCGGTTTCCTGCCGAACCTCAGATGTGAAATGGTGGTAGAGCCTGACTTCTTGGAATCATATTCAAAGTATCCCTGCGCAAAGTTCTCTGTCTCTTCACCTATGATCTTGATCGAGTTCTTGTTCGCGCCAACCGTGCCGTCAGAGCCAAGTCCGTAGAACAGGCCGCTGAACGTTCAGTCATCGTGTATCCTGAACGACCCGTCATAATCCAGGCTTGTCATTGTCACGTCGTCTTTTATTCCGACTGTAAAATGATTCTTAGGTGACTCTTTCTTCAGCTCGTCAAACACCGCCTTCACCATTCCAGGCGTGAACTCTTTCGATGAAAGCCCGTACCTGCCGCCGATGATCCGCGGCATCGAACTGAACGGTGCACCGCCTTCCGACATTGCTTCGCTGACAGCGGTTACAACATCAAGGTAAAGCGGCTCGCCAACCGAGCCGGGCTCTTTGGTCCTGTCCAGCACGGCAATTGACTTTGCGCTTGAAGGAATAGCCTTCACAAAGTCTTTCATTGAAAACGGCCTGTAAAGTCTCACCTTGACCATGCCTGTCTTTTCGCCTTCGCTGTTGAGATGGTCAATTGTCTCTTCAGCAGTCAAAGCACCGGAACCCATCATCACTATTATTCTGTCTGCATCTGGCGCTCCGTAATATTCATATATACCGTACTGCCTTCCAGTGATTGCCGCAAATCTGTTCATCGCATCCTGAACCAGTTCCGGGCACTTGCTGTAAAATCTGTTCACTGTTTCCCTGCCCTGAAAATACACATCCGGATTCTGGGCCGTTCCGCGAATGAAAGGATTGTCCGGAGTAAGCGCCCTTGCCCTATGCTCCCTTACCATATCATCGTCAATCATTGCCCTGATATCTTCAGCATCAAGCTGTTCGATCTTCATCACTTCGTGCGATGTCCTGAAGCCGTCAAAGAAATGCATGAACGGGATCCGGCTTTCGAGTGTCGCCCGCTGGGATATCAGCGCGAAGTCCATCACTTCCTGAACGGAGTTTGAGCAAAGCATTGCAAAGCCGGTCTGCCTTGTTGCCATCACGTCGCTGTGGTCGCCGAATATGGAGAGCGCCTGAGCCGAGAGCGACCGCGCCGTAACGTGAAAGACGGTGGAAGTCAGTTCGCCGGCGATCTTGTACATGTTG
>DAIQRO010000005.1:35478-37039 GCA_036786155.1 Bacteroidota bacterium
AGAGAACCGCTCTGCAAAGCCCCGTGGACTGTACCCGCGGCGCCTGCTTCGCTTTGCATTTCGATTACAGAGGGCACAGTGCCCCATATATTTTTCTGCCCCGAAGATGACCACGAATCGGAAAGCTCGCCCATCGGGGATGACGGTGTTATCGGATAGATCGCGATCACTTCATTTACTTTGTGCGCAACAAATGCCGCCGCTTCATTGCCGTCAATCGTAACATTCTTTCTTGACATTGTAGGTGTGACTCCTGTGATATGTTAGAGAGGAATATGTTGTCTGTTCAATCTTAACAAAAATGTCTTAACTCAAAGTCTTATTCCATACCAATTTTAAAATCAGACTAAAGTTGTCGTAGATAGCCGGATAAAGGCTTTCACGGTCTCCCTACGCCTTTCAGTTTCCCTATTCATTTGGGAGAAGGAATAGGGGTGAGGGGGAAGGTACTCTACCGGAATTGAAGGAAGTAATGAAACTCTAAAGCGGGCTTATTCAAGACAACTCTCTTCTCCCTCCTGAAGAAGAACTCAACACCGCGTCCGTCTCTTTCTCCCCTTGGGAGAGGGACTAAGGGTGAGGGGAAGAACCAATAACGATCATTAGCGCAAAGACTTGGATTTGAAATTGTAATTCAAAATGTATGAATGTATATTTGCACTCATTCGTTCTTAGCAGTTCTGACTTATGGAGAAAGGTGGAGGGATTAGGCCCTGTGAAGCCTTGGCAACCGTCCTGTTGAAAGTGGAAAGGTGCCAATTCCTATCTCCGGCTTGCCGGGGAAAAGATGAGTTGGAAGATTTGAATATCGTACTCAAATGATTTGAAGGATATTACGATCTCTTCCGGCTCGCCCAAGGCCTGCCTGAAGAGATTTTTTTTTGCCGAGCCCGAAAGGATGAAAGGAAAAGACTAAAACTCCACCGGTCTCGATCTCCCGCAAGGAGAGGGATTGAGGGCGGGGGTACTCGAAACGATGAACAGGTAAACGATAAAATCATTAACAGGAGTAAAGATGAACAGGTTAGTCAACACCGCAAGAGAATTCAGGAAGAACCCGACAAAGGCCGAGAAAGAGATGTGGCAGTTATTGAGGAACCGCCGCCTCAACGGCAAGAAGATCAGAAGGAAGGTTCCGATTGATAATTACATCGTTGATTTTTGCTGTTACGAGCATAAGCTGATAATTGAGATTGACGGACCGTTGCATGAAACAGCGGACCAGCATGAGATGAACGTATGCAAAGATATGATTCTGAATAGTCTTGGATTCAGAGTATTGCGAATTAACGAAGCCGATGTCTTTGAGAAACAGGAATTGGTCCTGAATACAATACTGAATTGGCTGAATGAAAATCAGTCATGAGCCATGATCGTATCATCAGATGGAGTGAGCTTCATCTGCTGAGTGCATCCTCAAACTGTATAAGCAAGATTATGGCGTAAATTTTTTCCGCAATTGCAGTACAAGAAACAGAACATTTGAACATCCAATGCAAAACACTACAAACAAAATGAACGACATCAGGAAGATTCTGAACGAAAGGATCCTTGTGCTTGA
>DAIQRO010000167.1:0-429 GCA_036786155.1 Bacteroidota bacterium
ATGACTGCATCCGGATTGCCTGAAGCGATCCTGAATGCTAGTGCGATTCCGGATACTCCCCCTGCGCATCCCAATCCCCAAATCGGATTTCTTCTTATGCCTGCATCCATCCTGAGCCTGTTCACAACAAACGCATCAATGCTGGGTGTGGAAAGCCCTGTGCTCGAAACGAAAATGAGATCAGTTGCATCACCGGATGATAATCCCGCTTTGCCCAAAGCTACTTCCACTGCTTCAGAAGTCAGTTTTATCGCGATGTTCCTGTAGTCCTCATTCCTTTCTCTGAAATTCCTGTGCTGATCAAAGTAACTGACCGGTACACACAGATTTCTCCGGTCAATTCCGGCATTATCAAACGATTCCAGCAATCTTTCAAGATCATCAAAGCTGTCTGCAAATGTTTCGCGGGCAAGTTTCTGTAATGATGCC
>DAIQRO010000167.1:439-6706 GCA_036786155.1 Bacteroidota bacterium
TTTTGGTCAATCTAAGGCCATGTGCAACAAAAAATAATGGAAAAACATTTGCTCCAAAAACTGTGCTACTCAATCATCTTTGAATGAGTTTATAAAGAAGCTTCATTTGACTATTTTCACCGAAAAATTTCTATATGGCCACCAGAAGGGAGTTCATCAAAAAGGCCGCACTGCTTTCCGCGGCAGCAACTGTACCGATCGGATCTTACGGATTCAATTTCATCTCAAGAAAGAAAGCTGTAATTATCGGCGCCGGCTTTTCGGGACTTGCCTGCGCACTTAAGCTGAAAGAGAACGGCATTGATGTGACCGTTATTGAAGCTAGGAAAAGGACCGGGGGAAGGGTATTCTCATACAGGCCCGATGCTGAGCCGGGGCTTGTCATTGAACTCGGAGCAGAGTGGATCGGCGCATCGCATGAACGGGTGATTGAAATGTGCAGGAAGTACGGGATCGAGACAGAAGACAATACATTCAACGACAGGCTGTTGTTCGAAAATAAATTTTACAAACCCGGCGAGTGGAACTATTCGCCCGAATGGAAGGAGAAGTTTGACAGGATAATAGCCGATTACAAAAAAATGTCAGATGCCGACAAACGCAAGCTCGACAAAATGGACTGGTGGAGATTTCTTGTCAACAACGGTATTCCGGACCGTGACCTTGAGATCAGGGAATATGCAGACAGCACTGACTTCGGAGAGTCCATAAGGTTTGTTTCAGCTTATGCGGCGCTTGCAGAATATGCGGAGTCGAGCGAAAGAAATGAAATGGACTTCAAGGCGCGGGGCGGCAATTCTTCCATCACAGATGCCCTGGCAAACGACCTTGGAGCAGACAAGATAATTCTGGGCAGAAAGGTCCTGTCCGTAAAGGGCGGGGATAATCCGAAAGTTGTATGCGATGACGGCACTTCTTACGAATGCGATTTCGTCATCTGCACAGTTCCGACATATTCCCTGCTCAAAATAAACTGGGATCCCGCACTGCCCGAGGACAAGCTGTCAGCCATTAATTCACTGCAATATGCACGCATAAACAAATGCGCGACGCTTTTCAGCAAGAGGTTCTGGGATGAGGAAGGATACAGCATTTTGTCCGACACATTCTCCCACTACTTCTACCATGCAACAAAGAATCAGAGCAATCCTTCAGGCGTGCTGATATCATACACGATCGGAGACAAAGCGGATATGTTTTCAAAGATGAACAAAGCTCAGCGCATAGAAACAGTTGCGGCATCCCTTACATTGCCGGCGGGCGATGTAAGAGGACTGGTGACAGACAACATAAATTATTACTGGGGCGGCGATGAGTATTCCCGTGGCGCATATGCGCTTTACGGAAGCGGGCAGTGGTGTGATGTGATGCCAGTAATTAAGGAAAAGGCGGGCAGGATATATTTTGCCGGAGAACATCTTGCAGACTGGCAAGGCTTTATGGAAGGAGCCGTCAATTCAGGTGAGGAAGCCGCAGAAAACATTTTATCGCTTTGAGCAGGTTTGGTATTTTCATTATCAAATGCAGAATTGCCTGAGAGAGCAGAAAAATGAATGAGTTCTTTATTATAGCTGGAGAAGCATCAGGTGACCTGCATGCATCTTCCCTCGTCAGCGAAATAAGGAAACTTGCGCCCGGTTCGTTATTTCGGGGAATAGGAGGCAGCAAGATGAGAAGTGCAGGTGTTGATACGGCATTGGACATCAATGATGTAAATTTCATCGGGTTCACATCTGTACTGAAGAACATTTTTACGATCAAGAAGCATTTGAAAGAAACATCCGACAGCATCTTAAGAAGCAACCCGGCGGCTGTAATACTTGTTGATTTCCCGGGATTCAATCTCAGAATAGCTCAGCAAATAAGGCAATCATACAAGGGGAAGATCATCTATTACATTTCTCCTCAGGTATGGGCATGGCACAAGGGCAGGATAAAGATCATGAAGGAAGTTCTTGACCTGCTGATAGTCGTATTCCCTTTTGAGACTGAATTCTTCAGCAAAGAAGGAATGAGATCAATTTACGTCGGGCATCCTCTTGTTAAGAGAATTGACGGATTCCTGAATTCAACCAGAAGATCACCAAACGCAAAACCCGTTATCAGCATTCTATCGGGCAGCAGAAAGAGCGAGGTTGATGCAATGTTGCCTGTGATGCTCGATTCGGCCCGAGAATTAAGGGAGAGATTCGATTGCGAAATAAATGTGATCTGCGCACAACACTTGCCGGCGGAGGTTTACAGGAGACATATCGGAGAAATGAATGTCAGTATGGTTCACGGAAATGACAGCACAGATGCAAACTACTCCGCCATATTAAACTCGGATCTTGTATTGACAAAATCCGGGACTTCTACGCTTGAATGCGCTTTGCTTGGTGTCCCCTTTCTGGTTGTTTACAAGACCGGTGCTCTGAACTATATGATTGGAAAACGCCTTGTTGAAGTTAACCACATTGCCATTGTGAACATCCTGCTTGACAAGCCCGCGGTGAAGGAATTTCTTCAGAATGAAATGACCGTGGAATACATTGTCGGCGAATCAGAAAAGATACTCAGCGACAAGCCGTACAGGGAAAGAATGCTTAGTGAGTTTACCGAACTGAGAAAAATACTCGGCCCCAATGATGCTTCCCGCGAAACTGCAAAGCTCATTTGTTCAATTACCGACATCAAGACTTCCGCCTGATGAAGCTTAATGAAGCGCTTTCAGGAATAGCCCCTGCTCTGGTTTCGTTGCTTATGAAAACAGTAAGGGTAAAGAAAGTATTTGCACAGAAACTGCCGGAGAAGGCAGTCTTCATCTTCTGGCACGGCAAGATGCTTGGCGGCTGGTTTGCCTTAAGAGAGTTGAGTCCCGGCGCTCTGGTCTCTCTCAGCAAAGACGGAGAAATTCTGTCCGCCTTGTTGTCAAATTGGGGTTACAGACTATTCAGAGGTTCAAGCTCGTCAGGAGGCAAGGAAGCGCTGAATGAACTTATAGACAACTTCACAGACCTGAACTATGCTGCGATTACTCCCGACGGCCCAAGAGGTCCTGCCCGCTTCATAAAGAACGGAGCACTGATTGTCTCAATGAAGTGCGGCGCTCCGATAATTCCTGTAAGGGTTGAGTATTCATCCGGGATTACACTTAAGAAGAGCTGGGATTATTTTGAGGTACCCATGCCGTTTTCCAGGTGTGTTGTGACAATCGGAAAACCTTACGAATACACAAAAAGGCTTGATGGTTCACAGCTTGATGAATTCAAAGAACTTCTCAGCAGAGAGATGTGAAGACTTTACGAAACATATTCAGGATCATCTTGCTTCCGTTGTCATTTCTTTATTCCGTGGCTATGTCAGCAAGAAATGTTTTATTCAATATGCGGATACTCGGATCCGTGAAGAAAGATGTTCCGGTCATTTCCGTAGGCAACATTACTACCGGCGGCACCGGAAAAACTCCTGTAACATTATGGCTGACAGAATATCTAATAAGGAATGACAAAAGGGTTGCAGTAATTTCCAGAGGTTACGGCAGAAAATCTGACGGCCTCAAGCTGGTTTGTGACGGAAAAAGCATACTCTCGGATGTGGCGAGCTCCGGAGACGAACTCATGATGATCTCCGATGAACTGCTGAGCAGGTATCCCGGAGAATTTGTTGTAGCCGCATGTGCAGACCGGAGCAGGGCAATTGAATTCGTTGTAAGGGAACATAATGCCCAAGCAGTGATCCTCGATGATGCATTTCAGCACAGGCATATTGCAAGAGACCTGGACATTGTCCTTGTGAATGCAGAAGAGTACGAGCGCGATCCGCTGAGCCATTTGTTCACGGTTCCTTCGGGAAATTTGCGCGAGAGCCGCAGGGGCCTGTCGCGCGCAGATGTGATCGTCTGGAACAACAAGACATCAGTTGTGAGCATCCCCGGATTCATTCGTAGATATTCCGATAAGATTATTGAGATGTCCTACAATTCGGAATATTTTGTGGACTCTGAAAACACTATTTTTGAAAACATAGAAGGTAAAGTCGTTTCATTCTGCGGCCTTGCTGACAACCGGTCATTCTTCGCGGCAGTCAGGAAGAAATGCAAAGAAGTTTCTGCAGAGATCGGATTCTCGGACCACCATACATACACCGAAGCAGACTTCAGGCGACTGCGCAATAAGCTTCCCGAAAACGGAAGATTTGTAACAAGTCAGAAAGATTTTGTGAAAGTGAAGGAAACCGGAAATTTTGCGAGACAGAACAACGTATGCTATCTCAAGCTCGGCATCGAATTCATAACGCCGGAAAAATTGACAAAGAAAATTGATTCATTAATCAGATGATCGGATTATCAAAGTCAGAAAGAAAGATCGAATTGTATCAGGAATGGCTTGAGTATTTCGGAGGCCGTTTCGAACTGCTCGATTACAGGAACAGTGAAGAAGGCTATAAAAAGTTTGAAGAGTGCAGCGGCCTTATTCTTACAGGAGGAGTTGACATCTACCCTGAAATCTATTGTGACTGGGATACCGCGGAGACGAAGGGCAGTTACATACCCGAACGCGACGGATTCGAGCTTAAACTTCTGGAAATGGCTGTTAGCGCAGGAAAGCCTGTGCTTGCCATCTGCCGGGGGTTACAGGTGCTGAATGTCTTCTTCAACGGCAGTCTGATCTTTGACATTGAAGAACAGCGGGGAGTGGTTCACACGAGCACAAACAAGGATGAGCCGCTGTTTCATGAGATCATAATATACAAGAACTCCTTTCTGCATGAACTCACCGGAATCACCATGGGCAATGTGAACAGCTATCACCACCAGGCGGTTGACAGGCTGGGAGACGGGCTTACGGTAAACTGCAGGTCAGTTGACGGCATTATGGAAGGAATAGAATATGAAGACAGAACCGGCAAGCCGTTTCTGCTGGGAATACAATGGCACCCCGAAAGATCTGATTTTGATGCTGTGCTTTCGGCGAAAATAGTCAAGCCATTCATCAGCGAGTGCAAATGAACTCTGAATACAGAAAATATCTTCCTGCATTGATGCTGATTCTGAGCATTGCCTTCCACTCATGTACTTCCTCCATTGAAACCGAGGAACGCACAGGCATGACCTTTGCAGAGTTGTCTGAAAGAGTGAATGCAAGTGCTGCAAGGCTGACATCATTGAGCGCGGAAGGAGAGATCTCTATTGACTCCCCCACCCTGTCAAACACTGGATCATTCACTGTCAGCATCAATCGTCCGGACAGTCTTTACACTAAGATCGAAGGTCCTTTCGGCATTGACATAGCCGATGTGCTTGTTACAAGATCGGAGTTCACGTATTACAACGCCACGGAGAACAAGGTTATCAAAGGCCCGTCAACTCAAAGAAATCTCGGGGTCATACTTAAGATGAAGGTGGAGTTTGACGATCTTGTGAACGCGCTTTCGGGCAATTTCATGATAACCAACAAAGACACAAGTAATTACAGGATCTCCTTGCTGAATGAAGATTATGTACTTGAGCAGAAATCAGGCAAAGCTGTTTATAAGTATCTGATCAACAGCGAATACTTCTATGTGACAAGGATCCAGAACTATGATGAATCCGGCACATTGCGGCTTGAGATAAAGTATGATGAGTTCTATGAAAGCGGCGGAATTCACTTCCCCAAAAAAGTAACGCTGACAAGGCCAAAGGAAAAGCAGTATATGTGGGTCACATACAAAATTGAAAACCTGAATCCGGGAAAGCTTCATTACAAAATGAAGATACCCGGAAGCGCGAAGAAGGTGCAATGGTGACAACCGGCAACACCGAACTCGTATCTGTCATACTAGCAACTTACAATAGCTCCGGATTCTTGCACCGTTCCGTATCATCAGTCCTCAGTCAGTCATATCCTCACACAGAGCTGATCATAGTTGATGACGGAAGCACCGACAACACGTTCGATTTTTTGCTGCCACTCATGAAAGAGAACGACAACATCACATATCTCAGGCACTCAAACCGCGGGCATCCGCTTTCACTTAACGCAGGCATAAGAATAGCCGACGGCCGCTATATATCTTTGCTTGACGCTGATGATGAATACTCCGGGCAACACATACAACTGAGGGTGGAACATTTGCGTGAGACTGGAGATGACCTTCTTCATTCTCCGGCCACACTTGTCGGAAACGAAGAGGATTTTCTGATACCGGACGCAAATGACTTATCAAAGATGATACACATCAATGAATGTATAATCGGAGGGACATTCTTTGGAAAAAAGGAAGTGTTTACTGAACTGAGGGGAT
>DAIQRO010000448.1:0-287 GCA_036786155.1 Bacteroidota bacterium
AGTCCCCTGCTTACATTGTAAACATGCGTGTCAACGGGCATAATAAGCCTGTTTGTTCCAATTTCTTCCCACCAGACTGTGTCTATCTCGTCCTTTCTTACCATCCATCTCATAAACAGATTAAGACGCTTGCACGCTGATCCTTTTGAAGACAGCGGAAGAAGGTATCTGAAACTTTTTGTTGCATCACTTCCGCAAAGGGCACTGCTGAATCTGTCAAGAGCATTCACAACATTCAGATCTTCATCCCTGAGCCCTGAAAGAAAAAGGCGCCTGAGGCTTCCGTG
>DAIQRO010000448.1:297-1533 GCA_036786155.1 Bacteroidota bacterium
ATATCATGGGGAGTATTGAACCTGTGATAGAGATCCCCAAAGTACTTTTTATCTTTTTGTTCAGAGAAATTCAGGGTAAATTGGTACCAATCGTTACCGATCCTGCCTGCGAATCTTCTTACGAAAGAATTTATCTGTTCAACCTTTCCGTAAGAAAAACATGATATGAACAGGGCGGCAATTTCAATATCCCTCTCCTCAGTCAGGTCATGAAGATTCCACACAGGATCTTTGGATGAAAACTTCTTCCCGTATTTGCGGAAGATCCCGTTGAGGTACGTCTCTAATTTCTTATTATTTCTCATCTATCAGAATGACAAAGGCATTTCTTATCGGCGACAATGAACAGCTTGTATCCGAGCTCTCATCGCTTATCAAGGACAAGTGCGAAATATCCGACGAGCTAACTGATGAGGTTGACATTGTATTTGAGCTCACAAATTTCGGGGACGAAATGAAATTCAAGATCATTGATTTCATCGAAGAAAAAAACGCAAAAGCCACAGTTGTTTCCGCGTCGCTCTGCATAACGGCATTGAAGCAATGCGAAGCGTTGAAGGATCCAAAAAGACTCGTTGGTGGGGCATTTTATCCGGGCTTTTCAGCAGGAGCCGCAGTTGAACTTTCGAAAACAAGTTTTACAAAAGATGACAGATTCGAGGCGGCAAAGCAGTTGTTCGAATCATGCGGAAAGGAAGTGATTGAATCGCCCGACAGGCCCGGGATGACGGCAATGCGCATTATTACAATGATCATTAATGAGGCTTACATGGTGCTTCAGGAAGGGACATCGAACGCTAAGGACATTGACACCGCAATGAGACTCGGAACAAATTATCCTTTGGGGCCGATCGAATGGAGCGAGAAACTCGGACCTGAACTGGTCTACTCGATTCTGAAGTCAATGCTTGATGAATTCGGAGAAGACAGATACAGAATCACTCCCCTTCTGAAAGAAAAGAGCATTGAAAGGTCGATTGTTCACTGATCCAATCATCTATCTGAACGTAAAGCCGTGAATGAACAGCTTCACGGTCATGTAGATCGAGAAAATTGTTGCGAGTATGATCAGTGCAAGCATGATCCTCGCAAGCGTGCTGTCAAGTTTTCTCTTCGGTTTTGTTTCCTGCATTTCAGTTGCAACAGGTTCTTCCATATTCTGATTTTTGTTTATGGAGATATTTCCGGTTCAGTCAAGAATGTCTATGATCAGCTTCCTTGTTTCAGGCTTGTTAT
>DAIQRO010000449.1:0-1531 GCA_036786155.1 Bacteroidota bacterium
GTCGAAATCTCCGCGCCAAGTCCGAATACGTAAACAAGTATGGGCACAGTCAGAATTGATCCGCCTCCTCCAATGAGCCCCAGGGAAATGCCTATGACAGTGGATAGTGCATAACCGATTATCTCATTCATCTGTGGCCGTTCTTTGTATTGAACAAACTGCAGGACTCCATGCATTCAAATATCTTGAGTATCTTTCTGTCTTCAAGACTGTAAAGAACATTCATACCCTGCTTTTCGCACCTGAGTATTCCCCTGTCCTTCATTTTTATGAGATGATGCGAGAGCAATGACTGCTCAACCTCAGTCTCAATTCTTTCCTGTATCTCCGTGACTGAAAGAGGCTCCTTTTCTTCGAGCGCCTCAAGGACCTGCAGTCTGACCGGATGGCCGATGGTCTTGAGGATCTCAGCCACTCTGGTTATCTCTTCTGCCGTTAAATGTGTTGTGGTTGCCATGTGTTTTAAAGTTATACAAATATATGAACATTTCTTCATTTAGTCAAGGCTTTGTGTATTCCCTCAGCACCCGGATGAACACAATCTCTATCTGCTTAAATCTAAAGCGCTTAACAATTTGCAGTGCCGGCGTTCTGCATGAGCCGTATCTGAAACTATCGCATTTCAAATATTCCATTGCGGAGATACACTATTAAGAGTAAATTGCGCATGTGGAATATGTAGCCGCCATAGTCGGAAGGCCGAATGTAGGAAAGTCAACATTGTTTAACCGGCTTGTCGGCAGGCAGGCGGCAATTGTGCATCCTACGAGCGGAGTGACCAGAGACAGGAATTACGGTGAAGCAGAATGGACAGGGAAAAAATTCTTCCTCATAGATACCGGAGGCTACGTCCCGGAATCACAGGAAAGGTTCGAGAAAGCGATCAGACAGCAGGTCATGCTGGCAATTGACGAAGCTGATCTGATACTGTTTGTAGTGGATGCCAAAGGCGGCATTCATCCCTCCGACAAGATTATCGCAGACCTCTTGCGAAGATCCTCAAACGGCAAGAAAGTCATCCTCGTTGCGAATAAAGTTGACACCTCCGAAAAGGAACCCAACATGTTCGAGTTTTACTCACTCGGACTCGGAGAACCGTTTCCGGTATCAGCCATTAACGGTTACAACTCCGGCGATCTTCTCGATGAGATCACAAAGGACATTACCGCATTGGCCGATAATGAAGAGGACAGGCGTATTAAATTCGCAATCATCGGAAAGCCGAATGCCGGAAAATCATCCATCGCAAATGCGCTCCTTAATGAAGAGCGAAACATAGTTACCGAAATTCCCGGCACTACAAGGGATACTATAGATTCCACACTTAAATTTCACGGCGAAGAGATCATACTGATTGACACTGCAGGACTTCGAAAGAAGTCGAAAGTGAAAGAGTCGGTCGAATTCTACTCAACCGTCAGAACCTATAAGGCAATTGAACGGTGCAATGTTGCAATACTTGTGATAGACGCCTCCGATCTGCTTCAGCAGGCTGAATCGGCGGCGGATCTGAAATCAGCCATGATACGAT
>DAIQRO010000450.1:0-1529 GCA_036786155.1 Bacteroidota bacterium
CACTGATGGATCAATGCGCCTTCATCAATTCCTGAAGCTACGAGTTCGCGGATCTTGTCAAGCTGCATTCTTGAATTGATTGCGCCGACATCCGTGTTTTTATCCAACGGATCACCGACGCGCAGGTTCATCATTCTGTGTTTCAGTTTCTTCACTACAGCATCGTGAATGCTTTCCTGCACAAGCAGTCGCGATCCGGCACAGCAAACATGCCCCTGATTAAAGTATATTCCGTTAATGATACCTTCCACGGCGGCATCAACTGGAGCATCCTCAAAGATAATGTTCGCGGCTTTTCCGCCGAGCTCGAGGGTGAGTTTTTTGTTTGTGCCTGCAGTTTGCCGCATAATTATCTTCCCCACTTCAGTAGAACCTGTGAATGCTATCTTGTTTACTTTGGGATGATACACCAAAGCCGCGCCTGTATTGCCGTCTCCTGAAATAATGTTTACAACACCCGGAGGAAGCCCGGCCTCTTCAATCACTTCCGCGAGTTTGTATAGTGTAAGAGGTGTGGTTTCAGCTGATTTTATCACCACAGTATTTCCGCATGCGAGAGCAGGGGCAATTTTCCAGGCGGCCATGAGCAAGGGAAAGTTCCACGGAATGATCTGCCCGGCTACCCCGACAGGTGAGATCGATTTTCCCGGAAAAGCAAGGTGTAGCTTATCTGCCCATCCTGCATAGTAAAAGAAATGTGCGATGGAAAGCGGCACGTCAACAGATTTTGATTCACGGATCGGCTTGCCCCCGTTCATAGTTTCTATCACGGCAAACTCACGTGCCTTTTCCTGCATGATCCTTGCAATTCTGAATATGTACTTAGCCCTTTCCTTCGGCGGAGTCTTGCTCCAATGCTTTTCATAAGCCGTCTTTGCCGCAGTTACCGCCCTGTTAACATCTTCGCCGGATGCATAGGCAACTTCCGCAAGAATCTTCTCGTTGGATGGATCAATGGTATTGAAATACTTCTTAGTCCTGACATGTTTTCCTCCAATGTAAAGATCATATTTTCCATCAAGCTGAATGTGCTTCGGATCTTCAATTGACTTGGAGTACTTCCATTGAACCTGCTTTGCGGTTCCCGCTTTTCCGTTGTGTGAAGATTCCTTGCCGTTTACAGAAGCATTCAAAGCGGCATTTCTTCGGCCTTCCCGGATTTTCATCACATATGAATTTGATTGAGAGCGGTGTAAAATTACACATTATTATCGTGAGATGAAAAACCAATGGTATTATTGCAGGAAGCCAGCGTTTGAATATATTTTGGGCTAAATTATCTCTGTAAGAAGTGTGGTACTTGAATTCACACTCATTATTGCCAAAATTGATTTGCTATCGCAACAGCGCCATCCTCAATGTCTTCCGATAATCTTCTGCATTCAGTGCGTGCCCTGAGGTTACACGAAGGGTGCAGAAGTAAACTCCGCTCGAAAGACCTCCCGCGTCAAACATGCGCTCATAACTTCCCGCCCGCAGGTATTCATCCGCAAGCACTGCAACTTCTCTCCCCAGCACATCAAACACTT
>DAIQRO010000451.1:0-1207 GCA_036786155.1 Bacteroidota bacterium
GTAAATTTTCGGCCGGCCTTCCAGAATATGTCTGTCAGTTCAGTATCACCTCAAGAGATTCTAGCCCGCGTGAATGCAGGTACTGATGATAATGATATTTTACTTTGGCGGGGGAGATGTTCGGATATGCTTTGAGTAGCGACCTTAGCGCAGCCTGTCCCTCAACCTTTGCCATGCCGGCGCCTGCACAGAAGTGTATGCCGCCTCCGAATGACAACGGCAGTATGTTCTTCCGCCTGATGTCAAATTTGTCGGGATCATCAAATCTCTCGGGGTCTCTGTTACCTGATCCAAGCATGCATATCAACTGCACCCCCTTGCTGAAAACTGTCCCGCGAATAGTTTCGTCTTCATGAGTTCTTCTGCCGGTGAACTGTGCAGGGCTGTCGTATCTCAGTGTCTCATCAACAGTATTGTCAATGAGACTCAGGTCATTAACGAGCAGTTCTTTTTGTTCGGGATTCTGTAACAAGGCATGCAGTCCGTTGCCGATAAGATTCTTCGGCGCCTCGTGAGCATCCATCATCAGCAGTACCATTGTGGCTATGATCTCCTCCTTCAGAGGCTTTTCCTCTTCATCGGGATAGTTTATCATTCTGCTGATGAAGTCGTCGCCAGGGTTCTTCGTCTTTTCGTCAACAAGCTTGCTCATGTAATCCTTTATCTCATCAGCGGCACCGTAAATTTCAGTGAGCTTCTCCGGCGTGAAATCCTTTGTCACAACATCGAGTGTCTGTACAAGCTTCTGCGCCCATCTTTCAATGATGTCCCTGTCCGATACAGGTGTGCCGATGAACTCGGCAATCACTATGGTCGCAAACGGATATGCATACTCTGAAATGATCTCCGCTTTCCCGTTGCTGAATCCTGAGATCAGATGTTCCGCGATCGAGTCCATTCTTCCGCGCATGCCGTTTACCATTGCAGGCGAAAAGCATTTGTTGAGGAATCCCCTTATCCTTGTATGTTCGGGAGGGTCAAGAAAATTTACCCAGTGCTGTCTCATCTGCGTGAGCGAGTTCATCTTCTCGTAAAACCTCGAACCTGGCTTGACTTTGCCGAACCTGTTACCGCGGCCGAAATTCCTGCTGAGAAGCACTTTGGAAATGTCTTCGTATTTTGTAAGAACCCAGATGCTCTCCGAAAGGAAACCTGTAGGTGAATCAATGTAGTAATAAGGCATATGTTCTCTGAGAGCTTTGTAAAC
>DAIQRO010000451.1:1217-1526 GCA_036786155.1 Bacteroidota bacterium
ATCAATTACTTCCCTTGAAACGAGCGTCTTAAACAGGTCAAACGATTCGTCGATCTTCATCAATGTATGTTGTGTGATTTATTTCTGAACGGGATCAATATCTTTGACGTGGAGTATTATGTTGTCAAAAGTTTCGGGATGCCTGATTATGTGCAGAAGCTTGTTTGCAACTTCATCGGGAGATACAAGCTGATTCGTGTTCTTGAATTCAATGAACCTGTTCACCTCGCTGAAATATTCTGCCGGAACTTGTCTCAGCATCTCCTGCATCTTTGTGTCAACCACTCCCGGCATTACGGAAAATACTCT
>DAIQRO010000168.1:0-1191 GCA_036786155.1 Bacteroidota bacterium
CCGACTCCGGTTGAATTCAGGGGGCCGCCGTCCGCATTTCCCCAAAGCTTCTGATGCACCGAGTAAGTTGATCCTCCGTTTGTTGAGACTTCGATTATCAGCGAGTCGGTATACACATTATTATTGTACGGCGAGTAAGCATGGTCAAATCTTATGCTGTCTCCTGCGAGGGCCGGCGAAAATATCGGCGTCACAAGTGACTGCGATGTTCCGGGATTGTAATTCCAGTTGTCGCATTTCACCGATCCTGTTCCTATGCCGTAACTGCTGACCGCATTACGCGACATGTAACCTGCGCCTCCCGGTATGAGAGTCCAACCCGCAGGCGGAAATGATGCTCCGTAAAATCCCTCACTAACCAAAGTTACATATTCTCCGAGGTAAGGCACGAGCGTCCCAGATTGTTGAGATCGCCCGCTATATAAACAGAATCCCTTACTGTGTATGATGTCCCGGGAGTGAACGTCCATGAAGAGTGAGTTACTTCGGCGGTCGCTCCCGATGCGAGGCCGGTTACAGTCTTTGTGCTTGAATATCCTCCGGGGCTGATCTTTCTTATGCATGTAAATGTCGCGCTTACGGGTGCATTGTTCCTTACGGTTCCTTTAGGATTGATCGTATTTGTTACATAGTACCTGATTCCCGCATCTCCTATGGAATAGGCCTGCACATCGGCAACTGAAAAGTTGAGCTGTATCTCATACACTCCCCTGCCGTGAGTTCCAGCCCTTAGCTTGTTTGATGTCGTGTGATAGTCAAGATGCATCACGACAGTGTTCGGAAGCCCGTTAGCGAGTTCAACCCAAACTTGGCCGTAATTATTTGTGACGAACACACCTACGTCAGTGGCGATATAGTAAACTGAAGTTGACATGCCGGGATAAAAGATCAGCGCGTCATTTGCCGGTGAATCGGGAAGATTGCCGGAGATATTGTTCCAGCTTGAGCCACCGTTGGTTGTCTTGAATATCTTCCCGTTCCCGAATCCCGAGAAAGTTGCTATGGCCACAAGCGGAGAATCCGGATGTGCATAGACGCTTGTTACGACGGCATTCGGAAGGCCGTTGGTAACGCTGTAAAATGAATAACCGCGGTTTGTTGATCTGAAGATGCTTGCTTCCGAAGTCGCATACATTACATTGCCTGCCGATCTTCCGATCGCAAGCTCTCTGATAATGCCTGATGTACCGG
>DAIQRO010000168.1:1256-3522 GCA_036786155.1 Bacteroidota bacterium
CCCCAGTTTGTGGTCTTAAACATCTGCTCACGGGCTGTATAGAATATGCCTCCCGAGTCCGGATGACTGATGATCGGACCTATCCAGGCCGCATTGCCGTACAGGCCGTTGTCTGCCCCGCTGAAACTTGCTCCTCCGTCCGTTGACCTGAAGACGCCGTTGACCTGCGTTTCCCCGAGAATGTATGAGTTGTTCTTTTCATGGAAGCAAACTTGACCGCCGTCACCTCCGTGTGCCGCATACCAGTTGAGCGAACCTGTGGTGCGCTGTGTTCCGTTGTCCTGCGTTCCTCCCATGACATGAGATGCATTGGAAGGGTCTGCGGCGATCCTGTAGAACTGTGTCAGTGTGTGGTTGGTGTTTAGATTGATCCAGTTCGTTCCCCTGTTTGATGATTTCCAGATACCTCCGTCATTCACGCACAGCATCTGGTTTGAGTTTGCAGGATGGAAGTCAATGTTGTGCTGATCAACATGCACAACACCTCCGCCGTATCCGTTGGTAATGTTCGAAAAATTCGTGCCGCCGTTAGTGGTCCTCCACACGTCAATAGATCCCACATACGCGGTGTTCGCGTCATACGGGTTCACATGCATGTAGAAATCATACCATCCCTGCACGCCTTCAAAATTATGTCCTGAGCTCACCTGAAAAAAGTTCTGTCCGGCGTTGGTTGACTTGAACACGGAAATACTTCCTGCCTCATACGTCGCACAGTAAAGCACTGAAGGCGCTGTCCTGCAAATTGCCAGATGATTCCTTTCTTTCATCACGAGTGTTGAGTTCACCGCAAATGAAATTCCCCCGTTTACCGAGATCACATAACCCGTTCCGCTGCCCGATGCATAAGCCGTGTCCCCTGTCGGCGAAAAGACAACGTCATCGCATCTTCCGCTTAAGATCCTGCTCCATGAAGCGCCCGAGTTCGTGCTTCTGTAGAGCCCGTCGTAACTCATTGCCGCAAGAAGCTGGGAAGGATAGTTCGGCCTTATGACCAGTTTGGCAGTGTAAGTGCCGGCCGGAAGCCCCTGCGAACTGTTGCTCCATGTTGCTCCGCCGTCAGTTGATTTAAGGAGGCCTCTGCCGTAGTAAGAAACAATGCTGTATGTAGCTTCGCCGGTTCCGAAATAGATGATGTTCGTGTTTGTCGGATCGATTGCTATTGAACCGCATGCAAGCGATGCTTCGTAATCGGACATGGCGGTCCATGTACTTCCGGCGTCGTATGATTTCCACACTCCGCCGTTTGCAGATCCGATGTAAATGATGTTCGGATTCACGGGATCGTATTTAACGGAGGTCATGCGGGAAGTGATGTTCGAATAATCAAAATAGAAACCTGTGGTAGGGCCTATGGAGGTCCATGTATCGAACAGGCCGGTCATTCCGAACCCGTGTGTTGTCCGGAGAGCATCCTTCTGACTTACGGCCTTGCCGTAAGCATCTTCGGGAATGAAGTTGTAAGGATACATCCTTTGTTCGTAAAACCACCTCTGCCTCATAAAGGCTTTCCTCTTTGATGCGGCGTTTCCGCTGACCTCATATGGGTTGTCAGGTATAAGCAGGTCCTGTGCGTCCGATACGGAAAGTGAAAGAAGAAGTAGTCCGATTACTGCTAACATGCGTTTCATGGCATTGCAAATTTTGATTTTTGATCATTACGTTCTTTGCTTCAGCCCGATTGCATATACAGTAAAGACTACATGCCCTGTACAAGTGAAAGGCTTGTTACGGCCTTACTGCCGACACATAAGCTGATGCGTTGTTATCGGCAACCGAATAATCCGTGGCATCAATAAATCCGTTGCCGTCAATATCCGTTTCAATATAGCCCGATGCGAAATTCAGTGCATCGTTGTCTATCAGTGCGAGATCGGTGGCATCGATCGCTCCGTCATTGTCAACATCTCCGCTGAAGATGCACCACATTCCTGCCTTCAAAGTAAGATTGCCCCCGTATGCGCTTGCCTGAGTTTGCGTGAAGTCGAATACCGTAGCGGAAGTTCTTGAAAACAGGACAGGCGCAGAACTCCACGTTTCAAGAGCGTTGCGGTGTTTAAGCTGAATGTAATAACTTCCTTCCTGCGCACCTGCAAATTCAAAGGACGCATTTCCTGATCCGTCAATCAACATCAGTGACGAATCGGCAATTGAATAGGGCGAAGCGTCATTCCTCAGATACACACGCATTGTGTCGCGGATCATTGCAGTGCCGTTCCAAAGGCCTTCCGCAAGTACCCGCAAATCCAGAATAAGATTGGGGATG
>DAIQRO010000168.1:3532-6621 GCA_036786155.1 Bacteroidota bacterium
GGAAAGCCTGAGTCGTGTTTAGGTTGCTGTTGCCGGTAATTCTTGCATAGTGAATTCCGGCCGATGCATCAAGTAGAATGCTGTCCGATGATCCCGCGTAAATCTTGCCTGTAAGGAAATTTCCTGAACTTCCGAGCAATGCGATAGTTGAAACTCCTGCGCCGGATGAAACAGCTTTAAGTTTCAGCTTTCCGCCTGTATTGAGATTGAATCTGTAAACATCCGTATCAGAAGTTGAGCCGAAGCTCTGTGCAGTTATGCATGCAGAATATGTGTTTCCTGTGCTTATGAGATAAGCAAACTCTTTCCTGTCCGGCTCGTCAAGTCCACGGATGATAGACCTGACATCGCTTGTCTGCTGAAGATGATTTCTTGTGTTGTACAATGTATCTGCGATTCCGGCCGGTTGCGGCTGACTGCCCGAATACAGCCATTGCCTTGATGTTGAAACTGCCAGGTCGGTTCCGAGTCCAAGGTAATTTGATGTGATGTAGGTATAGATCATGTTCAGAGGCAAAGGCATTGTGGAGTTGAAACTGTTGCCTGAAGATATGCCTGTTACCTGATCTCCCGTGAAGTTGTTGCAGTCAATGTCGCGGTTGTAGTAATTCGTGGTCACATTTGATTCATTGTTTGAAAAAAGGTACGCACCCGCCTGGCCGTTTGTGTAGCTGATCCTCATGTCGCGCATGGCCTCGCTGTTGTTGTCAATTGTGAAGAGCGGAATTGAAGTCACGTTTGTTCCGATATGAGGCGTTCCCGTTGTAACCACCTTTGCAACTTTGTGCCCGTTCACTGTATCCTGAGGATCGATCCACCATTTCGGAATTCCGTTTTCCGTTCTCTGCAGATACTCTCTTATTGCAAGGCCCCCCATTGAATGGCCCACCAGTATCACTTTCTCCGCACCGGTGATCCGCAGTACGGAATCTATCGCAATGCTTAGTGCATAGGTCTGTTTGCTTATGGCAGACTGATTGCTTGGCGACTGACTGCTTCCCGGAGTTGTATTGCTGTAAAGGATTATCCGCGGATCTGAAGGATTCCTGTTCCAGAAATTTCCGAAGTTCACAGTATAAATGTCTGATGCTCCGATCACGTTCACGATGTTTCCTCCCGCGTCTCTCAGCGGACTGAGCACATCCTGCATGTATGAGGTGGTATCTCCTCCGCGGGCGTTGAGAACGAAGTGCAAAGTGTGGTCTTCATTCATTTCCCACACCGTGGAAAGCTGTGCAGTGACGGTGTTCCATGTCTGATCATCGGAGTTGAGTCCGTGAACAAATATCACCGGATACGGAGTCATACCTGAGTTTGCATCGGAAAAGTTCAGGCAATGGATCGTTAGGATCAGCAAAAACGTGAATCGCATCATTATTATGAATTTTGATGAATTGAGGAATGAACATACCTCAAATTTACCATGCATCAAACGGCAAAAGAATTAGGCTGATCTCCTGCAGTTCGAACAGCAGGAGATCCGTGTGTCAAAAATTTCGCGGCTGTGAATGATCGCCTATTGCGCCGCCCTGTTCCAGACATTGCTGCCGAACGGGTCGCCTTCCTGTGATACCTGTTCCAGCCTGTCAGGGGAGATGATCCTGATCACGAGTTTTCCGTGCTGCATGATACTGCCTTTCGGCACATCCGCCCAGATCAGATTAATGATGTCACCGTTGATAGTGCCGTGTGCAACGTTCGACCATGTCGGATTGACATTATCATCTTCACCGAACCACAGTATTTCGTTGCCTATCTGACGAATGTAATATTTGCCGTTGTAGTCACATGAAAACACTCCCTCTATATTAACTTCAACCGGCTCCTTCACAAGCGCGTCGTCCTGTGCATTTGCAGAAACAGACGACATGATAATGAAGGCCGAGCAAATCATAGCAACTGCAATGAGCCTGTGCATTTAGTCCTCCTTTTTTTTTGATCTCTTTATGGAATGTACAGCATTACTGCTTTGGCTTAATGCTCTGCAGTAACTTGGTTATCTCGCCTTTGTGCCTGAGCATTGTGCTTTTCTCAGACTTGCACTTGAAACTGATGATCTTGTCTTCTGGAGTCTTCAGCAGATAGAAGAATAACTGCTCGCTTCCTGACACTTTGTCAATCTTCTTAACAGGCATCTTATTGACTACAATGTCCTCAACCACAAATGATGTATCCTGCGGAAAGACAGACTTGAGCTCAAATTCAGAAAGCTGAATGGCTTCGGAGAGATCCTGCGTGCCAAGCACCTCAGCTTCTATAGTGAGGTCTTCGGCTTTAGGCATGAGCAGAAGCAGAATATGCTCCCTTGCGACCCAGCCCTCCGGCAATGTCATGGTTACGCCGCCGCCTGCAAAATCAAACTGCGCAGGCTGGGAAACAGTGAGTGCGGACGCAAACAGGATCAGTATGAATCCAATCACGATTGCAAACAATGATCTTTTCATGGCCTGATTAAATTAATTAGTTATCGGATTTTCAGGGTCCCGGCGGTATGAGCAAGAGAAGTGTAAAGAAATGACCCTGCGACTGCCGTCTATGAAATTGCATTCAATGACAAGACCCGGATCCGTAAAGATGTGCATGCAATGTGCAGGACAATTAACAGAAGCTTCCGCCAATTGCTGATGTGATGCGGCCCGCAATCGCCGGTCCGGGCCGGTCTTGTTTACAGAGGCTTCAGGTTTTCAATTATCTTGTCAATGTCTGCCTCGTATTTGGTAAGTACGTCCTTGGCAGCGATGCAGTAGATCTTGACGTACTTTCCCGAGGGTGACTGAAGGACGAAGTATTTCGCGCGCCTCTTTTCTGATGACTTCTGCATTCCTCTTACCTGCATTCCGTTCACAACCGATTCAGTGATCTCTGAAGACATGTCATCCGGAAACATGGCCTTGAGCTCAATTGTGGATATCTTTACGGCTGCATCAAAATCAGGAGCCTCAACAACCTCAATCTGAACGCTTAGCTCTTCTGACTTAGGCATTAAGAAGTGCAGTTGATGCTCGGTGACCTTCCAGTTTGAAGGATACCAGATTGCCAAACCGCCTTCGTCGAAGTTATGCGTATTGCCCTGAGAGTATGCAGTTGAA
>DAIQRO010000169.1:0-3713 GCA_036786155.1 Bacteroidota bacterium
CGGTAACGGGCAACACTGTAACGGGATGCGATGTGGGAATACAGCGTCAGGCAGGGCATCTGCCATATCCCGGTGACGGTGATCAGAATAACCTTGCAGATACTTACTTCGGCAGAGGAAACTCACCGGTATCCTGCGGGATCACTATCGGTCCCAATACGCTTACTAACACTATAAATACAAGAGACGTAGGCGCAGTAGCCGGAGGAATTGTAACAAACATCAACACAAGCGAGACATTCTGCTCGATACAGTCTGCGATCAATGATGCGCAAACACTCGGCGGCCATGTGATTGAAGTTGCGCCGGGAACATACAACGAGCAGGTGCTTGTGACAAAGAGCGTTACAGTAAAGGGAACCGGAGCGACAAAGCCGGTCATTGATTTCACAGGCACGGTTTCCGGCAAGCCGGCTCTGTTCGATGTATCGGTGCGGGACGTGACGCTTGAGAACTTCAGAATGCGCGTTGACCTTACAAAGCTCAGCAGTGCGATCATAGCCAGCGGAACAGATCTTGACAATTTCACGGTCAAGAGCGATTCGATCGAGGCATACGGATCAAGCGCGGCGGCATCGTTCGGATCATACGGAAACAGGAACGCCGTCAGCATCAATTACGGCGGACCTATCAATTACAGGATCGCGGCGGGAGGAGTTGACAACCTGCTTGTTCAAAGCAACACAGTATCCGGAGTTGTTGACGACGGTTTCGGCCAGCCGAGATTCTTCAGGTCTGGAGTTTCAACTGACGAATCGGGGGGATTGTTTACGCAGAACACGATGCAGACAATAAACCATGACGTGCTCGTGAGATTCGGAAGCAACGGAGACGTTAACGTAACAAACAACAATCTTATCGGAGGCGGTGTTGAGCTTTCGGACATGAATGCCGGAGCAGGCACGCTGAACGTAAGAGGCAACACATTTGACGCGACCTTTGCGAACACATCAGCGCCAAACACCGCAGTGCTGAGGATCAAGAACAATTACAATTTCAAGACAACCAATGTTGAGAACAATTCATTCGTTAACCATCAGTGGGCGGTGAGTCTTGAGAACTACAACAGCGTAACGCTTGACAGCAATGCATTCACGCCGCTTGCAAGTTCAACGACATTCCATCATGTGGCGGTGAATACGAAGTCGATAAGCACGAATTCGAATACAATAACGCAGGTGCAGTCTTCTGCAGTGCTTACGAACAACACATTCAACTTCTCCGGAACGCCGGGCGGTACTGCATTGAGCTTCCATAACCACGATGCGGATAACGCTTCATTCGGAACATTCACCTTAGGCACATCCGGAAATGAGAATACATTCAACAGCGGCATTGCAAACTTCATCTACCTTGATGCGCAGACGGTTACACATCGCTGATAGGAGCAGGCGGGGGAGCGATCACGACAATGGCCTGCTGGTCAACGGACCTGAACATCGAAAGCAACAGGTTCGATGTCGGTACAGGACTGAAGCTTCCGGCGGCTATGAACTTCACCGAAAGGACATCGCTTGAGACCGCTTTGTTCCACAAACCTGACAATGCATGTCTCGGAAGCCTGATATCGTTCATGCCTGTACATAACCTGACGCAGAATACATTCTATCTCACAATACAAAGTGCGATAGCAGCAGCGAATCCAAATGACGTGATCGAATGTTCGGAATACACATTCAACGAGCGCGTCACGATTGACAAGCCGCTCACTCTTCAGGGGCTCGACAAGGTGAACACAAAAGTTGACGGCACAGGCCTTGCCGGGACAGGCAAGGGCATCGCCATCAACAACGGCATCACGAACGTTACGATACAGAACCTGACGGTCCAGAACTTCACCGGCTCAAGCGGAAACACCGATGCGGGAATCTACGGCATCGGCGGCAACAACAGCCTGACGGTGAACAATGTGATCATTCAGAACAATCCGGGAGGTAGCGGCTTCTACATGAACGGCCCTGTCAACGGCGTGACGCTAGACTCTGTGACTTCCTCCGGACATCCGACGGGAGCAAGAGGCATAGTGATCTGGAACGGACTGAAGCAAAACATCTCAATAACCAACTGCGAGGTGTTCAACAACACCTGCTGCGGCATTGAGCTTCAGGACGGAACAGCATCCGGCGTAACCGTATCGAACAACTATGTTCATGACAACGGAGACAACGGCATAGGCCTAGTAGGACTTGAAGGCCCGGGAGAGAACGTAGTGAGCAACAACACGCTTGTGAACAACGGAAGGTTCGGAATAGAAATAAAGAATCCGAACGGGTCCGGACTTGCGACAGGAGCAGGCAGGGTTGTTGTAGAGAACAACAACGTATCGAGGACAGTGGCGATAGTTGACAACCGCGACATAGCCGGAATAGCGGCATTCAGAAGGGGTGTGCTGGCGGGCAATGTTGACGTGCCGAACGGAGCGGTTATACAGAACAACACCGTAAGCGGTTACGTACAGCCGAGCACAAGCGACGGCTTCGGAATCGTGGTTGAAGGAACGAACCACACGGTAACGGGCAACACTGTAACGGGATGCGATGTGGGAATACAGCGTCAGGCAGGACATCTGCCGTATCCCGGTGACGGTGATCAGAACAACCTTGCTGATGCATACTTCGGAAGAGGTAATTCTCCGATCACCTGTGCGGTCACAATAAGCGGAAACACGCTTTCCAATACTCTGAATACAAGAGACGTTGGAGCAAGCACAGGAAGCGGTATTGTCAAGAACCTGAATACGAATGAACTGTTCTGTTCGATCCAGGCGGCGATAGACGATCCGCAGACTCTGAACGGCCACGTCATAGATATAGATTCGGCGGAGTACACTGAAAGCGTTGTGATCAACAAACAGATCACACTGAAAGGAAACGGCGGCAGTCCGAACGGCAAACCGGCGATCATCGGAGTATCTGCACAGACAATTTCGGTAACCGTTCCGAACGTAACTATCGACAATGTTGAAGTCAGATTTGACCAGCAGACTGTGAACACCGGAATCCGTGCGGCAACTTCAGGAACATTCAACAACCTTACGGTGAAGAACACATGCGTTTACGGAACTGCGAACATTGCCTATCCGATCTTTGCAAGCTTCGGACTGCAATTAGGTTCATCGGGCGGAGTTCAGTATGACGCCGTCACACTTGACAGCAACGAAATTAAGCACACCGGAAATTCTCCGATAGGCCGCGGCGTAAGGACGCTCAACTGTTACGGCAACTGGACCAACAGCGACATTGACGCGTACTACGCTTATCAGGCAGGAGACATTCAGGGCGGATTGATGAACATCTCAGGGAACAACACAAAGGGAACGAACGAGATCAACTATCTCGGAGCTGGGGCTCACAGCTTCACAAACAACGTCTGCGAACCTGCCAATGCATACGGCGGCGGATCGGACTTTGCGATGCTTGAGCTGAAGAACATTTCGCTTCCTTCTGCGAGCCTGAGCATCTCGGGCAATTCGTTCCAGGACTACGTGAACTTCGGAATATTCTCGGGCAGGTCAAACAACATCACGATTGACAACAACACATTCATTCCCGAGCCTTCCGCGGTAAACTTCCGCTCGATAAGGATTGATACAAAACAGAGGACGCTTCCTGCTCAACCTGCATTTGTGAGCGGTGCGGTGATCACAAACAACACCTTCTTCGGAAGCATTGCACCGGGAGAGAACGGCATTTCAGTCGAGCTTGCCAATTCCG
>DAIQRO010000169.1:3755-6580 GCA_036786155.1 Bacteroidota bacterium
AGAAGTTCATCAGTCTGAACAATGAAACACTGAGCACGGCCGGAGATCCAGTCTGGACCGGAACTTACGTTTCGACCAAGGCCAAAGTGACTGCGAACATAACTGCCACAGACAATCAGTACGATGCCGGGGCAGGCGTTCAGTTTCCGACGGCAATGGCTCTCAGCACTTTGTTCGAGCTCGAGAATCACATTCAGCACAAGATAGATGACGGCGGACTCGGAATAGTGACCGTGAAGGCAAACAATATGTACGTCACGGCACAAAGCTTTGTAACTCCGGCCACGACGACGCCATCGGTTCAGAGAGGAATTGACGCGGCAGGATCAGGCTTCACCGTAAACGTAAATTCCGGCACGTATGCAAGCGCCCTGAACATCAACAAAGGGCTGCAGCTGCTCGGGCTTAACTCTGCCATCAGCCCGAACACCGGTTCAAGGAATCCCGAAGCAAAGCTTGCGACATCATCCGGCATAATGATCAATGTGACAACTACCGAGCCGGTTGACATCAAGGGCTTTGAGATCGCGAATTCAGGCGGAGCTTTTGATTACTCGCTGACAGGAGTTGTCGGAACCGACGTGCTGATCGAGAAGAACTTCTTCAACAACTGCATCGGTGTTTACTTCCCGAATGCTGACAGCACGAACGTAATTGACAACAAATGCACATTCAGTTCCGGTGCGGATGAAGGCTTTGCGCTGTTCGGAGACTACAACGGATCATCGGGATCTTATTCCGAGATCCGTGACAATGTATTCCTGAACGGACAAATGACCGGATTCAACCTGAGCAACATAAACGGAAAGGTTTACAACAACGTATTCAACAACATCGCATACTACGCAATACTTGTTGCTAACCTGAGCAATCTCGAGATCTACCAGAATGAGTTCCTGAACATTGACAATCCCGACACTACCGTTACCACATGGGGTGCGGGCATCAGGTTCTGGGATGATGCAACCGGTGCAATCGCCAACATTCACAACAACACATTCAGCGGCAATTACATCGGCCTTTCGGCAAGAAGCGCTTATGACTTCGGCAACGCGACGGTGACCGTCAGCGACAATTCGATCACCAACAGCACCAAATGGAACATTACGAACGAAGGCGCCGGCACAATGCAGGCAACCTGCAACTGGTTCGGATCTGCTGCATACGACACCATATCTCCGAAGATCAACGGCGCGGTGAATTACACAACGTGGCTTGTTGACGGTACGGACGGGAGCCCCGCAATTAAGGGATTCCAGCCGATCAGCGGAGTATGCACGGGCATGCCGATCATTGCAGGAGTGCTCAATCTTACTGTCTGCCTTGAAGCAAGCCAGTGCGCAGACACTCTGCTTGTTGAGATGAGAAGCACAATAGCTCCGTATCCGGTCGTTTCTTCAGACACGGCAATTATGGATACATCAGGAGCGGCCACACTGAACTTCCCGGGAGTTGTGAACGGCACGAACTATTACATCGTGGTGAAGCACAGAAATTCCATGGAAACATGGAGCGCAACGGGACAGTCATTCACCATGGGAACAATGACGTATGACTTCACGACGGGAGTCAATAAGGCATACGGAAACAACATGGTAATGGTAATGGGCAAGGCTTGCATCTACACAGGCGATGTGAATCAGGACGACATAGTTGACGGTTCGGATCTGTCGCTGATAGATAATGATGCGTCTAACTTTGTCTTCGGTTATACTGATACTGACCTGAACTGCGACGGAGTGGTTGACGGAACCGACCTGTTGTATGCAGACAACAATGCGTTTGCGGTGGTATCGGTGAGCAAGCCGTAATAATAAAGCAGGTAAAAAGAAAAAGCCGGGAGGAATATTTCTCCCGGCTTTTCTTTTTGTATAGAATTCCTGCAACGGCAGGAAGTGATCCTGTTAGTCCGTTGCGAAAGCTGCAGCAGCCATCTTCTCAAGATCAATATACTGCGCCTTCTCCACTGTTACACCAACCGCCTGGATCGTTCCGCCTTTGAATTTTCCCGGCGACTTGTATTCCTGGCTAACAGCATCACCGCTGTCCATTCCAATGCAAAGTCCGTCACCGGAAAGCGTGAACTTCCCTGACTGGGTCTTCATGTCGCCTTCAGCGACTACCTTGTCTTTAACATTGAGCTTGGCCTTCCCAAGTGATTCGCCGTATTGTCCCGCCTTTTCCCTGGTGAACTCCATTCCGAAAGTGTACTTGCCGGGTTTCAGTTCGGGCGATACAAGCTGCTGTTCAGGCTTGATCCCAAGGAAATTGTAAACATAATACAGCTTCTTATCCTTAATGAAAAGTGTATGGCCTCCGAATCTTGACCCGTGTGCAAAAATGACTCCGGAACAGTCGGCATCCGTTATCTCGACATTGGCAATGATCTTATATGATCTTCCTCTGACATTCACAGCAACGCCTTCCGGCACAGGGGATGTTCCGGGATAATAGACATACCTCTCGCGTATTTCTTCTTCTGAAGGCCTCTCCAAACCGAGCACTTCGGCTGCCGAGCGGTCATCAAGCGGCAAAACCAGATTTTTGTCGGCTTCATCAAACCATGCCTTGATCATTTCATCAAGCTTCTCAGGATGCTTTTCTGACAGGTCTGTTGATTCCGAACGGTCAGCATCAACATGATAAAGCTCCCACTTGTCCTTGTCAAAGTTTCCTTTGCCTGTGAGCGGAGCATGCATTGATACGGCTTTCCAGCCTTCTTTCCAGATGCCCCTTGTTCCGAGCATTGCATAATACTGAACCTTCTTGTTTGTCTTATCATCCGGTTTGGCGTCAAATGTGTACTTCATTGACACGCCCGAAAG
>DAIQRO010000170.1:0-5532 GCA_036786155.1 Bacteroidota bacterium
CGTGATCCATATTAGTGCCATTTTCGTGCGAATGCTCATTGAAGTTATCTTCCGTATTGAACTGTCCGTAACCGCCGCCAAGCTCGATTGCAAGCGTGTTCGTCAATTCAAATCCGAGAAAGCCTCTTGCCACCCACGAAAATTTTGAATCAAATTCGGAAAACGTCATTAATGGCTGAAACTGTACCCCGCCCTTTATGCCGTATTTCCGGAATTGCGCGTAGCCGTCCGAACTTGCCGCAAATAACAATAATACGGCAAAGATGTAAAATGCTCTTTTCATTTTTCCCTTGTGTTTAGTTATTGAAGATTATTTTAGAGTGCATAACTTTGGCTGACTTAAATCACTCAATGTCAGCACGATTCTTTGGGTGGATGTTTGGGGGACCGGCTTCAAACGATGCACAATTTCGCTCCTTTATCCGGTTATTAAAATTTTGGAAGAAAATATAAAAAAAAATGACCCTAACTGAAACAGAAAATAATTCCCGCCGGAGACATAAGGATCAAATAGACTATCGCCGGTTCCGGTACTCATCATAAATCGCCTGGTGCGCGGGATCCATGCTGATGAGCCTTCCGTAAATGCTTCTGTCTCCGTATTCTAGAAAGACCTCGGCTATTTCCGTTGCCTTTGAGTCGAAGAAGATGTCCGGTGTATAAGCTTTCACTTCCTTTTTCTTTACCGTGCTTATCTTGTCTATCGCCGCCAGGATGTTTCTGAATGCGTTTGGTTTGTTGATAGCAAGTGAATCAAGTCCCATCCACATGTATTCAAAATAACCGTTGCGGTAATTGTCAAATCTCACGTCAAGCAGTTCCTGTATCAACTGCATTCTCGAAGGCTTTGAACCGCCGCCTGTTTCTGTCCATCCCTTTGCGTTTGAAGTAACCTTGTTGCAAATATCCAGGGCCTTCTGGAAGAATCTGTTGCCTCCTTTGGGATAATAGGAATCCTCGTCAAATCCGACAATCACATACGCATAATAATCAAGAAGGCTCAGGAACGGGTCAAACCGGTAATCGTTCTTAATGAAGGGCAGGTTGTCATTGAAATAGAACTCGCACCTCTCGTCCAGGAACCTGAATGCCGTTGAGAATCTCTGCTGTCCCGTCTTGAAGGGATTATAAACCTCGCGCTGGCTGGCAATGAACAGCTTTGCTTCATAGTTCGATGTCGAGAGGTTCAGGCCCGTAAAACTGAACTGCATCTGCACCTTTATCGGAGGAATCTTCTCATCATGATATTTATTCTTGTTCAGGTAATCCTGAACTTTCTGCTTGAAGTTCACAAGTTTGTTCTGCGCATCCGGCGGGATCTGCTGCATATCCACTATCACTTCCACATTCAGGTCCTGCTGCTGCGCCTGCAAGGGCATCACACTGCCGAAGAACAGTGTCAGCAGGGCAAGACAGCATTTTAATTGACTTTGCATTCTTATGTCTTTCTGTTAATTTGTTTCGTCAAATTTGGATTCTTGCACTGCAAGAATCAATACAATTAAGATACGATGATGATGAAAATGTTCTTATGCTCTGCATTTGCCGCCGTGTTTACACAAAACTCACCCGCTCAGTTCCTGTACAATGAAACGGATGCAAGAGCCTCTTCTATGGGAGGTGCTTTCGCTTCATTGAATAATGGATCTTCGGCAGTATTCTGCAATCCGGCTGGCCTCGGTTCGCTGAATCACAGTAGCGCTTCAGTCTTCTTTGAACCGGCGCTGTATGGTTTAAGTGAAATTACAACTGCTGCCCTAACATACGCACAGTCATTCGGGTTCGCCAATTTTGGCATAGGATTGAGAACTTTCGGATTTGATCTCTACAGGGAGTCCAAACTGGTTCTGACGGCAAGCGGAAGTTCGGGTGAGACGATAAGGTGGGGGCTTAGCGCAGTTGCTTACAATGTTGCTGTTCAGGATTACGGAAGCGCATTTGCTTTCGGGCTGGATGCGGGAATACAGGCAGATATTGGCGGGATGTTCAGCTGGGGATTCACGGCGAAGAACATTACTGGGTCACGGATCGGGCAGTCCGGCCAAAAGATCTCGAGGTCATATGCAACCGGTTTAGGTGTCAGTCCATCCGATGATGGATTAATTATGATTGACCTTGAAAAGGAAACATGGGGCACGGTGAATGTGAGATTCGGAGGAGAGTTCAATCCGGTGAAGCCGCTGTTCATAAGAGCCGGAATATCAACAGAACCTGTTTCGTATTCTGCTGGCATCGGGGTTGTTTACGGTATGGTGGGATTTGATTATGCGGCGGTAGTAACCGAACCGTTGGGACTTACAAGCAAGTTTGAACTGACTTTTGCTTTTCACTGACATTAACATACACAAAAAGAACTTAATCTAGACACTGTGAAGTACAGAAGGATCGGTATCTGCGGTGCAAAGGTAAGCGTGATAGGCCTTGGTAGCTGGCTGACGCTGGGCGGATCTGTTGATGAAAAGGAAGGAAGGAAGATCACCCTGAAAGCTGTTGAATCAGGAGTTAATTTCATTGATACGGCCGATGTTTATGCACGCGGAAAGGCAGAGCAGTTTCTCGGCAAGACGCTACAGGGGCTCAAAAGGCAGGACCTGTTCATTGCTTCAAAATGCTATTGGCCAATGTCTGACAATCCTAACGACAGAGGTCTTTCCCGAAAGCATATTTTCGAATCGGTGCACAATTCACTTAAGTACCTGAAGACCGATTACATAGACCTGTATCAGTGCCATAGATATGATGCCGATTCAACTGTTGAAGAGACCTGCAGGGCCTTCAACACTCTTATCGAACAGGGCAAGATCCTCTATTGGGGCACAAGCGAATGGACGGCGGATCAGATCAAGTCTGCCTATGAATACTGTTCACGTAACGGCCTTCATAAGCCGGTCAGCAATCAGCCGCAATACAGTCTTCTCCACAGAAACATTGAGACCAATGGAGTCCTTGCATACTGCAAGACAAAAGGCATAGGGCAAGTGGTCTGGTCGCCGCTTGCACAAGGAGTGCTTACGGGGAAGTATGACACCGGCACACCGGCAGTTGATACGAGACTCGGCAATAAGAAATCGAGCATGTTCGTTGAATCCTATATGACATCAACAAACAGGCAAAGAGTGCACAAGCTGGTTATGATCGCCGAAGAGCTGGATACAACTCCTTCTTGCCTGGCGCTTCAGTGGTGCCTCAGGAATGAGATCGTTGCCAGCGCAATTACATCTGCCACAAAACTGCCGCAACTTGTGGAAAATCTTAAGGCGGGAGAAATTGATATACCGGCAAATGTTATTTCAAAAATAGACAAACTCTTTAAACCCGCATAATGAATTACATTGTAATCGGCGAGCCGTGCGTTGACGTGATACACAAAGCCGACGGTACTGTCACTAACAGTTACGGAGGAATCCTTTATTCTGTTATCAGCATGGCTGTGCTGGCGGGAAAAGAGGACAAAGTGATACCTCTGATGAATGTGGGAGAGGATGAATTCGAAAACATAGTCGCCATCCTCAGCCGCTACCCGAAGATCATGACTCAGGGCGTGAACAAGGTAAAGCACCCCACCAGAAAAGTGAATCTGTATTACAATCTCTATAATGCTGACAAGAGTGCAAGGATAGAGAAGTCAACTGAACCCACTCACGCACTGGGAATTGATGAATGCAGGTCATTTCTTCATATGGCGGATGCTGTTCTTGTAAATATGGTATCCGGAGTTGACATCAGTCTCGGAACATTAAAGAACATCAGAAAGAATTTCAACGGTTACATGCACATTGACATTCATAACATTGTAATGAAAACAGGCGAAGACGGCAAAAGAACTCATGTTCATGTTGACGATTGGTACGAATGGTGCACAAATGCAGATACGGTTCAGATGAATCAGTTCGAAGTTTCCATACTGAGCAGAGAGAAGCTACCGGAGTACAGGATAGCGGAGAAGATCCTGATGAGCAATAATTATCCGGTAAAGGGAATGATTGTCACAAAAGGGGTTGACGGAGCGACAGGGTACACGAAGACGGAAAAGTCTTACGGAAACGAAAAGTTCTTTGACCTTGACCAGTTGCAGGTTGCAGCAATTGAGAATCCAAGGTTCGTTGACTCCACAGGTTGCGGAGATGTGTTTGCATCCGCATTCACGCTCGATTTTTCAAAGAATGTGAATTTTGAAAAGAGCATTCACTTTGCAAACCGAATGGCATCTTACAATACTTCCCTTGAAGGAATAAATGAACTTGAGAAACTTGCCTGAGCTATGAAACCGGGCAAACTCAATATTCTTATCACCGGTTCGAACGGTTTGCTGGGGCAGGCAGTGTCAAAGATGTTTCTCAGAGAGACTGATCATAACCTTCTTGTCACTTCGGCAGAGGAATATCGTACATCTATGACAAATGCGAATACAGGACTCTCGACATCACAAGCAAAGATGATGTAAAGAAAACAGCATCGGAATTTTCTCCGAATGTCATAATTAACTGCGCGGCGTTCACTAATGTAGATGCCTGCGAAACGGAGCGTGAAGCTTCATGGAAGATCAATGTTGACGGTGTAAAGAACCTGATCATAGCGGCAAGGATCAACAGCGCGAGGGTCATACATTTTTCAACGGACTATGTGTTCGACGGCAGAAACGGCCCCTACTCGGAAGATGACGTTCCCAACCCGATCTCATTTTACGGAAGGGAGAAGCTGGCATCTGAAAATGCGTTGAAGACGAGCGACATAGAACATGCCATCATAAGGACGCTCGTGATCTACGGGACAGGCAAGAATGTGAAGCCGAATTTTGCGCTTTGGCTTGTAGACAAACTCTCCAACAATGAACTGGTGAACGTCGTGACCGATCAGATAAGCAATACCACCATGGTTGAAGATCTTGCTGTGGGAACAATGAGGATTGTTGAAAGAGGCTGTACCGGAATCTATAACATTGCAGGACCGGATGTTATTTCCAGATACACGTTCGCTAATAATCTGTGCGAAGTTTTTGGTTACGACAAAGGACTTGTGAGGCCGATCACCACGGAAATGCTCAATCAGCCGGCTCCGAGGCCGATGAGATCAGGATTGACAACTTTCAAGGCGGAAGCGGAACTTGGCTTCAAGCCGATGGACTCGATGGAAGGATTGAGGTTTCTGAAGTTTCAATTGGGTCAATAAAATAAATTGAAATGCTGGACATAAAGATAGTAAGAGAGAATGCGGATCTCGTAAAGGGCAGGCTGGCTCTCAGAGGTGAAGACCCTGCGAAAATTGACAAAGTATTCAGCCTTGACAAGAACAGGCTCGATCTTATAAAGAGGTCTGAAAAGCTTAAGGAGCTGAGGAACTCCGTATCGGATGAGATTGCCTTGCTTAAGCGCGGAAAGCTCAATGCAGATGACAAGATCGCTGAAATGAAGAAAGTATCCGATGAGATCAAACTGCTTGATGAAGAACTCAAGAACACTGACCGGGAAATTGACCAGTACTTAAGCTACATCCCCAATCTTCCCCATGAATCAGTTCCGGAGGGAAGGTCGC
>DAIQRO010000170.1:5542-6459 GCA_036786155.1 Bacteroidota bacterium
TTCTCCACTTGATCACGTTGAACTGGGCAAAAGGCTGGACATCCTTGATTTTGAAAGGGCGGCAAAAATATCCGGAAGCGGATTTGCCCTTTATAAGGGAAAGGGCGCGCGACTTGAAAGGGCGCTCATCAACTTCATGCTTGAAGAGCAGGGAAAGAACGGATACCGGGAAGTCATCACGCCCGTACTTGTAAGCAGGAGATCAATGGAAGCGGCGGAGAAAGTCCCGAAGTTTGAAGAAGACATGTATCATATGGAGAAGGATGATTTGTTTGCAATTCCCACTGCCGAAGTTTCCATCCTGAACATCCACAGGGATGAGATCATCAGGGCTGAAGACCTGCCGCTAAAGTACTGCGGCTTCACAAATTGCTTCAGGCGCGAGGCCGGCAGTTACGGCAAAGATACGAAGGGATTTCTGCGGGTGCATCAGTTCAACAAAGTTGAACTCATAACTTTCTGCGAGCCTGAATCTTCCTACGAGGAACTTGAGAAGATGATTTCGCATGCGTGCGGAATTCTCGAGAAGCTGGGTGTTCATTACAGGGTCATTGAGCTGTGTACCGGAGACATTGGTTTTGCCGCTTCAAAATGCTACGATATTGAGGTCTGGTCGTATGCGGAAAATAAATGGCTGGAGGCATCATCAGTAAGCAATTGCACTGACTTCCAGTCAAGAAGGGCTATGGCCAGATACAGGAAGACTGCTGAAAACGGGAAGTCAAAGACGGAATTTGTTCACATACTGAACGGATCAGGACTCGCTACATCGAGACTGATGGTTGCTTTGCTGGAAGCAAACCAGACAGCTGAAGGTAATATAACGGTGCCGGAGGCGATAAGGCCATTAACGGGATTTGACAATAAATAGTCAGTCGAACTTATTTATGGCAAGCACTACAGAGCAGACTATAGAC
>DAIQRO010000171.1:0-6433 GCA_036786155.1 Bacteroidota bacterium
AATACTTCACAAAGGATTTTGCTTCTTGTCTTTCTCTTTGCCTCTTATGCAGGCCTTGTTGCATTTGACGACGGCATAGTAGGCCTGACCATGAAGAACGGGACGAAGGTCGGTTGCTCATGCCACGGTTTGCTTCCGGAGACAAGGGTTCAGGTAACTATCTCCGGGCCATCTATGGTCATAGCCGGAGATTCGGCAACTTACACACTCAGCATTACGGGCGGCCCCGGAGTAAACGGTGGTACTGACATAGCGGCCAGTCTCGGCTCGCTTTACCCGTCATATCTCGATACGATGCTGCGAAGGGAAGAGCCGTATCCCGGCGCAGGATTTGACCTTACGCGCAGGGACCCAAAACCGTTTGACGGCCCGTTGGTCCAGTTCACATTCAAGTATGTTGCACCGCCAACTCCGGGTGTTGTTGATACAATTTACGGTAACGGAAACTCCGTTGACGGGGATTTCAGTGACATGAATGACAGATGGAATTTCGCAGAGAATTTCCTTGTCACGGTGATTGACAGGCCGCTCCCGGTTGAACTTTCGTCATTTACATCACTTGTTGACAAGAACAATGTACAACTTTACTGGTCTACTGCTTATGAAAAGAACAACAGGTCATTCGGCATAGAAAGATCGGATGAGAAGGGCAACTGGAAAAAGATCGGCGAAGTTGCCGGTACTGGAAATTCAAATGCAACAGTTAACTACTCCTTCAGCGACTATGGCCTGAAAACCGGAAGTTACTATTACCGGCTCAGGCAAACAGACTTCAACGGCAGTTCCGAACTGTTTGATCTGCCGATTACTGTTGTCATAGGCGCTCCGTCTCACTTTGAACTCTCGCAGAATTATCCGAATCCTTTCAATCCCTCAACGAACATTTCATTCAGGATTCCGGTCAATGGAAATGTAGTCCTCAAAGTTTTTGACGTCAACGGCAGGCTTGCCAGTACATTGCTTGACGGCGATTTGCAGACAGGATATTACACTGTAAAGTTTATTGCCGGCGGACTTTCGGGGGGGATCTATTATTATACAATTGAGTCGGGTAGTTTCTCACAGACGAAGAAGATGGTCATAATCAAATAACGGCCTTTGCAAATTGCGAACAGGGACATCGAGTCAGGGTGGTGTCCCTATTCATTGTAACATCTACTGAACTTCACAGACTTGCAAGCCAGGTCAATGCCTGCAACCGGCAAAAATGTCGTTAACTCAGAATCGGCGTCACGGCAGAGGAACAATCAAGAAAAAATTTCCACAAGGTCGGGGTTTACGATTTGAAAAGATTATTGGCTTTGAGTATTTTTCCATAACTATTGGACAATCTTGATCACTGTGTAATCTCACCCGGCACGATCATCGGGCATTTGCTTCTCGCAGTTTACCTCTTTTCAAAACATCCGCGCCAATAAGATCAACTAATAATAAAAGAAAGGAAAAGGAATCATGGCAATGAAAGAGTACAGGCCGGGCGCCGCATTTCCCGGCGTTGTAGGCAGAACATTTGACCAGTCAAGCCCGGCATGGCCAATGCCGAACCGCGCCAAGGAAGGAGCGCCAAATGTGCTGTTCATAGTGCAGGATGATACTGGATTCGGCCAGATGGGATGTTACGGCAGTCCGATAAATACGCCGAACATTGATATGCTTGCCAAAGAAGGATTACTTTTCAACAACATGCATACTACAGCTTTGTGCTCGCCTACAAGGTCATGCATAATTACGGGGAGAAACCACCATTCAAATGCAATGTCCTGCATCACGGAAGGATCAACCGGTTACCCGGGAGGTAACGGCTACATTCCGTTTGAGAACGGTTTCCTCTCAGAGATTCTCAGAGACAACGGATACAATACTTATGCACTCGGCAAATGGCATCTCACTCCGGCCGAGCAGAATTCCGCCGCCGGCCCGTACGACCGGTGGCCGCTGGGAAGAGGGTTCGAGAGATACTACGGATTCCTTGGCGGTGATACGCATCAGTACTACCCTGAATTGTATTATGACAATCATCAGGTTGAACCGGAGAAAACTCCGGAAGAAGGATATCATCTCACTGAAGACATTACTGACAAAGCGATCGGCTTCATCGCAGATGCAAAACAGATCGCACCGAACAAACCTTTCTTCATGTACTTCTGCCCGGGCGCAGGCCATGCACCGCATCACGTTCCTAAGGAATGGGCAGATAAGTATAAGGGCAAGTTTGATGAGGGATGGGATGTGTACAGGGAGAAGGTGTTTGCAAAGCAAAAGGAACTCGGCATTGTCCCGAAGGATGCGGAACTTTCAAGGCATGACCCTGACGTTCAGGAGTGGGGTTCTCTTTCTGCAGACGAAAAGAAACTCTATGCACGGATGATGGAAGTGTTTGCAGGTTTCCTTGAGCATACTGATTATCATTACGGAAGATTGTTCCAGTTTCTGAAAGACATCGGAGAGTGGGACAATACACTGATCATGTTCATTTCCGACAACGGCGCAAGTTCCGAAGGTGGACCTACAGGCTCAGTGAATGAGAACAAATTCTTCAACAATGTTCCGGATGACCTGAAACAAAATCTTGCGGCTATTGATGATATCGGAGGCCCGAAATATTTCAATCACTATGCATGGGGATGGACATTTGCAGGGAACACTCCGTTCAGAAGATGGAAACGCGAGACATACAGAGGAGGCATCAGCGATCCTTTTGTTGTTCACTGGCCAAAGGGCATAAAATCGAAAGGTGAAGTAAGGACCCAATATGCTCATGCAATCGACAAGGATCCTACGGTGCTAGAAGCTCTCGGCATAGAGCCTCAGGCCACGATCAAGGGAGATACACAATCTCCGATCGAAGGCAAAAGCTTTACTCATGCTTTTAACGACAAGAGTGCCGTAAGCAACCATCAGGTTCAGTATTTTGAGATGATGGGACATCGTTCGATATACTGGAACGGCTGGCGGGCAGTTTGCCCGTGGCCGGGAACATCATTCATCGAAGCGGGCATGCCGTTTGGCACACCAATTCCTGCCGAGAAACTGACCGAGCTTGACGCAAACAACTGGGAGCTCTATCATATTGACAAGGACTTTGCGGAGAATCACAACATTGCCGCAGACAATAAGCCGAAGCTGATTGAAATGATCGCTCAGTGGTATGTTGAAGCCGGAAAGTACAACGTGTTGCCTGTTGACGGAAGAGGCACTCTGAGATTTGCCGAAGAGAGGCCTCAGATTTCAGGGCCGAGGCAGTCTTACACTTATTATCAGGGAACTCAGGTTGTTCCGGGAAATGCTTCGGCCAATGTTCTCAACAGGACTCACAGCATTACAGTGGATGCCGAGATTCCAAAAGGCGGAGCTGAAGGAGTACTTTTCAGTATGGGAGGAGTTGACGGCGGATTCTCCTTATACATAAAGGAAGGTAAACTGAAGTATGTTTACAATTATGTTGCGGCGGAATTATTTTATCTTGAATCAAGCGAAGCTGTAACCGAAGGACGCCACAGTTTCAGCTTTGAGTTTGAGGCTACCGGCAAACCTGACATGGCAAGCGGAAAGGGCTCGCCCGGGAAAGCTCAGTTGTACATTGATAAGAAGCTCGTCGCTGAAACGGATCTTCCTTACACCATACCGCTTTCACTCGGACTTGGCGCAGGGGCTTCATGCGGAAGTGACCCGGGTTCTCCTACCTGTGATGATTACGATCCCCCGTTCGCATTCACGGGCAAGATCTATTCGGCTACGGTAGATGTGAGCGGTGAACTCATTGAAGACCATGTGGCAAAAGCAAAGCAGATACTCGCAAGGCAGTAGAAAAGGCACCAGGCAGTAGCTATATCCAACATCGGCTGTCATGTTACCTCAGAACCGGCAGAACGCAATTTCTGCCGGTTCATTTTTTTCGCATACGGCGAACTCAGATTCCAGAAGCGGCGTCTGTCTGAGCAGTCATGCTAACGCGAAGCGACAGCATGACGCGTCGAAGACGGCGCCGCGCGGTCTGCACACTGTGGGCACGCAACGGCGCATTTCGCTTACAAGCGGCGTCTGTCTGAGCAGTCATGCTAATGCGAAGCGACAGCATGACGCGTCGAAGACGGCGCCGCGTGGTGTGCAAATTGTTTCCCCCCTTGTTAAGAATCTCCTGTTTCTTAACGGCATTGTTGCGCACCCAATCGGGAAACTGTTTACGAGAATAACGTCGCACTCAACTACCCGCACCTGATTCCATCAATGCTCCTGTCAACACATCAAATTCAATCTCAATTAAAGATCAGTTTCTTTAATTTGCATCCACTATGAGTATACAAGTTACACCCGCATCAGGACTTATCACTTTCCTGTATACTGACATCGAAGGCAGTACTTTACTTGCTCAGCAGTTTCCGGATATCATGCCGCAGTTGCTTGAACTGCACAATACCATTGTCAGGGAAGCAATAGAGTTAAACGGCGGATATGTTGTACAGTTCACGGGGGACGGTTTTCTTTCATCTTTTGAGAATGCGGGAAATGCAGTGAAGGCCGCGGCGGCGATTCAATCGGGACTTGCCGGGAAAGACTGGCAAGGCGCGGTTATCAAAGTGCGGATCGGACTTCATTCGGGTCATGCACAATGGAACGGATCCAGATACATGGGCTATCTTACACTTGCGAGAACAGCCCGGGTCATGTCAGCGGCTTACGGAGAACAAGTCCTCCTTTCCGAAGAAACTTACAAACTTGCATTGGACTGTCCGGTACGGTTGGAAACTGACGGAAGTCAGAACTTTGAAGTCATCACTTTTAAAGACCTCGGTGAGAGAAGGCTCAAAGATCTGATACAGCCTATCCGTCTTTATCAGATCCTCGCAACCGGCCTTAGATCTGAGTTTCCTCTTCCCAGAACTTTGGATACACGCCCGAACAATCTGCCTGTACAGCTTACGAGCTTTATAGGAAGGCAGGAAGAAATGAAGAATCTGAAATCCATGCTGAGGGAAGAACGGCTGCTTACCCTTACAGGTGCAGGTGGTGCAGGCAAGACGCGGCTTGCGCTTCAGGTTGCGGCGGATGTAATAGACGACTTCCCGGACGGCGCCTGGCTTGTTGAACTTGCTTCACTGATGGATCCGGAACTGCTTGTCCAGACTCTCATAAGCTCAATTGGCATTAAGGATGTGCCTGAAGCGAATTCACAGGCAGAGCTCATTGAAGCAATGGGCTGCAAGGAGATGCTGCTCGTCTTTGATAACTGCGAGCACATGGTTGAAGATGTCGCGTCACTTACAGAGACACTGCTTGGGAAGTGCCCAAAGCTGAAGGTAATTGCCACAAGCCGGGAAGCCCTGCGATGCAGCGGAGAAAAGACGCACAGAGTTCTTTCCCTTGAGTATCCTGATCCGGGCATGAAGGAATCTCCCGAGAAACTCAGCCAGTACGAGTCCGTCCGGCTCTTCATAGAAAGAGCCCTTGCAGTTAATTCGAATTTCAGGGTCAATAACGAAAATGCACCCGCACTGGCGGAGATCTGCTCACAGCTTGACGGGATCCCTCTGGCTATTGAGCTTGCGGCGGCAAGAACAAAGGCAATGTCCGTTGAACAGATACAGAAGAGGCTCGGAAAAAGATTTACGCTTCTCACCGGAGGGAAGAGGACAGCTTTGCCAAGACAACAGACTCTAAAGTCACTCATTGACTGGAGTTACGATCTTCTCTCAGAAGATGAGAAGATTCTGTGGAACAGACTGAGCGTTTTCTCCGGCGGATGGAAACTTGAAGCTGCTGAGAAGATCTGCTCGGTTGACCCTGTCGCAGAGGATGAGGTTATTGACCTGCTGACAGGACTGACGGAAAAGTCGATTGTCTTGTATGATGAAAGCACAGACCGGTTCAGAATGCTCGAAACTATCAGACAGTACGGTGATGAAATGCTCAGGAACAGCAATGAGTTCGAAACTTTGAAATCAGAATATCTTGAATACTATATAGAGCATGTTGGATTCATTGACGGCAAGCTGAAAGAAAGGAAGAGTGACATTTCGGAATGGATGAAGGCCATGGATTCAGAGAGCGCCAATCTGGAGAAATGCCTCCTTATGTGCTTTGAAAGCTCGAGGCGTGAGGAACTTTTGGAGTTGGTTTACGAAATGTCATATTACAGGGAGATCAAAGGACAGATACATGAAGGGCTTCGCTGGCTTGAAACTGCTGTAAGCGAAAGCCCGGATGACAGTACACTTCTGCACCGGAAAGCGCTGTTTGAATTCGGAAACTTCTGCCGCCTTTCGGGAAATTATGAAAAGGCAAAGTTGCTTCTGAAGGATAGTCTTGCCGCAGCTAAGCTAAGGGGTGATTTGTCCCATGCGGCTTTCTCCCTCAACAGGCTCGGCATGATCGCCTATGAAGAGGGGGATTTCGAAGTCTCAGCAGAATACTACACTGAAAGTCTCGGGTTGTT
>DAIQRO010000172.1:0-4082 GCA_036786155.1 Bacteroidota bacterium
CGTTTTGTATTTTGTTCTTTTTGTTTGTCCGGCAATAAGACAACAGAAACCATACACCGGTTTAATGTTCACAAAATCAAACAACAATATGTTTAACTCATTGAATATGACGAAAAGGTCAGCCGTTACAATGTCCCGCTGGATCATCGCTTTCCTGATTCTGACGAGCATCAGTGCATCTGCCGTATATCCGCAAACCAAGACCAGCAATGACGGGGAGTATTCGTACGAATCAGTCGCCAATGACCCTCTGAATGCAAGGATCTATACGCTAAGGAACGGGCTGAAGGTCTATCTGTCCGTCAACAAGGCGGAGCCGCGCATTGATACATACATTGCAGTAAAGACCGGAAGAAAGAATGATCCGCCGAATGCTCAGGGACTTTCTCATTACCTCGAGCACATGCTTTTTAAAGGTACGGACTTGCTTGGGACTGTGAACTATGATGCGGAAAAACCATTGATAGATTCTATTCGTGCAATTTATGATCTGCGAAAGAATACCACCGATCCAAATGAAAGACAGAGGCTTTACAGGATCATAGACAGTCTTTCTTATATTGCCTCCGGGTATGCAATCCCGAATGAGTTTGACAAATTGATCGCTTCAATCGGAGGATCGGGAGTGAATGCATATACATCACTTGAAGAAACTGTCTATATGTGCGATATACCTTCATCACAACTTGATCATTGGCTGAGGATTGAAGCGGAGAGGTTCAGAAATCCTGTGATGAGATTGTTCCATACCGAGCTTGAAGCAGTCTATGAGGAGAAGAATATGTCTCTTGATGACGACGGCGACAAATCCTTTGATGCGCTTTGGGAAGGACTCTTCAGAAAGCACACATACGGCACTCAGACAACTTTGGGCAGTGTTGAACAGCTTCAGAATCCTTCCATAAGCGAAATAGAAAATTACTACAGGGCAAGGTATGTCCCGGGGAATATGGCAATACTCCTTGCAGGTGATTTTGATCCCGATCAGGCGATCAAACTGATCGACAAGAGATTCGGAGGATTTGAGGCAAAGGACTTTAAGGATTATGAACCTCCTGTTGAAGACGAGATCAGCTCGCCTATCGTAAAGACCGTTTACGGTCCCTCTGATGAAAATGTCACTTTTGCTTACCGGGCAGGAGGAAATTCAACAAAGGATGCTAACCTTCTGACGGTCATTGAATATATTCTGAGTAACGGCTCAGCAGGATTGATAGACCTGAACCTGAACCAAAGCCAGAAGGTGATTGATGCTTACTGCTACACCATTACGGCAAATGACTATTCGGTTATCACATTCGGAGGAAAGCCGCGACAGGGTCAGACCCTTGAAGACGTCAGAGACCTTCTGATGTCGCAGATCGATCTTGTAAAGAAAGGTGAGTTTGCCGACTGGCTCATACCTGCCGTTGTAAGAAATTTCAAGGTCTCACAGATACGTTCGTTCGATAAGAACTCAAACCGCATAGCAACAATGCTGAACTCTTTTGTGAGCGGAATACCCTGGGAGAATTACATTTTCAATATCGATACCCTTTCAAGGATCAGCAAGGAGGAAGTTGTGGATTTCGCCAACCGCCTTTTCAGAGACAACTACGTGATCGTTTACAAGAAGATTGGTGAAGATCCGAACGTTGTGAAGATCCAGAAACCGCCGATCACGCCTGTCAAGGTCAACCGTGATGTTCAGTCTGAATTTGCCGGGGAGATCATGGACATGCCTGCTTCTGAAGTTCAGCCCGAGTTTGTTGACTTCAGCAGCGAGATAACTGAACTGAAAACTGAGTCCGGCATTCCGGTCTATTATGTTCAGAACAAAGACAATGCCCTGTTCAGTCTGAACATTGTTGCAGATGCAGGGACTTCAAACGACAGGCGGCTTCAGGTTGCTTCAAACTTTCTGGACTATACAGGCGCCGGTGATCTGACTCCGGAAAAACTGCGTGAGCAGATATATAAACTGGCGGTGAACAGGTCAAACTCCGTATCACTTTATAGAACGTCTGCAAGCTTGTCGGGACTCGATGACAGCTTTGAAGATGCCCTTGAGTTGTTTGAAAAGATCTACAATGAACCAACAGGCAATGAGCAGTCATTGGAAAAAATGGTTGATGACATTCTGAAGAACAGGGAAAATGACAAGCTGTCGAAAGATGCCATACTCTGGAGCGGAATGTTCTCGTATGCGAAATACGGAAAGCTTAATCCGTTTACCAACAGATTGACTGAATCTGAACTGAGAAAACTGAGTTACACTGAGATACTTGAGATAATAAAGAGTCAGTTCAGCTACCCTCAGAGGATCTATTATTACGGGCCAAAGCCGGGCAATGAGTTGCTTGAACTGCTGAACAGGTATCACAAGACTCCTTCACCTCTCCGTTCTCCGGAAAAGCCTGTTGATTACAAGGAAGCAGACACAAAAGGCGGTGAAGTGCTAGTAGTGAACTATGACATGCAGCAGGCTGAAATTGTATTCCTGTCAAGAGGTGATGTTTATTCGGAGAAAGATGCGCCGGTAGTGTCACTGTTCAACGAGTATTTTGGAGGTAACATGAGCTCAATTGTATTTCAGGAACTGAGAGAATCCAAAGCGCTTGCGTATGCAACCTATGCACAATATTCGCAGGCTTCGGAGATGGGTAAGCACAATTATTCAATTGCATACATAGGAACTCAGGCAGACAAACTTCCTGAGGCCATGAAAGAACTGTATAACCTGATCAAAAAAATGCCTGTGTCAGCAGAAGGTTATAACAGTGCCAGGGCATCAATTTTGAAGAACATTGAGTCTGACAGGATCAAACACTCTGAGTTGCTTAATGTGTTCGAGAACAGCAGGAGGCTTGGAGTTGATCATGATCTGAGAAAAGACATTTATTCGAAAGTACCGGATCTTACAATTGATGATGTGAAGAAATTTCATGAAAGGAGTTTCGCAAACCGGAAATTCTCAGTCCTTGTGCTTGGTGACATCAACAAACTCGACATGGGAGCACTTAAGAAATACGGAGATGTAAAGATTCTTTCCCTTAAGGATGTGTTTGGATACTGATCAGAAATTTAATTTGAACCGAATATTTCCCGACGGGAAGTTCCTTTTGTCGGAAACTGTGAAATCAAACAACTGCGCATCAACGTAGGCATCAATCAGATTGGCAACATAAAGTATTACTGCATATACAATGAAGTCATCCCGCTGGTCCCGGTAGAAGTCGCGGAACGCCTGCAGCTGTGGATCCCCTGCGGGATTTGAAGTTGTCTGGGACTGTGAATACTGCTCTTTGTAATCGGAATATTTATTATTGTTGTTGATTATTCCGTAAGCGAAGTATCCTCCCAAACCTGCAACCACACCCACTTTCCAGTATGATTCGTTGTAGAACTGTCCTGCTCCGGGAAGTATTGCAGAATAGAGAACTGCCTTCCACGGATCTTTTTTCATTTTGAACTCCACCGGCTTCTTTTTCAGGCTGTCTTTTGCGGAGAGAGAAAATCGGGATTGCTCTTTCAGTTCACAGATTTTTCCCGGTCCGTCGGCAGTTGCGGCTTCATTGTGCAATGCAAGCAGAGTCATTGCAAAAAAAAGAGCGCCGCAGTTTCTTGCAGCGCTCTTGATAATCTTGCATCTGTTTATTCCGGTCAAGCGAGAATGGGTTTACGGACCCGCAGGTTCAACTTCCTTTGATTTCTGATCAGGAGTTGTTGTCTGCTGAGGAGTAGTGGGCGTTTGTCCCTGGTTCTGGTCAGCATTCTGATCATTTGTTCCCGGAGCCATATCAGGCGTTCCAGTTTCAGTCGGAGGCAGAGTATTCTGCGGCGGCAATTGCTGCTGGCCGGCATTCTTCTGGATCATGGATTCTTCAACACCTCCGGAATTCCCTATAAGGAGGTTTACTGCAATACTGCCTACCATGATTATGGCGGCAAGCACTGTGGTTGATTTTGACAGGAAATCGGATGTCCTCCTGACACCGAAAGTCATTGTAACGCTAGAGCCGCCTATCGGCCCTGCAAGGCCATTGCCTTTTGACGATTGCATCAAGACTACCGCCATCAGTATTATGGAGGATAGAATCTGC
>DAIQRO010000172.1:4092-5576 GCA_036786155.1 Bacteroidota bacterium
TACCATTATTAGTGTGATCATGGTTGCAAATTTAAGGCTGCCGGGACAGAGTTACAAGTCAGTTCAGGCTGATTGCCCACCCGGCAACTTCCCGGAAATCCTTTGCCGGGCATCAGTCAATAACCGCTCCTGCATCTACCCATGACTTGATCTTCTGAATGTCACAGTCAGATAACTTGTCGCCGTCAAACGGCATTGGTGTTACTCCCTCAGAGTGGGTTATCGCCTTATAAACATCGCCTGTAAGAGCAATTTCGCGGAATTTCTTAGCATCACTGAAATCGTATCCGTTCTTCGGCTTTGGGCCGCTGTGACATCCTACGCAGTTGTCTTCTATTATCGGCATTATGTCAGCGGAAAACTTCATATTATCGCTGTTGCAATCTGCTTTGCTCACTTCACAGCTGTTATCAGGCATTCCCTGATCTATCCATGTCAATATCAAGTTCCTTTGCTCCTGTGAGAGCTTCTTCTCCGGGGACGGCGGCATCTTGTTAAGCCGTATCATTTTTTCCAGCTTGTTCTTGTAACGGTCCTGCGCACTGCCTCTCCCTTTGCGGCCCCTGCCCCTGCTGTCATCGTCATGGTCGTCGTCGTCCTCCCGCTCTATCTCAACAGTTGACATGAGGTTCTGATAGGAGTTCAATACAACACCGTGTTTGCGGGACTCTTCATTGTGGCACCCTGATTTTGCACAGTTTGATTGCAGAATGGGAAGAATTTGCTGTTTGAAATAAACGCTGTCAGGATCACAGTCAGAATTATCAAGAATGCCGGTTGCGGCGGACTGAAGCCCGGGTAACTCTGATGCTGAGTAAATCAATACACCCAGAAAGAGAATGCATGTTGTGAGTATTTTCATTTAAGTAAGTTGAATTATTACTGTTGGAATTGTTCAATTTTTCATAGAAAGTTCCTGAAAGTAGCCGTCGAGAGTTTCGGAGATCCTGTCCCATGAGTATCTGCCTGTAACAAGATCCTTCCCGGATTCTCCGATCTTCTTTCTGAGTTCAGCATCGGAAAGCAGTTTTGAGATTGCATCTGTGAACTCACCTGTGTTTCTCGCAAGCATCAGGTCCTTGCCGGGAATTGCACCGAGACCTCTGAATCCGACTTCCGACATTACCACCGGAACGCCCATTGCCATTGGTTCAAGCACCTTGTTCATTGTTCCGGCGCCTACCCTTACCGGTGAAACGGCAACAGAACTTTGTGCATACTCATCCTTCAGCGACTTTACAAACCCTGTGACCACTATGCTCTCCGATCTCAGCGCTTCAATCTCCTTTACCGGGTTCTGTCCGGCTATCCTCAGGATCACATCCGGAAATCGCTTTTTCACTTCCGGAAAGACCTCACGCGCAAAATACTTTGCGGCATCAATGTTTGGGTAATACCCCATGTTTCCGGAGAACACGATGCTTGAATTATTCCCGTAGTCGTGTCCATCCGAACTGAACGTGTCAGTGTCAACTACGTTGTGA
>DAIQRO010000172.1:5765-6368 GCA_036786155.1 Bacteroidota bacterium
GACTTCCGCCCTTCTCAATTCTTCTCTTCCAGTAAAGTGAATATGCATCCGGCAGATCAAGAATTCTCTTCACATTGCCCAGATCACAAGTGTATTGCGACATTCTGAGATGCTGTGTGTGTATTATGTCAATGCTCTCTTTGCTCAGGATCTCGTTGAGCTGTTCTTTCATTCTTCCCGACCTGAAGTAACAGACCTGCAACGGATCACCGGAGAAGAGCCCGGAAAGGCAATTTGCTGCAGACCTGTGGTATGGCAGGTCCACAAGAGTTACCTTGCTGAATATCTTCTCCAGTTCAGGCAAATGTTCATAGTCCTTCTTGTCCTGAATGAAAGTCAGCAGTAAAAGCTCGTGCTTCTTCGACAAACGCTTTGCAAGATTATAGATCTTCAGCTTGTCCCCCCTGTAAGGCGGATACGGGAACCTGTTGGCAAGAAATAAAACTCTCATCTCACACTCCGCATTTTCATGTATGAAGAACTGTTCATCAGCTTCTTTCCCTCACTCTGCCGTAGAGTATCCTGTCCTTTACGGACTTCACAGCATCAAGAATCCTGAAGCTTGGTTTGTCCCTGATATGCTTGTCAAGAAAGTAGTCAATT
>DAIQRO010000006.1:0-3780 GCA_036786155.1 Bacteroidota bacterium
GCAATAGTTGATTCCGGCTTCAGATTTCTCCCGCGAGAAATTTTCCGCAAAGTTCATAGTCCACGTAGCAGAATGTATTCCGCTTTTGGCCAATCTTCTCCCACTTGTTCCTGATGTGCACAAGACACTTACTGAACTCCGCTTCTGTTGTCACATCAATTGAAGTGAAGGACTCCTCCCACTGAAACTTGCCGAATGGCTTCTCATCTCCGTATTTCAGCCTGAAGCGCTTCATGTACTTCTCCAGCTGGCCGGGAAAAGTAAGGCGGGAATATATATTCCCGCCCCCAACTCCCGCAAACCCCATCACCATATTAACATGCAATGAACTCACACGCTTCACGTTCTGCATTATCCTCGAACAGCCATCATCACCGTTCCTCCTTATCAGCATGTCAAATCCCGTCACCGAGATCTTGTAGCAATACACATCATACTCCTTCACTACACTTCCGTAAAAAATTGCATCAGATATTATCTCGCACATTATATCATCTTCCAGAATGCAAGACCTGTTCGAAACAACCGTTGACACAAATTTCACTTCCCTTTCTGTTTGCCTTTTCATCGCATCATCATTTAATTCAAAGAACCGCCGCAATTTTGCCACGAAGGCTTCCACTGTCAATACATTTCGCGGATTCCTGATATCTCCTCTCTGTACGAGGCAGATGCTTTCGGCAATCCATAACTTATCATGATTTCTTTTCATATCTTGCACTGTGGATCTGGAATCATTCAGAAAATATTGCCTCGCAAAGAATGGTGTTGTTGAAGACTTTCCGTTCGGAGAGGATACTCTTGTCTATAAGGTCATGGGAAAGATCTTCGCAATAACGTCTTTCGATTCACCGCTTTCCGTGAATCTCAAATGCGATCCGGAAAAGGCTGTTGAACTGCGCGAAAGATTTGAAGGCGTTGTGCCCGGATACCACATGAATAAGAAGCACTGGAATACAGTTGATTTTGAAAGCGGAATTCCGCAGTCAGATCTCAGACAATTCATTGACCATTCCTATGAACTTGTCGTAAGTTCGCTTCCGCGCAAAGTGAGGACAGAGCTGGATTCGATGTGAACGGATGCAATCTGCATTCGTTCACATCATACAGTTTCCACATACGATTTTCACATAAATAGTGAACAACATTGATAAGGACTATTGAACTTGTTCTTCCGCCCGAAATAGCATCAGATGATCAGAAGCTCGAAGCCGTTGTAAGAGATCATCTCAGGATTAAAAAGTCCTCGGGAATCACAATTGAAAAGCTCCGGCGATCCGTTGATGCGAGAAGCCGGAATCCGCTCATAAATCTTTCGCTCCGAATCTTCATTGATGAATCCCCGGAACCGGAAAGCCCTTACACAGTATCCCTCAGGGATGTCTCTTCATCACCGGAGGTGATCATTGTCGGCTCCGGACCTGCCGGCTATTTTGCAGCACTTGAACTTATTGAGCTCGGATTCAGGCCTGTGATATTTGACCGAGGTAAGGATGTAAGAGCAAGACGAAAAGACCTGAGGTCAATTCAGCAATATGGTGTTGTAAACCCCGATTCCAATTACTGCTTTGGCGAAGGCGGGGCAGGAACCTATTCCGACGGTAAACTATATACACGCTCGCACAAAAGAGGCGATATAAGAAAGGCCTTAAGGATATTTACAGAACACGGCGCGTCTTCCGAAATTCTCATTGACGCCCACCCGCACATTGGCTCAAACAAATTGCCCGGAGTTGTGCAGAATATCCGCAAACCCATTACGGATCTTGGAGGCGAGATAAATTTCAATTCGGCTGTGACCGGATTAATAATCAAGAACAGCAAGGTTGCCGGGGTGATTATCAACAATTCCGAAGAACGGCTTGCATCTTCCGTTATACTCTCAGCCGGGCATTCGGCGCGCGACATCTTCTATCTTCTTAACAGGATGAGCATACGCATAGAAGCAAAACCGTTTGCCATGGGAATGCGAATTGAGCATCCGCAGGAGCTCATTGATGAGATCCGGTACAGACAGAAACCAAGAAGCATGCATCTTCCGCCGGCAAGTTACAATCTTACAACTCAGGTTTACGGAAGAGGTGTCTATTCGTTCTGCATGTGCCCGGGAGGATTGATCGTGCCGGCCGCTACATCCCCCGGAGAGATTGTCGTTAACGGAATGTCCATGTCCCGCAGGAGCTCGGAGTTTGCCAATGCCGGAATTGTGGTAAGCATAACGGAGCAGGACCTGCGCCCTTATTACTCACATGGCGAACTGCGTGGACTTGAGTTTCAGAAAGATCTCGAAAGCACGTTCTTCAAATGCGGTGATGGCTCACAGAAAGCGCCGGCACAAAGGATAACGGATTTTCTTGAACACAGGTTGTCATCAACTCTCGGCAAAACGTCATATATACCGGGTGTGCATTCTTACATGCTTGCAAAACTTCTTCCGGAACAGATAAGCCGGTCATTGAAGATCGCTCTTAAGAATTTCGAGAAGAAGATGAAAGGCTTCATCACTGAAGAGGCGTGCTTTGTCGGACTTGAATCAAGAACAAGCTCCCCTGTCAGGATTCCGAGAGATAAGGACTCTCTTGAGCATGTTGAAGTTTCAGGTTTGTACCCGTGCGGCGAAGGGGCGGGATATGCGGGAGGAATTATTTCGGCAGCGCTCGACGGACAGAATGTTGCAAGAGCCCTGGCTGAGAAGCGCGATCATTAATCAACCACAACTAAAATGAACATTGTTAGGGCAAATACAAATGACCTTGAAACAGTAGCAGAGCTGTTTGATATGTACAGGCAGTTCTACGAGCAACCTCCGGACCTTGATGCTGCGAGGAACTTCATTGACATGAGGATGAGCAGAAATGAGTCCGTGATCTTTCTTGCTCTGAGCGACGAAGGAGACGGCATGGGCTTCATACAGCTTTATCCCAGTTTCACATCGGTGGGCATGCGGCGGCTTTGGATCCTTAACGATCTGTTCATACACCCTGATCACCGGAGAATAGGCGTGGGCGAAAGCCTTCTTGAAAAGTGCAGAGAATTCAGTATTGAGACAGATGCATCGGGGCTCATTCTCGAAACACGCAATTCAAACCGGCAGGCAAGGGCACTGTATGAGAAGTTCGGATTCGACTTTGATATCTACCATGCATATTACTTCTACAGCACCGCTGAATGAAGAGATCCGCTCTGATATTTCCACATCAGCTGTTCAAGTCACATCCGGCACTCCGCGGATGCGATAATGCTGTGATGATTGAAGACCCGCTCTACTTTGGTGATAAGAAGTATCCGCTGAACTTCCATAAGAAAAAGCTTCTACTTCACAGGGCTTCAATGAAGGCTTACGAGTCCCGCCTGAAGAAGAAGATCAGAGTGACCTACTATGATTATCATGCTTTCGAAGAACATAGTGCGGAAGAAACTGTATTTGCCGCCCTTGCCCGTGAAGGAACAGAGCAGATCTGTTATGTTGACACATGTGACTTCATTCTTGAGAAAAGAATTCAGCATGCTTCCGGAAAGCATAATATAAAGCTTTCAAAAATTGACTCTCCTTCTTTCGTCACCCCGCCTGAGTTTTTCGAAAATATTTTCGCGGAGAAGAAGAATTATCTAATGTCATCTTTTTACATTGCTCAGCGCAGGCGGCTGAATCTTCTCATCGGAAAGGACGGAGGGCCGCTCGGAGGCAAATGGAGCTATGATGCTATGAACCGGAAGCGGCTTCCAAAAGATCATTCAGTTCCGCCCCTTCCTGCAGCGCATGATGAGACTTTATTAAGC
>DAIQRO010000006.1:3790-35493 GCA_036786155.1 Bacteroidota bacterium
TCATTCCAACCCTGGAAGGACGGATGATTATGTTTTCCCAGTTGAACATGACTCAGCGGAGAAGTGGCTTGATAATTTTCTCGGAAAGAGGCTGAATTCATTCGGGGAGTATGAAGACTCCATCAGTTCACACGAGGCATATCTCTATCATTCATTGCTGTCGCCGCTTCTGAATATCGGGCTCATTACTCCTGCACTTGTGATAGACAGACTTCTTGAATTTTCCGGCAGACACGATGTTCCTTTGAATTCCGTCGAAGGATTCCTGAGACAGATCATCGGCTGGAGAGAGTTCATAAGGCTTATCTACCTGAAAGACGGAGTGAAACAGCGCAACAGCAACATATGGAACTTTGACCGGAAGATGCCAAAGTCTTTCTATGACGGCACAACAGGCATTGTACCGCTTGACACGGTTGTAAGAAGAGTGCTGAAGACTTCATACTGCCATCACATCGAAAGGCTTATGATCCTCGGAAATTTCATGTTTCTTTGCGGCATACATCCTCATGAAGTTTACAAGTGGTTCATGGAGATGTTCATAGATTCCTACGACTGGGTCATGGTGCCTAACACTTACGGCATGAGCCAGTTTTCAGACGGCGGACTCATGGCAACAAAGCCGTACATCAGTTCTTCCAACTATATTCTCAAGATGAGCGATTACAAAAAGGGGGAATGGTGTTCAATATGGGACTCACTTTACTGGAGATTTATTTTCAATCACAAAAAATTCTTCTCTTCAAATCCGCGGCTCTCAATGATGTCCGTGATGCTTGAGAAGATGGACAGGCATAAACTGCATGCGCACATCAGCTCTGCAGAAAAATTTCTCGAGGATCTGCAATGAGAATACTCTTAACCGGTGCGGGAGGTTACATTGGCAAAAGGCTTCTGCCGGTTCTCACCGGACTTGGCCATGATGTTGTATGTTGCGTAAGGGACAAGCAACGATTTGCAGGAAGCACAGCTTCCGGAAAGAACATTGAAGTACTGGAAGCGGACTTTGTGGATCCTGCAAGACTGCCTGAGCCGCCGGCCGGTATTGATGCCGCATATTATCTGATTCATTCGATGTCTTCCTCAATCAGCAACTTCGATGAGCTTGAAGCTGTATGTGCGGAGAACTTTGTCAGTTTTGCGGAACAAACAGGTTGCAGACAAATAGTTTATCTGAGCGGAATTTCCAATGACACAAAACTCTCTCTTCATCTCAGGTCAAGGCAGAAGGTAGGCGAGATCCTGTCACGTTCAAAGATACCCGTTACAATTGTAAGAGCCGGAATAATCGTGGGTTCCGGCAGTGCTTCATTTGAGATCATACGGGACCTCGAGGAGAAACTGCCCGTGATGGTGGCGCCAAGATGGCTCAACACAAGAACACAGCCTGTTGCAGTGAGGGACGTAATAAGCTGTCTGAGCGGAGTGCTTCTCAGGAAGGAATGCCTCAGTAAAGACTTCGACATCGGCGGACCGGACATCCTCACTTACAAGGAAATGCTACTCGGATATGCCCGTGCAAGGAAGCTCAAACGCTTGGTGATCATATTGCCGGTAATGACTCCGAGGCTTTCTTCATACTGGCTTTACTTCGTCACGTCAACCTCTTACAAGCTTGCGGTCAATCTCGTGAACAGCATGAAGGTGGAAGTGATATGCAGAAACAATGAACTGATGAAATTGCTGGGCATCAAGCCCCTGAGCTACGAGGAAGCCGTGCGGCTCGCATTCGAGAGGATTGAGCAGAATCTTGTACTTTCAAGCTGGAAGGACTCCCTAATAACAAGCTCTGACGACAAATCACTTTCCGAACATATTCAGGTACCGTCCTATGGTGTGTTCACTGATGTGAGGAAGATTGAGATTGCAGGCGATGCCGACAAGGTTCTTGATAACATCTGGTCAATAGGAGGCAACCGGGGATGGTACTATGCAAACATGCTCTGGAACATCCGCGGGTTCCTGGATAAACTTGCGGGAGGTGTTGGGCTGAGAAGAGGTAGAACAAGTCCCGACAGGCTGACCGCAGGAGATGCACTGGACTTCTGGAGAGTGCTGGTTGCCGACAGGGAAAACAAGCGGCTCCTTCTCTATGCTGAAATGAAATTGCCCGGAGAAGCATGGCTTGAGTTCAGGATAACGGATGAGGAAGCCAAAGCAAGACTGTTGCAGAAAGCGACATTCCGTCCTAACGGAATAGCAGGAAGGCTTTACTGGTACTCGGTCCTTCCGTTTCATTATTTTGTATTTGAAGGAATGGCCCGAAGAATAACTTCGTTCAGGCAATGAAAAATAATTCAATATGAAACAATCAACCAAAGATCGTTGGCGGCTGGACGGCATGAAAGCGCTTGTTACAGGCGCAACAAGAGGCATCGGAAAATCAATTGCAGAGGAGCTTCTTTCACTCGGCGCAGAAGTGTGCATAGTTGCCCGAAGCAAGAGTGATACAGACAATGAAGCTCACAGTTATTCCGAAGCAGGATACAAAGTTAAGGGATTCACATGCGACGTTACATCTGCAGATGACAGGAATGCACTTCGTGAGTTTATTATGAACGAGTGGGGAAGCCTTGACATACTTGTGAACAATGCTGGAACGAACACAAGGCGAAAGACAATTGACTGTGATGAGGATGACTTCGAATCATTAATGAAACTGAACTTAGGTTCCGTGTTTCAAATGTGCAGATTGTTTCATCCGCTTCTTGTTGCTTCCCGATTTGCATCCATTGTGAATGTCGCTTCAGTGGCGGGATTCACATCGGTCGGCACGGGATCCCCATACGCGGCTTCAAAGGCGGGACTTATACACTTTACAAAATATCTTGCAGTGGAGTGGGCAAGAGAAGGAATAAGAGTAAATGCCGTTGCGCCATGGTATATAAGAACGCCTCTTACGGAGCCACTGCTGAAGAAAGAGGAGTATCTTGCTTCTGTCCTGTCACGTACGCCTGCGGGAAGAGTCGGCTCTCCGGAGGAAGTGGCAGCCGCTGTTGCATTTCTTTGCATGCCGGCGTCTTCTTACATTACCGGAGAGTGCATCTCGGTTGACGGCGGATTTCTGAAATTCGGATTCGGCCCGGCCTGAATCAGTCTTCTTCCGATAGAAGCTGTTCCTTTGCCTTCTGAAGCGCGGCAAGCTGTTCGGGAGTTGCTTCCGGATATGAGAAGTTCATCTTCTCAAACATTCTGTAAATGATCATTGCAATCAGAAGCCTTCCCCACCATTTGTTGTCTGATGGAATAACAAACCACGGAGCATAGTCCTTTGTGGTTTCTTCTATCATCTCTTCGAATGCTTTCTGATACTTGTCCCAATACAATCTTTCCTTCACGTCCGCGGCAGAAAATTTCCAGTTCTTTTTCTTGTCGTCTATTCTTTCCAGGAATCTTTTCTTCTGCTCTTTCTTTGACACATTGAGGAAGAACTTAAGTATGATTGTGCCGTTCTCGGAAAGATTCTTTTCGAACCTGTTGATCTGCCTGAATCTGTTCTTCCAGAACTTTTCATCCGCATCTTCAACTTTCTCTATGCCCGGCAGGTTTTCATTGAGAAGATACTCCGGATGAACCCTTGTGATAAGGACATTCTCATAGTGCGATCTGTTGAAAATTCCAATCTCCCCTCTTGCCGGCAGGGCAAGGTAATGCCTCCAAAAATAGTCGTGATCCAGCTCTGTCTTTGTAGGAGCCTTAAAACTTGCGACACGAACGCCCGACGGATTCAGCCCTGACATAATGTGCTTTATCACTCCGTCCTTTCCTGCGGCATCCATTGCCTGAAGCACGATCAGCACATTATACTGATCGTGCGCATAGAGCTTATCCTGAAACTCTGCAAGTCTTTCCCTGCCTCTCTCAAGCACATCCTGAGCAAGTTCCTTGTCAAGAATGTCTCCTTCATACTTGGTGCTGAAATCCTTCAGCCTGACCTTTGAACCTTCCTTAACCATGCAGTTCTTCGTTTCCTTGTCAAGTTCGTTTAAGATATCCTCTGCAGAAGCCATGTTGTTGAATTTGTTTTGTTAATGTTCGAACAAATATATCAACATTATGAATGAATAATAACGCACTTATTGCCTAATCTTTGGAAGATATGATTGCCGATCTCGATTGCCAGCCGCCTCAATCGCAAAGATAACACTTCACATTTGGATCAGTTTAGTTAGTTTTGTAAAAATTGAAAATAAAACACATGCTTTATGAATAGATTCCTACAGTCTTCTTTTTTCATCCTCTAAATGATAATGGCCGACTCGTCATATTCTCAGGAGTCTCCGCAGGCTGTGCTTCAAAAGGGAAATGAATATTACCTTAAAGGCGAGTTCGACAAAGCCGTTGAGTTTTATACGGACTATCTCGGGTCATTTCCTCAGAACATAGATGTGCTGAATTTCAGGGGATTGTCGTACCTCGCAATGAAAGACTATCCCAAGGCAATTCAGGATTTTACGTCGGCTATCGGGGTAAAGAGGTCCAGCTCAATGAGTTATGTTTACCGCGCATCCGCATATATTTCGCAGAATAATTTTCCGGCGGCCAACCAGGACTGTGAAGATGCATTGTTCTATGATGTTAACAACATTGAAGCATACTATATGCAGAATTTCCTGTTCCTCAAGGGCGGCCAGTACGAGCGGTCTCTGGTGACTCTTGAAAAGGCAATTGCGCTTGAGCCCAAGTCTGCCAGAGGATATTTCATGAAGGCGATCACTCATACTTTTGAACAGGATACCAACAAGATATTTGAGAATGTGAATGAAGGCCTTTCATGGGATTCGACTTATTTCCAGAAGGATAACAAGAAGGATCTGGTGTTTGTCAGATATGACCGCTATAAGTTCGCGATTGACCTTTTCACACAGCAGATCCAGAACAATCCGAAGGGATATCTGCCGTATTTCAGCAGAGGGATGATCTATTATATGATGGGCAACTACGACATGGCATATGACGATCTGAAGAAATCGCTTGAACTGAACAAAGCTCAGACAAAACTCATAACTGAAGCAACAAACAGACTGATACGTGCATGCTATCGCGTGAACTGACCTTTCGGTCAGGCAAGGTCTGAGTTCAGAATTTCAGCATCGAGAATTTCAAACAGGATCCGGTCAATTCTCTTGCCGTCCATGTCAACTATCTCCATTGAGATGCCGTCAACAGCGATCTTGCGTCCCGTCTTGGGAATTTCACCAAGATGATAAAGAAAGTAACCGGAAAGCGTTGTGTAGTTGTGCGGATTGTCTTCGATTATTTCCTTGCCGAAGAAGTCATTTATGTCAAAGACCGTTGTCTTTCCGTTGATGAGAAATGACATCTCTGACCTCTTCACAATATCCGGATCTTCTGCTTCATCCGCTTCCGGCATTTCGCCCACAATTGCCTCAATCAGGTCGCGAAGGGTGATGATGCCGTCAATTTCACCGTGCTCATCTATCACAAGCGCGGCATATTCTTTCTTTTTCTTGAACTCATTGAGCACCTGGAATGCCGGAGTATATTCGTTGAGAAGTATGGGCTGCTTCATAATGCTCCTCATCGTGAATCCCGGCTGCATGTGCTTGTCCAGGTAATCTTTCGCATTTACGATGCCAATGAGATTGTCAAGCGTTCCGTCACAAACCGGGAACTTTGAATGACTGCTGCTCTTGAGTTCAATCAATATCTCTTCCGGAGATGAATTGATATCAATCCATTCAAGGTCTGTCCTGTGGGTCATCAGACTTTTCGCAACCTGATCTGAAAACGAGAACAGCTTTTGGTGAACCTTACTTTCATCTTTTTCCAGTATTCCCTGAGTTGCAGCCTTCTTAAGAATGAACTTGAGTTCATCTTCGCTTAGATGCTCTGACCGCCTTGTCTTGATCTTAAAGAGTCTGAGAATGAAGTCCGTAGAAGCGGCAAGAACCTTTACCACAGGATAAGTCAGCGCTGTGAAAAATCTCATGACCGGCGCGAAATACAGTGAAATTCTTTCTGCGTGATTTATGGCAAACGACTTAGGCACAAGCTCACCTACTACAATTGAAAAGTATGTGATCAGCGCAACAACAATCACAATTGACAATTCATTGAGAAGCTCGGAATTCCATCCCATGCTTATGAAGAACCCGTTAAGATCTTCTGCAAGCACGGTGCCCCCGTAAACCCCGGAAACTATTCCGATGAGCGTTATTCCAACCTGTACGGAAGAGAGAAAACTTTCGGGACTCTCGATAAATTTGAGGACGATTGCAGCGCGCTTGTTTCTCATTGCGGCAAGATGCTCTATCCTGCTCCGGTTCACGGACAGCAGTGCCGCTTCGCACATCGCAAAAAACGAGTTTGCCAGCGTTAACGCTATGATAATGATCAGATCCAAGTGGTTGACATCCTGTCGGTAATGTACTTTCGCTTTCTCAAAATTAGTCATATATGAATATTATGGCAATGTTCATCAATATTTATTAGAAGGTGAAATAAATTGTTTGTCGCTGAAAAACTGCTTCTTCATACTTATCTTGTTTGCTCAAATCTCAACGATGATAATCAAACATAAGCCCAGGCAGATCGTCGCTCTCGGCGGCGGTATGTTCTCGATGGAACCCGATAACGGTCTTCTTGACAAGTACATTCTCAATCTTGTGCCGAAGGAAAGGCCAAGGATCTGCTTCATGGGCACCGCAAGCAACGACGGAATTGAGTACCGCGAAATGTTCTACAATTTCTTCAGGAACAAGCAATGCGAACCGACACATCTCGCCTTCAATGATCCTCCCAAAGACATTGAAGCATTTATCATGCGGCAGGACATAATACATGTGGGCGGAGGAAACACGACTTTGATCATTGACACCTGGAAAAAGCACGGTGTTGACGCCATCATGAAGAAGGCATGGAACGCCGGAATAATTCTTACCGGAATGAGTGCAGGCGCGATCTGCTGGTTTGATGACGGCATAACGAACCCTTCACCCGGTGTGCTTACCCGCCTGCCGTGCCTTGGAATACTGAAGGGAAGTTTTTGTCCGCATTATGACGAAAGGGCAGAATTGAGGGAATCCTTCAAAAAGCTTATAAAGCAAAAGGTCATCAAGGAAGGCTACGGAGTTGAAGACGGTGCGGCATTGCATTTTGTTGACAACGAACTGATCAGAGTGGTGACTTCAAGAACCAATGCTTCCGCTTTCAAGGTGAAACTTCGCAGAGGCAAAGTGATAGAGGAAAGGCTCAAACCGCATTATCTCGGAAGGGACTCTGAAGTGAGTCCGGAAAAAGGTCCTTCGACTGAGCTGGAAATACTCAAGACGGCTATTGCCTTTGTTGAGAAGATAAATGAGCATGACATAGACGGTCTCGGCGAACTTATGTCGGAAGACCACAGATTCATAGACTCAATGGATAACATAGTTACCGGAAGGGAAGAAATGATAAAGGCGTGGAAAGGATTTCTCAGCTGGTTTCCTGATTACAGGATTACGGTGCTTAATACTCTTATGTCCGGAGACAGTGTAGGTTTCTTTGGAAGAGCAAAGGGAACTTTCTGCAAGAAAAGGCCCGGAGCAAGGGACAGATTTGACATAACTGCATCATGGAGAGCACGCATTAAGGATGGCAAAGTTATCGAGTGGCAGGCAATTGCCGACAATGAAGCAGTGAGAGCGATCATTGACCTTAACGGCAGGTATGAACTGATCGAAAGGCTTGAAGAGGAATCAATCAAATTGCGGAGGAATTGAAGAAGATCTTACTGCTGGGCTCCGGAGAGCTGGGAAAAGAATTTGCAATTTCTGCCAAGCGTTACGGGCTTGAAGTTGTAGCCGTTGATTCATACGACAATGCTCCCGCCCAGCAGGTGACAGACAAGAGAGAGGTGATCAATATGCTTGACGGTGATGAACTCGACAGGGTAGTTGGCATCCATAACCCTGACATCATAGTTCCGGAAATTGAAGCAATAAGAACCGAGAAGCTGTATGACTATGAAAGGCGGGGAATACAAGTGGTTCCGAGCGCAAGAGCAGTGAACTTTACCATGAACCGCAAAGCGATCAGAGACCTTGCCGCACAGGAACTGGGTCTTACAACCGCAAAGTACAGATATGCCTCCACTCTCGAGCAGTTCCGCAACGCAGTGAATGAGATCGGAATACCGTGTGTTGTGAAACCGCTGATGTCTTCTTCGGGAAAAGGTCAAAGCACGGTGAAGTCAGAGGATGATATTGAGCGGGCATGGAATTTTGCATCGGAGAAAGGACGGGGCGGCATGAGTGAGGTGATAGTGGAGGAGTTCATAAATTTCCATTCAGAAATAACACTGCTTACACTCACACAGAAGAACGGCCGAACTCTGTTTTGTCCGCCGATTGGACACAGGCAGGAGCGGGGCGATTATCAGGAGAGTTGGCAGCCCTGCAATGCGGGCACAAAGCAGATCGCGAAGGCTCAGGACATTGCATCCAAAGTGACTGCGGCGCTGACGGGAGCAGGCATCTGGGGGGTTGAGTTTTTTCTTACTGCTGATGATGTCGTCTTCTCCGAACTTTCCCCAAGGCCTCATGATACGGGCATGGTGACACTTGCAGGAACTCAGAACTTCAATGAATTTGAACTTCATCTGCGCGCAATTCTCGGATTGCCTGTAAAAGAGATCACGTACATGAGGTCGGGCGCAAGCGCTGTAATACTGGCACAGCAGGAGATAGAAGGAGAGCCGGAATATTCAGGTCTTGAAGAAGCTCTGTCAGTCACCAATTCCGACGTGAGGATCTTCGGAAAGCCCGTCGTAAGACAATACAGAAGAATGGGAGTTGCACTCACCTGGGGAGAGCAGGTCTCCGAGATAGACGGACTTCGAGACCGCGCGAAGAAGATCGCATCCTGTATCAGAATCAGCTGAACAATAAATTTCCTATGAGCATTTCGATCTTAACAGCCTGGAGTGGTTCAATGATAACGCGCATTGGCAGATGAGGGAAGAAGCCAAGTCAGAACTTTTGAGCAGAACCGAAACTTCACTGGCCGATGGCACATTTGTAAAGATGACTTTCGGAAAGTACAGGGGCGGTGATGACGAATTCAAAGGCCTCACAGTCACGCTCGTTTCACTGAAGGAGGGCAACCGGCTTTCCTTCAGGTTCAGTTACAAAACGAAGGATGTTGTAAAGAATTATGAAATCCGCGAAGGGCTTGATATGATCCGCCGGATAACAGGAAATGACTTTCTTACTGCAAATCTCTTCACACTTACCAAAGACTATAGCCTGGACCACTCAAAGAAGCTCGTTCCCATTCTGCATGAAAGGAAACCGTCGTCTACAGAGTCAGCCACGATGCAGCACAACAAGGAGAAGGAGAGATATGTTGATCCTCAGGCCCGCTATTTTAATCTGCTCGGAATTACTTCCCCGGAAGGAAAGATCCATGCGGATAAGTACGGAAAGTTCAGGCAGGTTGACAGATTCATACGGACAGTTGACTCGCTGATCGGCGCACTCCCTGATTCTGAAGCAAAGAGCATCACGGCAACTGACCTTGGGTCAGGCAAGAGCTACATGACTTTCGCGCTGTATGACCATCTAACGAATAAGAGGGGCATGCAGGCCACCGTAACCGGGATTGAGCAGAGAAAGGAACTTGCGGAACTTTCCAACAGCATTGCCGGCAAGTGCGGTTATCAGGGACTGTTGTTCTCCGCCGGAGTGATCCCGGCTTCAGGAGGAGGTGACCTTGATATTGTTACAGCATTGCATGCGTGCGATACGGCAACTGATGACGCTATAGTATATGCGCTGAATTCAAATGCATCACTCATAATGCTTGCTCCGTGCTGTCAGAAGTATCTCCGGCACAGGTTGAAGATCCCGGATGACCTGAAGCCAATGCTCAGGCATCCGATTCACGAGGAGAGATTTTCGGTGATGCTGACCGATTCTCTCCGGGCACTTTTGCTTGGATATTTCGGCTATGATACGAAGGTCTTCGAGTTTGTATCCGATGAGCACACTGCTAGGAACACAATGATAACCGGAGTAAAAAAGGATATGCCTGAAAAGGCACGAAAACAAAGGCTTGAAGAGATAATTTCTCTCAAAGAAAAATTCAAGCTTGACGATTTTTATCTGGACAAAGCCCTAGGGATGTTTTCCGAATAAGATCAAGATTTGCATGCGGCCTAATGCGCCGGCAAATATTTGCCGGCTTGGAAAGTGCTGCAACATACGCAGGATCCGGTTTCAGAAGCAATCATTCATTCTGCATTACTGAATTTTCATTCAGCTCTTCAAGTCATATCTTTGCACTAAATCTCAAAACTCAAAATGCTAACACAAAAACTGCAGGACGCGCTCAACGAGCAGATCAACAGGGAGTTCTTTTCGGAGTATCTTTACCTTGCCATGTCTGCCTACTTCGAATCGGTCGAACTGGAAGGGTTCGCGAACTATTTCAACGTACAGGCTCAGGAGGAGCATTTTCACGCGATGAAGATGTTCAATTTTGTTCATGACAAGGGAGGAAGGGTCTATCTGAAAGCTCTGCCCGAACCGAAGAACGAATATCAGTCCGTGATCGGCACAATAGAGGAATCGCTTGAACATGAGAGGTTCATCACAGAAAGCATAAACAAGCTCATGGATGTTGCCATAAAGGAAAACGACCACTCGGTCATAAGTTTTCTCAAGTGGTATGTGGATGAACAGGTGGAGGAGGAGGCGACTCTGACGAAGCTGGTTGCGAAGATAAAAATGATTAACGGCGAGGGCCTCGGGCTTCTGACCATAGACAACGAACTGCTTTCGCGGAAGTTTGATCTGGCGGCGGAGAAAGCGGGCGCCTAGATTTTTTTTGCCCGGCACATGCTGACGGCATTATATAATGCCGTCAGCCCCCAGCCGCCTGTAATAATTTATCTGCCCAATGTGATAATTCATATGCGTTATCAGGTGAATCAGCAGATACGACGTCGAAACCTTCCCGAACGATTTCTCCAATGGATAGTCGCTCTTCAGATCTTCATCGGTGATGCCCGCCAGCGCTTCCGCAACTACACGCTTCGTGCTTTCAATGCTTGATATCAGCTCGCTCAGCGGAACATTCTTCGCCGAAAATTCGAGATCCCTGTTCCTTACATAACCCGTACCGCCAAGAACCGCGCCGATAAAATGATTGAGGTTTCCCGCTATGTGCTATGCAAGATTTCCCGCGGTATTGGAAATCCCTTTCCTTTCTTCCCAAAGCGATGCTTCGTCGGGAAACAGCTTCAGCTCTTCTTCGAGCCGGCCCAGTTCCCTCTGAATGAAACTGTTGAGAAGTTCACTGTACACTATTAATTCTCCTTCCTTTTGATCCGTTGGCTGTATGCGACGGATCAGGCTAGTTTATTTGATAATATCCTTTATAAATTTCAATTCGTATGCATTAATGCAATGAGACGGGAATTCTGCATCGGATGCATGCTAAGCGGACCGCCGGGTTTTTATCTAAAGTGCAACCGAATGTAATTCAGAATTTATCTTCAAAGCCCCTTTCGCTATTTTGTTAAAATTCAAAATCGCGATGGAACCCATACAGACGCCCGACTTAAGAAAACGATCGATGATGTTTGACAAAAGAAACTACTCGGACGAAACCCTCCTTGATCTTTACCGGTCAATTCTTCTACCGAGAATGATCGAAGAAAAGATGCTTCTCCTTCTGAGGAAAGGCAAGATCTCGAAATGGTTCTCCGGAATAGGACAGGAAGCAATCTCCGTTGGCGTTACAAAGGCACTTCAGCCTGACGAATATGTACTTCCCATGCACAGAAATCTCGGTGTCTTCACTTCGCGTGACATGCCGCTTGACAGGCTTTTTAAGCAACTTCAGGGAAAGTACAACGGCTATTCCAAAGGAAGGGAAAGATCCTTTCACTTCGGAAATAATGACCACCATATTGTAGGGATGATCTCACATCTCGGCCCGCAACTCGGCATTGCTGACGGCATTGGACTTGCTGACCTGTTGAAAAACGAAAAGAAAGTCACTGCGGTGTTTTCAGGTGACGGCGGAACAAGTGAAGGGGATTTTCACGAATCAATGAACGTCGCAGCCGTGTGGAGCCTCCCTGTGATCTTCATCATTGAAAATAACGGTTACGGTCTCTCCACTCCTCTCAATGAGCAATACAAGTGCGAGAATCTCACGGACAAGGCAATCGGATACGGAATAGAAGCTTTGCAGATTGACGGCAACAATATCCTCACGGTTTATGATACGGTCAAGACTTACGCGGAGTCCATTCGTCTTGCGCCGAGGCCGGTGATGATAGAGTGCATCACATTCCGTATGCGCGGGCATGAAGAAGCCTCCGGCACAAAGTATGTTCCTAAGGAACTCTTTGAAGAGTGGGGGAAGAAAGACCCTGTTGAGAACTTTGAATCATATCTTACGGAAGAGCTGATTCTCACTGATGACATTAAGAATGAGATCCGGAAGGAGTACAAGGAGAAGATAGACAAAGCGCTTGATGAGACGTTTGCAGAGCCGGAAGTTGTGCCTGTCACGGAGATCGAACTTCAGGATGTATATGCGCCGTACGTGCAAAGAGTAACAGAGCCAAAGACAAACAAGGTCTCGCCAAAGAGGTTCGTTGATGCCATTTCCGACGGACTCAGGCAGTCAATGCAGAGGTACAGCGAGCTTGTGATAATGGGACAGGACGTTGCGGAATACGGCGGAGTGTTCAAGGTCACGGAAAATTTCTATAAGGAATTTGGAAAGGAAAGAGTACGGAACACACCGCTTTGTGAATCGGCTATAGTCGGAGCCGCTCTGGGACTGTCCATCAGAAAAATGAAAGCGGTCGTCGAGATGCAGTTTGCAGATTTTGTTACATGCGGCTTCAATCAGATCGTAAACAATCTCGCGAAGATATACTACCGGTGGGGACAGAATGCCGATGTTGTGGTGAGAATGCCGTGCGGCGCAGGTGTGGGTGCGGGCCCTTTTCACTCACAGTCAAACGAAGCGTGGTTCTTTCATGTGCCGGGGCTAAAGATCTTTTACCCTTCAAATCCATATGATGCAAAGGGACTGATCACGGCGGCTATTGAGGACCCTAACCCTGTCATGTACTTTGAGCACAAGGCCCTTTACAGAAGCATAACCGAAGATGTTCCCGATGACTATTACACAATTGAGTCAGGCAAGGCGAGGATCGTTGCCGAAGGCGGTGATGCAACAGTGGTCTCTTACGGAATGGGCGTTCATTGGGCAAAGAAGGCGATCGGGGAATTGAGCGGTGCGGATGTTGAGCTCATTGACCTCAGGACATTACTGCCGTGGGATAGGGATACTGTGGTTTCAAGTGTGAAAAAGACCGGCAAACTGCTTGTGCTTCACGAAGACACCGTCACAGGCGGAATTGGCGCGGAGATCTCCGCGTATGTTACAGAACATTGTTTTGAATATCTTGATGCGCCTGTCGTACGCTGCGGAAGCCTTGATACACCCGTTCCGTTTGCCGTTACTCTGGAAGAGAACTTCTTCCGGAAAGATGCCTTTGAGGAGAAACTGAGAAGACTTATTGAATACTGAACGAAACCGGACTTCACCGAAATCCGCAATCAGCCATGTACTTGAGACGGAAGCGATGTTCAGTTGCTCCGGCATTGATTTGTCTTCTGCTTTGCCGTTCCCTCTGATCCACTTATTGTCTGCTTTCTGAATATGCGGAATTCATTACTGCTCACTACCCTGATTGCAGCCTCAGCATTTCTTTTTCTTATTTACCCCTCATATGTTTTGCCTCAGGAAAAAGGCGTGGTATCAGGTGTTGTGCTTGATGCGGAAACGCTGAGCCCGGTTGAAGATGCAAGGGTTGAACTGCTGGGAAACGGAATTGAAATGAACACAGACTCAGCCGGGAGGTTCAGCTTTTCAGAACTTCATTATGACAGTTACGGGGTCAAGATCAGCCGCGCGGGCTATGAAGCGCAGATCAAATCTGATCTTGTTCTGTATGCCAGCAAACCCCTGGAGCTCAGGATCCTTCTTCAGCCAAGAGGAATAACAACGGGGCTGATAGATGTGTCAGCAAATTTCTTTCAGAGAAGTTCAGATGTGAACATAAGCTCAATGAATCTGGACTTTGAAGAGATCAGAAGGGCGCCCGGCGCTACGGAGGATATTTCGCGCATGCTGCAGTCCGCTCCGGGTGTGGCAATAGGAAATGATCAGCGCAACGACATAATTGTCCGGGGCGGTTCACCTGCAGAAAATCTAATTCTCATTGACGGCGTCGAAGTGCCGAACATTAACCACTTCGGAAGCGACGGCTCAACAAGCGGAGCGATCGGATTCATTAACACAAAATTCATCTACGAAACAAATCTCCTTACCGGCGGCTTTCCTGTTCTCTACGGCGATAAGCTATCCGGCGTGGTTGACATCAGCTTTCGAGACGGCAGTAAGAAGAATTTCTTCGGTGATATAAATCTTTCCATTGCAGGATTCGGAGGATTGTTCGAAGGGCCGATAACAGAGAACGGCTCGTATCTCGTCTCCGTCAGAAGAAGTTATCTCGAACTGCTTAAGAATTCGATCAGGCTCACTTCTGTCCCAAACTACTGGGATCTGAATCTGAAGACGACTTACAGTTTCAGTCCCACAGACAAGGTAAGCCTTATCGGTCTGCTCGGGCTTGACAAGATAGATTTTTCCGGAGAATCCGCCGAGAACAACCCCTACGGAAACTCGCTCAACAATCAGAACACACTTGCGACGGGCGTCAATTACACAAAACTTCTCCGCAAGGGCTATTGGGAGAATGTGATCTCCGATGCATACGCAGACACCTATGTGAAGCAGATAGACAGCAGGACGGCGAATCCGAATTTCATTTATGATGCAAGCAACAACGAAGTGATCTACCGTTCGAACCTTAACTACGCGCTTTCCAGAACTGTAACGTTAAATGCTGGCGTGGGAGGAAAGTTTGCGTCAATAAACAGTTCAATGTTCCTCAAGGGCGATACAAACGCTGCGGGATACTATTACGATACGATCAACTCTGTTTCTGAATTCAATACATATAAGCTCTTCGGCCATGCAAACGTGACCGGCAAACTGCTGAATGACAGGCTTACGGTAAATGCCGGTGCGAGGGTCGACTACTTCGAGTACATTGACCTTAAGACATATTTTTCTCCAAGAGCGGGATTGTCTTACAAAATGACTCCTGTTACACAATTCAATCTCGCCGGCGGAATTTACTTTCAGTCGCCCGAGTACATCTGGCTCAGCGCCGATCCGAGGAATAAGGCCCTGAACTCCATAAGATGCTCTCACTTCATTGCAGGCCTTGAACATTATTTCATGGCTGATCTTAAGGCATCTGTTGAGTTTTATTACAAGGAGTATAAAGACTATGCGGTATGGAAAGACATTCCCACTTACATTCTTGTTGACGGCGGCACGGATTTCGGTCCGAACATTGTCGGCGAAGCGGTAAGCGCCGGCAAAGGCATCGTGAGAGGCATTGACTTCAGCATTCATAAAAAGCTCTCCGGTTACGGACTGTACGGGCTGTTCAACTATTCATTCATTCATTCGGGATTCAGCGCATTGGCAGGAGGAGTGAAGCCCGGTGCTTTTGATCCGGGTCATGTGCTAACGCTCATCGCCGGCTATCAGCTAAGGAACGGATGGCTGGCCGGAATAAAATTCAAATACGACGGAGGCAGGCCGTACACTCCGATTGATGAGCAGGCATCATTTGCAGTCAACAGGGCCGTGTATGCAACTGATGACTTCAACAGTGCAAGATATCCGTATTACATGAGGTTTGATGTAAGGGTAGACAAGAAGTTCGATTTCAGCAGGTCAAGCCTTGTTGCCTACCTGGAACTTCAAAACGTCTTCAATCGCGAGAATATTTACAGTTACTATTGGGATGATCTTGACAGGAATCTGGAAACGATCTATCAGTGGGCTTTCCTTCCTGTGGTGGGCATAAGCATGCAGTTCTAGGCTTCATGCTTCCTGAGATTAACCAGATGCCGGAGAAGTCAGTCAAAGTATCTGTAAATCAGAATTATTGCAACTGCGAGCAGAACCGCATACAAACCTATCAGAAGCGTATTCCTCATCTGCTTTCTCCTCAGCATTCTTCTCTCATAGGAAACGTAGCTCTTGGAATAATCTCCGGAATACGGATCCCACTTGTAATGCTTTCTTACTTTTTCTAAGTCCATGTTTTGCTTTGTTCAAAAATAATCATTGCGGCGTGATTAATCTAAGCAATGATGTTATCCTCCGTTATTATCATCAGCATAATACTCCTGCAGACTCTTCACGCTCGACTTTCCCTTCTTAATCATTGCAATTCCCTCCGCAAAAGAACTCGCCGCTGAAAGCGTAGTGATAAACGGAATCTTATTCTGCACCGCCGCCCACCCGATTGCGTATTCGTCGAATCTTGATTCATAACCTAAGGGAGTGTTCAGCACTACCCTTATGTCACCGTTCTTTATCCGGTCAACGACATTCGGCCTGCCTTCATTCACTTTGAAAACCGGCTCTGCATTTATGCCGTTGTCATTGAGAAATTTCGCTGTTCCGTAAGTGGCGATCACTCCGAACCCAAGTTCAACATACTTCCTGACAATGTCAACTGTCTTCTGCTTCTTGTCATTCTCATTTACGCTGATGAAGATCTTGCCGCTTACGGGTACGGGAGATCCGGTTGACTCCTGAGCTTTCGCCATCGCCTCACCGAATGTCTCCGCAATTCCCATCACTTCGCCTGTTGACCTCATCTCAGGTCCCAAAAACATCTTCACCTTGGGAAACTTCTGAAACGGAAATATGGATTCCTTCACTCCGATATATCCGATGTCTTCAAAGTTCTTCAGGTCAAACTCCCTTAGCTTCCTTCCTGCAATTATCTTCGCGGCGATCTTAACTACAGGTACGCCGGTCGTCTTGCTTACAAAAGGCACTGTCCGTGATGCACGGGGATTTGCTTCAAGCACATATACCACATTCTCCTTCACTGCAAACTGAATATTGATCAGTCCGACAACCTTCAGCTCGAGCGCTATCTTAGCCGTGTAGTCCTTTATCTGCTTCAGGTTCTTTTCATTTATGGAGATCGGCGGAAGAATGGAAGTGCTGTCGCCTGAGTGAATTCCTGCTTCCTCAATGTGCTGCATGATACCCGCAATGTAAACCTCTTCGCCGTCGCAGATCGCATCAACATCTATCTCGCGCGCCTCTTCAAGAAATTTGTCTATCAGCACGGGATAGTCCTTCGAAACTTCAATGTCCTCTTCAAAGAATTTCTGCACCTGGCTGTCGTCATATACTATTCTCATGGCTCTCCCGCCAAGCACATAAGAAGGCCTGAGAAGCACGGGATATCCTATCTTCCGGGCTATCCTCCGGGCGGATGCGTAATCAAGAGCGGTTCCGTACTCGGGTTTGGGAATGCCGAGCTTGTCAAGCAGTTTGCCGAACTTCTTCCTGTCCTCAGCAGTATCAATGCTCGCTGATGATGTTCCGAGGATCTTAAGCCCGCTGTTCTCAAGCTCCTTCGAAAGCTTCAGCGGCGTTTGTCCGCCAAAGCTGACTATGATGCCCTTCACGTTCTTTTCAATGCGCGCTATGTTCAGCACATCTTCAATTGTGAGCGGCTCAAAATACAGTTTGTCGGTAATGTCGTAATCGGTGGAAACAGTTTCCGGATTGCAGTTGATCATTATCGTCTCATATCCTTCTTCACGGAGTGATTTCACACACCGCACACAGCAATAGTCAAACTCAATTCCCTGCCCTATCCTGTTGGGACCGCCGCCGAGAATAATGATCTTCTCGCGGTCGGAAGATTCGCTTTCGCTGTATCTTTCATATGTGGAATAATGATAAGGCGTGCCGGCTTCAAACTCTGCGGCGCATGTGTCAACGGTCTTATACACGGGCAAGATCTCAAGCTTCTCCCTCATCTTGCGCACGCGCGATTCACTGGTCTGCAGAATGTTCGCGATCTGCCTGTCAGAAAAGCCGAAGCGCTTGGCCTTTCTCAGCAATTCCGGAGTGAGCTTCTTTTTCATCTCCTCACAGCTTCGAAGTGCAAAAAAAAGAACTCACCGTAAATTTTATACAATGAGTTCAGAACGTGAAGAGCAATAATATTTGCTTCAGACTTCAGCGGCAACCTTTTCACCTGCGATAATACCGCCTTTTCCGATTGCTTCATAATCATACCCGTTCATTGAAGGTATTGAGGAAGAAAGTTCCGTAAAAACTTCTTCGGAATTCTCAAATGCAAATTCATGGCCAAGAGCTTTTGCAAGAAGCTTTATGATCTTCCAGCCGGGCCTTGCGTTGAACCTGTGCCCGTGTGTCCACCTGTCGTTGTGCGAACCAAACTTGTCAAGCCTTGACATTGAGAACTCACCGAGAAGCCTTTCCTGCTCAAGCGTTGCAACCGCCGGTCGGATCCTCTGAATTCGGTTCTGAAAATTTACGAACGTTCCGTTTATTTCGGCGTAGGTTGAAACCGGCAGGACTACGTTTGCATTGATCGAACTTTCGTTCTTATTGGATATGATGCAAACCAAAGTGCCGATCTTCTGAATCAGCGGAGCCGCGCCGGGGAGCCGGACGATATCGTCATTGAGCACAATGGCCGTGCGGAACTTTCCGCTTCCGATGCGGTCTATTATGCTGTCGTCAATTGGCTGTGTTCCAAGGAGTTTGAGACCTGCGGTATTCGGCGATTTGTCCGCCTTCCGAAGAAGGTCGTCTTCGAATGACTCATCCGTGCATGGCATATATGCAATACTTCCACCAATCGCATCCGCAAACTTTTTCAGTGCATAGTTATCTTCAAGTGTTGAGAATGGTGAAGCGATGAAAAGCGACTCACCGTTGTCCGCATCCCTGAGCAATGCCGCCGCTTTTGATATGGCTTCGTCCCAGTTCACTTCTATTAGTTCGCTCTTTTCCACCGAAGCGCCTTCATACCTAATCATCGGTGATTTTATCCTGGTTGATTCATCGTTCACAAACTTCGTTGTGTTGAGTCTTCCCCAGTCACAAAGCCAGTACTGATTCACATCCGCATTCTCCCTCGGCTCTATCCTGAGGATCTCATTGTTTCTCACTCCCATGATGGCATTGCATCCTCTCGAACAACCCGGACACACTGTATCCGTAAACGACATGTCCCATACCCTCGCGCGAAATCTGAAGTGCCTTGATGTGAGCGCCCCAACGGGACAGATCTCAATTACATTCATTGAATAGGGATTGTCCATTTCTTCACCGGGGAATGTCTCAATAGTAACATGATCACCCCTTTGCACAAAAGTAAGTTCAGGATCCTTTGCAACTTCTTCGCAAAAGCGAATGCACCTGGAACAGCTTATGCATCTCTCCTGGTCGAACAGCACATTTGGACCGAGAGCTACTCGCTTGTCTTTATGATTCTTCTGTTCATCAAATCTGGATATGCCGACGCTGTATTTGTAAGCATAATCCTGGAGCTTGCATTCCCCTGCTTCATCGCAGATGGGGCAGTCAAGCGGATGATTGATCAGAAGGAATTCCATCACGGCGTTCTGCGCATGTATTGTCTTCTCGGATTTTGTATGGACTTTCATTCCTTCTGCAGCCGGAGTGGAGCAGGCAATCTGCAACTTGGGGAGATTTTCCACTTCAACGAGACATATCCTGCAATTTCCGGAGACACTCAAGGCGGGATGCCAGCAGAAATGAGGAATGTCAATTCCCGTTTCTCTGGCCGCCTGGATTATGGTTTGCCCCGGTTTGAATTCGATCTCCTTGTTATCTATGGTGAACTTTGGCATCTTGCGTCAGAAAATTTGCTCAAATTACTTCTATTTTTTGCCTTTATCAATTCAGTTTCTTTCTTAAGGTTGTGCAAAAAACGCGATGAATACCAGAAGGATACTGCTTGTAACAAATGACGGAGATCTGAAGGGAAATGTGAAGATCTCCGCAATGACTCTCACAAAGCTGAATTGCCAGGTGACAATAGACGAAACAAATGATATTGCCGAAGCAGTCAGGTTGTCGGCTTCGTCGGATGTTGACATGGTGATAGTGGATGCAACCCTCGGTTATAATGAAGCTGCCGGGCTCATATCCTCGATACGAAATGGAGCCGGTTCACGAACGAAGAAGATCATTGCATTGTGCGGAAGTGATGAATACAGGCAGGAGATATTCAATGCAGGATGCGACAGCATCTTCACAAAAGAAGAATTCCTCAGGGCGATCAACAACATACTTCAGCTATAAAAGCAAAGTGCCCTGAATGATCAGGGCACTTTCCTGAATGACCGCATACTTCGGCCTTCAACTCAGTCTCCTCCCTTTGAAGTACTCTTGCGGTGGTTTCTGCGAATTGCAGGAGTAAATTTGCTACTCTTCCATTTCGAAATCTTCAACCGGAGGCACAAATCCCGGAGGCATTGCACCTGGCCTTTCTACGAACTTTACATTCTTCGCAATATCTTCTCCCATTTGATTCTTCTCAATTGTAAACTCCACCTTGTCGCCAACCTGAAGTTGGTTAAAGTCGGTGTCTTTGCAATATGAATAATGGAAAAAGAGATTGTTTGGAGGGTACTTGATGAAGCCGAAGCCGTTCTTAATGCTCAGGATCTCGCCTGAATCGCTCAGACCAACGTTGCCGTTTACCGGTTGCTGCATCATCTGCTGCATCATCTGAGGCATCATCTTTGGCAAAGGCTTCTTGTGTTCGTATTGCACGAACAGATTGTTCACAATAGGATCATTCTTTCTGATCCTGTTGTCTATCAGTTCATGCATTGCAATCGGATATGTAACCTCTTCAAGCAAATCCTGAGAAGTTCGGGTTACTAACCTCTGGCCGGTATCCGTTGTGTACTCAAAATCCCAGCTTAGGACCATAACCCTTGTTCCGATTGAATTCAGCTTTCTTGCCAGGGGAACGTAGTCGCCGTCAGAAGCGATCAGCACAAGCACATTGTAGTGCTTGTAGAACGACATTTCAAAAGCCTCAAGCGCGAGCCAGACATCAATTCCCTTTTCCAGCTTCATGCCTTCGGCGGTTGATTTTACGGGAAGGTAATGTGTAATCACACCTTCTGACATCAGGATGTCATCGAAGACCCTGTCGTAGTAAAGGGTGTCGCCTCTCTGACTTGCATCTGCAGCGCTTAGTCTTCCTCTGAAGTAATGGCTGTCAACGATCTGGCAAAGCCTGGTATCATTGGATTCTTCCTGCGCCACCTGATGGCGTATGAATTCATGAAGGCCCGAAATACTGAGCCTCCGCCGCCTTGCATGGCCATAAGCATAATAGTTGCTTACCTGCAGAAAGTAGTTGCCATCATAGAATACCCCAATTCTCACCAGCTTGTCTTGCATAATTTTACCTCTTTCTATCTAAATAGATTTTAAGTTTTGAAATTTCGGAAACTATTTATCAAAAATCAGTTTCCGATTTGGTTAAGTTTATTGCCTCTAATTGAAATTTCGCAAAATATCAAACGCGCCGGCAATGTGCCAACGACGCTAATACACCCGAACGAAATTTTTGTTTAAACAAGTTAGCAAACCTAATCGGATTTAACAATATATGTTTGGTACTCAAAAACCCGGAATTCAAGTGTGATGGGAATGAACCGAACATTTATGCCGAAATCAAGTAAGCCTGCTGTTTGTCTAAATATGCTGTGCCCTATTAGAGTTTCACCTTGCCGTGATTCTGCGGCAGGCAAGGCAATATAAGCAGGTTTATTTGACGATGAACCACATAATGCATTGCTTTAGCTTCAATCTTAAATTATTTTTGCAGTCGAATTAATCCACAAATCCATACATGCCCTTCATTAACTCGGTCCGCGCAAGAGAGATACTTGATTCAAGAGGAAATCCTACAATTGAGGTAGATATTACACTTAGCGACGGCACACTTGGCCGTGCGGCTGTTCCTTCGGGAGCATCAACGGGTGAAAGAGAAGCCGTGGAACTTCGTGACGGCGACAAGACCAGATACGTTGGAAAAGGCGTGCGAAAAGCGGTTGACAATGTTAATAAGGTGATTGCCAAGAAGATCACGGGATTTGATTGTTTTTGCCAGGCAGAGCTCGATAAGCTGCTCATTTCGCTTGACGGCACAAAGAACAAGTCAAAGCTTGGAGCAAACGCCCTGCTCGGAGTTTCACTTGCAAATGCGCATGCGGCAGCAAATTATCTGAAATTGCCGCTTTACAAGTACATTGGTGGAGTGAATTCCAAGACACTTCCTGTTCCGATGATGAATATCATAAACGGTGGAAAGCACGCCGATAATACTGTTGATTTTCAGGAGTTTATGATAATTCCCGCGGGTGCAAAGTCCTTTTCAGATGCATTGAGATACGGGACGGAGGTATTCCACTCTCTGCGAAAAGTTCTTCAGAAGAAAAACTACAATACCAATGTCGGAGATGAAGGCGGATTCGCTCCGAGCCTGAAGTCGAACGAAGAAGCGCTTGACGTTATAATGGATGCGATCAACTCCGCAGGCTATAAAGCGGGAAAGGACATCTTCCTAGGGCTTGATGTTGCTTCAAGCGAAATGTGGAAGAACGGCAAGTATGAATTTTATAAGTCGCATCAGAAAGACAAGTCCCCGGAAGAAATGGTGAAGATGTATGAGAAGATGGTAAAGGATTATCCGATCATCAGCATTGAGGACGGAATGGCGGAGAATGACTGGAAGGGCTGGAAAATTCTTACGGATGCCCTGGGGTCAAAGGTACAGCTTGTTGGTGATGATCTTTTTGTAACCAATACTGAAATCCTTCAGAGAGGAATTACGGAAAACATCGGAAACTCCATTCTCATAAAGGTGAACCAGATCGGTACACTGACTGAAACTCTCAATGCCATTGAGCTTGCAAAGACTCACAGCTACACAAATGTAATCAGTCACAGAAGCGGAGAAACCGAGGATACTACAATTGCGGATATCGCAGTGGCAACCAACGCCGGTCAGATCAAAACCGGATCCCTGTCGAGAACTGACAGGGTGGCTAAATACAACCGCCTTCTCAGGATAGAGGAAGAACTTTCGGGAGTTGCAGTTTATCCCGGCCTGAAGGCATTTTACAACATACACTAAAACACTTTTTAATGAAACTTTCCCAGTTCAAGTATCCCATTCCCAAGAATCTCATAGCCAAAAACCCTAAGACCCCAAGAGATGCATGCAAGCTTATGGTTGTTAACCGGGAGACCGGTGAGCTTTCAAGCCATAAATTCAAAGATGTTCTGAACTACATGGAGGAAGGCGATGTGCTTGTTCTTAATGACTCCAAAGTATTCAATGCGCGGCTCTTCGGCACAAAGGAAAAGACAAAGGCAAAGATAGAGGTTTTTCTCCTGAGACAGCTTTCGACTGAGGAAAATATCTGGGATGTGGTGGTTGATCCGGCAAGGAAGGTCAGGATAGGAAACAGGATCTTCTTCACCAAGAACCTGTACTGCGAAGTGATTGACAACACAACCTCAAGAGGCAGAATTGTCCGCTTCAATTACAACGGTGATTTCTCCAAGTACATAGACAAGCTCGGTAAGACCCCTCTGCCTCCCTACATCAAAAGAGATGCGACAGACAAGGACAAGGAAGACTATCAGACGGTGTATGCAAAGCATGTGGGATCAGTTGCCGCACCCACAGCGGGACTTCACTTTACAAAAGAACTTCTCAAGAAGGCTCAGGCAAAAGGTGTTAAGCTTGCATATATCACTTTGCACATCGGGCTTGGCACATTCAGGCTTGTAGAAGTGGAAGATCTTTCAAAGCACAGAATGGATTCCGAGTATTATGAGCTTACAAAAGAATCGGCTGACATAATCAATCATGCAATTTCAAAAAGGAAGAAAGTTATTGCTGTCGGAACTTCGGTAGCAAGAGTGCTGGAATCAAACGTAATAACCACAAAGCATGTGAGGTTTGGAAAAGGATGGACGGACAAGTTCATTCACCCGCCGCAGTCACTCAGAATAGTTGACAGACTTATTACAAACTTCCACATGCCTCAAAGCACTTTGCTCATGCTTGTTTGCGCAATGGCTGACAGGGATCTTGTAATGAAGGCTTATAAGAAAGCCGTTAAGGAGAAGTACAGGTTTTACAGCTACGGCGATGCTATGATGGTTGTCTGAGAGAATCAGATCTCAGCTAAGACTGACAAGCCCGGATTTCTGACCGGGCTTTTTTTATGTCCTTTCAATACTCCATGTCTCTTCGACTTCTTGTCCGGAAAGGAACTCACTTTGGAAACTCATCCCGCAAGCGGCAAGGACTCTCTTCGACGGAAGGTTTGTCTTAAGCACATGTGCAGTTACAAGATCAATTCCGTCATCGCTGAATGCATACCGTATAAGCGCTTCCGCCATTTATCTTGCATATCCCATGCGGCGCAATATGGGAGCAGTCTCAAACCCGATTTCGACGATGCCTTCCCGGGGTACTCCCTTATAGCCGCAGCTTCCAGCAAGCATATTGAGAGAAACAACAACCGGAAAATATATCAGCCATCTGCAAGACGAAGGTTCTTCACGGATCATACCCAGTGCAGGCTCAAAGATGTCCTTTGCTGACTCGCCCCATTTCCCTGGAACAACTGCATTCAGTTCCTGCGAAAGTTTGGCATCGCTCTCCATTGCAGAAATCAGCAATCGTTCAGAGCATGCAACAAACCGGATACGAGTAGATTCAGGCACTGAGGCATTCAATCAGGAATGCTTCTCTGCGAACTCTTTGAACTGTTCGATGTACTTTTGCGACTCCTTCCTGAATGCACCCGGCATAAGAAATCCGATCACTTTCATGAATCCGCTGAAGCTGAACTCATTTTCAGTGATGTACAGAGTCTTGTTTTCAGAAACGGGCTTGAAGAAGTTTTTGACTGTACTGATCACACCCTCCGCTTCGTAAGTTCCGCTGAACTCCCTCGGAAGGTCTCTGACCGTAATTGTTTCGATCATCTCTATCTCCCTTTTGCCCATTTTGTAGCGAAGGCGTGACTTTGCGCCCGGCTGTCCCGGCGTGCCGCTCAAATGCTCAAAGCTGACAAGCCCGGGTTGCCAGTGCTTCATATTCTCGGGATTGTCAAAAAGCTCAACAACCTTTTCGATCGGAAGATCAATCTCTTTCTGAACTGTGAACTTCATGCTTTTTCAGCAAAGATACACATTCAGTATTGAAATTTCCTTAGAGCTCAGTTGGAGTATGCATCAGGGTCGTGGATCTCCATCCAGTTCTCCGGCCTTGCAACCATTGCCCATCCGTACTGCTGATAAACGTCATGAGCATCCTTGGTCACGAGTATCCATCTCCTCAGCCCGGTAAGATCCGGGTGATTCATTATCACTTCCAGCATCCAGCGTGAAAGTCCCATTCCTCTGTGATCTTTAAGTATGAACAGGTCACCGAGATAAGCGATGGTCGAGTAGTCCGAAATTACTCTGGCAAATCCTATCTGTTTATCATTGTGATAGAGTCCGAAGCACAATGAATTCTCAATTGACTTTTTGACTCTCTCATACGGAATATTCTTTGCCCAGTGAGATTCCGTTGAAAGGAACTCATGGATCATCTTAAGGTCCAGCTTTGACTTGTCTGTCGAAAGCAGGTATTCACCTTTTTCAGCTTTTACATGATTCATATTTCACTCAAATTAAATTACGCATGTTTTGGATCTTGTTGGATCGTTCACACTTTATTTCATTCCAGCACAGGTTCGGTTTCCCTAACAAGTTCTCGAAGCAGGGAATCCGCGAGGTTTTCAGCCTGTACGCGCAATTCGGGAACCGCTGTGGATTCCCAGAGCAATCCCTTGAGGTTGCCCCCCAGTGTAAGTATTCTGTCGTTAGGCAATCCGTCATTTCCAATCACTCTGAAATCAGTGTCAGCATCTATTCCGAGCCTGAGCGGATCGTGGCGGATGAAGCCGCTTTCATACAATGACCTGATGAACGGATTTTTTGATTTGCCGATGTCCGTCTGAGGTCCGGTGCAGTTGATCACTCTTGAAACAAGGATGCTCTCGTCGCTATATGTGCGGGTGTTCCTGAAGTCAACCTTGATGCCGTTCTCCGTATTGACAATGTTGAGCAATCTGCCCTTGATCACTATCAGCCTGTCTTCAAGCTTAAGCCTGATGATCCTGTCATATACATTGATCGGTACCCTGTGCCTTGCAACCCCCCACAGGTGCCGGAGGTGTTTCATAAAGCGAATCTTCTCTTCAACCGAAAGGCTCATCCAGATCTTCTGCGATATTCCCCTGACCGAATCAACTACAGGTTCAGCGGAGATGCCGATCTCTCTCAGAAGCCTTACATGTTTCTTGAAGAGCGAAAACAATTTGTCGAGGTCATACGGCTCATTAAGTTCATCAACAAGGCCCTTGTATGCAACACCACCATGCCTGTGCTGAAGCATAGCCAGTCCGTTGGGAGATATTGAGTACATCTTCCCGTGAAATCCGTTATCTGTAAGCCCGATTACCGTATCTACCATTGTTAGCCCGTTGCCGATGATCATTACGTTTGAAACATTGTCAAGATCTCTCACGCAGTCAATATCCCACGGGTTGCAGAAATACTCGGGACTCTTGTAGAAGTCCATATTCGGAATTCTCGGTTCGCCCGGTGTGTCGTTCCCGGTTGCAAGCACAAGCACATCTGTGGTGACCGTGCCTGAAATTTCAGTCATGATCTCATAGCCGTTCCCTGATTCACGGATACCTGTTGCAATATCATCGATCAGTCTTACTTCAATTTTTCCTTTTGAGCTCCTGAGAGTTTTCTCCCAGACTTCCGAAAGGTATTCTCCGTAGAGTTTGCGCGGCATAAAAGAGATCGCGAGCAGTTCTTTCGGAATGTTCCGGTATTTGCTTTTCTCCGACACCCAATCCAGAAAATGTCCCGGCTCCTTCGGATAACAGCTCATCTTAGCCGTGGGTACATTCAGCACAAGGCTCGGATTATCAGTGGAATAAGCCGGGCCCTTGTTGCTTCCGAAATTCTTTTGGATAATATTTAGTGTAAACGGATTCTCTGCATTTCTGATAAGGTGAACTGCCGTCATCAGACCGCAGAAGCCCATTCCAACTATTGTAACTTCTTTATTGTGAATTCCCATCTTTGTGTTCAGTTGATTTTTTCAATCAGCTTTTCAGCCGAAGTGATCGAGCAGGATCTTTGCGGAGCCGTCTATCAGAAGAAGAGTTGACAGGAAGCCCCCTACAGCGCCGCCAAGATGAGCTTCATGGCCGATGTTTCCGAGCTTGCTTTTCATTCCGTAAACCGATAATCCTATCCAAAGCAGTGCGAACAGATATGCAGGCATTGGGAAGAACAGCACGAAGATAGTGCTCTTCGGAAAGAAGATTATGTAAGAGAATACAATTCCCGACACTGCGCCGGATGCACCGACAGCAACATAGAGAGGATTGTTGTAATGAAAGATCACTGTCAGCAGTGAGCCTGTAAGAAGACTGATGAAATAGATCAGGAAGAAATACAGACTGCCTGTGAACCCACCAAAACCCTGAATGAAAAATGCCTCGAGAAACGAGCCGAATGTGTATAATGCAAACATGTTGAAGAACAGGTGCATGAAGTTTGCATGAAGGAAAGCTGACGTAATGACCTGATACCACTTTCCGTCGTGAACAATCTGGTAAGGCCACTCGGCAAACTTTTCAAAATAAGCCTGATTGCTGTACATTGCCCAAAGTGAAATTGCAATATTGGCAAAGAGCAGTGTTGCAGTGACAGGTGTTTGGCTGAGTTCAGACATGATGCCGGACAGAATGCATTACGGAATCGGAATTAAAGTACATCAAGTTAGTCAATTGAAGCTGAAGGGTAAATGTAAAATTGATTCTGAAGAATTCTTTGCGATCGCATCTGCAAATCATCTGCCGAGTATTTGTTTTATTATCCCCGGACCCTCATAAATAAGTCCTGTGTAGATCTGAACAAGTCCCGCTCCGCCGGCGATCTTGTCATCATAGTCTGACCTTGAAAAGACCCCTCCGACACCGATCAAATGCGGCATATCAATGGCTGAAGATCTTCTAATGCTGTTGAGTTTTGCAAGTACACTGTCAGACAGATTCTTGAGCGGCCTGCCGCTGAGTCCGCCGGATTCATTTGCCTCATTGCCGAGCCCCGGCCGCGAAACGGTAGTGTTTGTTGCTATCACTGCGGTTATGGCATTTTCCCTGCATGCACTGATTATACCGGGCAGTGATTCATCGTCAAGATCCGGAGCTATTTTAAGGAAGATATCTTTCGGCGCTGATTTGAAACTGTCTGCCAGAGAGATGTTCTTTGCTTTGAGCAGTGACAGCAAATCGCCAAGATGCTATTCATCCTGAAGCTGTCTGCGGACCGGAGTAATAGGCGATGAGATATTTACAGTGAAATAATCCGCAACATCATACAGAGACTCCATGCATTTCATATAATCTTCCGCCGCTTCTTCGATCGGGGTCTGCCTGTTCTTTCCGATATTCATACCTGTTACAAACCCTGCGGAAATGACGCGACGGGCTTTCAATAAGTTTTCCCTGACAATTGCCGAGCCAAGGTTATTGAATCCCATCCTGTTGATGAGTGCGCCTTCGTTTGCCAGCCTGAAGAGGCGGGGTTTCTCATTGCCCGGCTGGGGAAGCGGTGTTACGGTTCCAATCTCTGCATGTGAAAACCCGAGAGCATCCCAGAAAGGCAGGGCTTCTCCGTTCTTGTCAAGTCCTGCGGCAAGTCCCAGCCTGTTGCGAAATGTGATGTTCCCTATCTTTACGTTGTCAGAACTTTTCGGAACGTAAATGCTGCGTATTAGCGGGAGGGCAAATGAGGATTTTCTCAAGAACCCGAAAGTCAGTTCATGAGCCTTTTCGGGATCCAATCTGAATAGCGCCGGCCTTATGAGTGATCTATAGATATACAACTTCTGCACAAAAAACAATGCCCCCGAATTGCGTTCAGGGGCATTCAAATGTAAGCGGGCAAATTTGTTCAAAACAAACAACCCCGCACAAGCATCTCAAGATTTTCAGATAAAGTCGGAACGGCTGGATTCGAACCAGCGACCTCCAGTTCCCAAAACTGGCGCGATACCGGGCTACGCTACGCTCCGCAATTCACAACAAATTTACGCATTGATGCCTTTTGTTGCAAACCAGAATTCAGTTCTTCAGAGATGATCTTACTTATATTATGCATATTTTGCAGGGAGAATGCGATCTGCTCTGCTTAATGCTGATACTAACTACCAGATCACAATTCTTTTGTCCTCAGGCCTTACCATAGGGTCTCCCGGCTTTCCTCCGAATGCTTTCATGAATTCCTCCATGTTGGAAAGCGGACCGATCACTCTGAACTCGTTTGGCGAATGGGAGTCAGTCTGTACAAGCAATCTCAATCTCTCCGGCCTCATGTTGTCGCGCCATACTTGTGAATGAGAAAGAAAGAATCTCTGCTCCGGCGTAAATCCGTCTATCGGAAACCTGTCTTTTCCCTCGAGCGCTTTCTGGAGTCCGTAGTATGCAATGATAAGTCCGCCGAGGTCAGCAATATTTTCGCCAAGCGTGAGCTCTCCGTTAACATTCAGGTCATCGAACACTTTATAGCCGTTGTACTGTTCTACAAGCTTGTCAGCCCTTTCCTTGAATTTTTCAGCATCATCTTCAGTCCACCAGTCGGTCAGATTTCCGTATGCATCATACTTTCTCCCCTGATCATCAAATCCGTGAGTTATCTCATGTCCGATCACCATTCCGATGCCGCCGAAGTTGACAGCATCATCAACATCAGGATCATAGAAGGGCGGCTGAAGGATTCCTGCGGGAAACACGATCTCATTTTTTGAAGAGCTGTAATATGCATTTACGGTTTGCGGAAGCATCCACCATTCGGTCCTGTCGACCGGCTTATTTATCTTTCCCAAATAGTAGCGGGTGTTGAATTCATCAGCACGCTTCATGTTCTCATAGAGCGAACTCCTGTCAATCTTCAGTCCCGAAAAATCCCTCCACTTATCCGTATAGCCGATCTTCACTACAAACGTGGAAAGCTTTTCAAGAGCCTTCTTCTTTGTCTCATCGCTCATCCATTCATTCTGCATAAGCCTGTCTTTGAATGCCTCTTTGATGTAACCAACCATTTCAAGCGCCTTTCGCTTAGCTTCGGGCTTGAATTTCTCGGCCACAAACATTTGTCCCAGCGCCTCACCCATTGCATCTTCCACAAAATCAACACTAACTCTCCATCTCTCCTTTTTTTGTTCAATTCCGCTCAATGCACCGCTGTAGAAGGCAAACACTTCGTCAGCGAATGGCTTGCTGAGTTTATCCCCGGCGTTTCTGAGAAGGACCCATTTCAGATAATTCTTCCAGGTGTCCGTGTCCGTATCGCCAAACATGCGGTTCAGCTCCTTGAAGAATTCCGGTTGTCCGACATTTATCCCCTTTTCAAAATTGCTCTTATCGTTTATATGCAATTTTTCAAAGAGCATTTCCCAGGCAAAGTCAGGCATCAGAGTCTTGACTTCGTTCAGGCTCATCAAATGGTATGTTGCTTCCGCCTGCCTCATCTCCATCCTGCTCATCATGGCTTTTGCAAGGCGGGTTTCGAAGGCGAGCACACTGTTTGAAATTGCTGAGGCAGAACTTCTGTCATATCCGGTATTGACGAACATGTTCTCTATGAACTTCCTGTATTTTTCGAGAAGTTCAACGGACTTAGCATCATCCTTCAGATAATAATCCCTGTCCGGCATTCCGAGCCTGCTTTGATACAACTGCAGGATCACGTTCTCGCTGTTCCTGTCGTCCTGTCCGGCCCATATTGAAAACAACCCTCCGCCACCTGCCTTCTTCATTTCGGTGAATACATTCATAACATCAGCGTTGGCAGAGATCGCATCTATGCGTGCAAGATCATTTTTGACCGGGTTCATTCCATCCGCTTCGATCTTCTGCGTATCGAGTGCTGTGTAGTAAAGATCGGCAAGCTTCTGCGCATTTGAGTTCGAGCTCAGCAGCGGATCTCTTTCCAGTATTTCCTTCAGGGCCTTCTCGTTATCAACCGCAATCTTTCTCCAGTTGCTCCAGCTTGCGTAATCCGGCGGGATCGGATTATTCTTCAACCAGTTTCCGCTGGAGTACCTGTAAAAGTCAGAGTTTGGATCAACATTGAAATCCATGTCCTCAACCGTGATACCTCCGTTAGAGTATCCCGGAGAATTTATCTGCGCCGGCAGGATATCTGCCATTATTGAAATGCAGAGTAATACAAACAGTCTATAAAGTAGTTTCATTTTCATTATTGGTTTGAATTTCCGTTTCCTGAAAAATCAGCAGGCCTCTTCACGGGATGGATTTAAAAGCGACCCTGTTAACGAAAGCCGGTTGCCTTCATTTCATGCAGGCTAAGTAAGTCTGCCGTTTCTGAAGAAAACTCAATGAACAGCATACGCCCGAAAAGGGGGCGCTGCATATTCAATTTTGAGATACGTTAAGAATCCTTTCGGGGTTTCCCTTTACGGGGTCATTCGAAAATGTGCTGCTGGCCTTCGTCAAGAATGATTATTCGCCGTGAAAGCGGATCATCATACTCACTTCCCGAACCCGATGATCCGTTCGGATCTTTGGTAATGA
>DAIQRO010000173.1:0-1896 GCA_036786155.1 Bacteroidota bacterium
ACATGCCTTTTGACAAAGGAAAGAGAGTGGGCAGAGGCCAGACCGTTGCAAGGTTCAGGAAGACCTTTGACGCGGCGAACTACCAGCAGGCTGCGACACAGTATGAGCTGGCAATGAGCAACTTTGAAAGGATAGAGAAACTTTACAAAGAGAACATCTCCACTGAGCAGGATTACACTAATGCAAAGTTTCAGCTTGAGCTTGCCGAGAAGGCGCTTGACCTTCTTGAGACGAGGCTTGAAAAGGAATATGTGACCTCACCGATAAGCGGGATCGTCAATGAAAAGTATCTGAGCAAAGGAGAAGTTGCCGGGCCCGGCATGCCTATCATCAGCGTTGTTGACGTATCACGCGTGAAGGTTACGGCAGGCATTCCGGAAAGGTATATCGGGCAGGTAACAAAGGGAACGTCAGTTTCCATCACTTTCGAAGTCTATCCCGACGAAGTGTTTGAAGGACAGGTAAGCTATGTATCGCCTGTTCTGAGCGATGTCAACAGGACATTCGAGATCGAGATCGTGCTTGCCAACAAGGACGGAAGGCTGAAGCCTGAGATGAGCGCAAACATCAGGGTTCAGAAATCTTTGCAGGAAGATGCCATAGTGCTTGAACAGGATCTCATAGTTGATATGGGTGAAGAGAGATATGTATTTGTGCTTGAGAACGACATTGCAAAGAAGCGTGCGGTAACCTTAGGAGGAAGGATGGACAATGCAGTTCTCATCACATCCGGACTTTCAAAAGGAGACAAGCTGATCTATGAAGGATTCCAGTTTGTGAATGACGGCGACAAAGTAACGGTTATTAACTAAGAATTTTCCACCGGCATGACCATATCAAAACTTGCAGTTGACAACAAGGTAACCGTTTACATACTGATGGCATTAGTGCTCATCATCGGGACATTTTCGTACACGTCTATTCCGAAGGAAGCCGCGCCATCCATCACCATACCGAACATCTTCGTGACCACAGCTTACATAGGTGTTTCGCCGCAGGATATAGAGAATCTTGTGACACAGGAGATCGAAAAGGAAGTGAAGGGTATAAAGGACGTGAAGGAAGTGACCTCGGTCTCACAGGAAAGCTTCTCGTTTGTGAACATTGAGTTCAATCCCGATGTGGTAATTGATGACGCCTTGCAAAAGGTCAGGGACAAAGTTGCAATAGCAAAGACCAAGATGCCCGTTGACATAGAAGAGCCGGTGGTCTCGGAAATAAACCTGTCCGAACAGCCGATGCTTTTCATCAACCTTTCCGGCAACTTCGGCCTTGCAACGCTGAAAGACATAGCGGACAATCTAAGTGATGAAATTGAAGCAATACCCGGAGTGCTTTCAGCAGATGTGAAGGGCGGGCTTGAGCGTGAGGTGAAGGTGAACGTTGATGCATCGAGGCTGAAGTTTTACAACATCTCGTTCAACGACATCATAAATAAGATCGGCGCAGAGAACCTTAGCATACCTGGCGGTAGTGTTGACATCGGGAAGCAGAACTATCTGATCAGGGTTCCGGGAGAGTTTGACGACCCTGCAAAGATCAGCGACATTGTGGTCAAATCGGAAAAGGACATGCCGATCTATGTAAGAGATGTTGCGCAGGTCATTTACGGTTTCAAGGAAAGGACCACGATGTCGCGTGAGAACGGTCAGGAAGCAGTTTCCCTTGTTGTGAAGAAACGAAGCGGAGAGAACATAATCCGGATCGCGGATGAAATAAAGGCACTCGTGAAGTCGAAAGAGTCGCAGTTCCCGAAGGGCCTGAAGATCAGTTACACCGGAGATGCATCGAAGAGCATCCGAACCACGGTTCATGAACTTGAAAACGGCATCATAACGGGATTCCTGCTTGTCTGCATCATACTGCTCGCCTCAATGGGTTTGAAGAATGCATTTC
>DAIQRO010000173.1:1969-6336 GCA_036786155.1 Bacteroidota bacterium
GAGAATATCTACAGATTGCAGGAGGCGGAGGGATACAATGCACATGATGCCGCAATAGAAGGCCCCAGGGAAGTTCAGATCCCGGTAACAATTGCGACCCTGACCATCATTTCATCATTTGCTCCCTTGCTGTTCTTTCCCGGAATTGTGGGAGAGTTCATGAAGTACCTTCCGATAACGCTCATAGTATGCCTGTTCTCATCACTTTTCGTTGCGCTTGTATTCAGTCCCGTGCTTGCAGACCAGTTCATTAATTTTAAGAAAGACCGCGAGAGACTTGAGAAGAAGAACAAGTGGTACAATTTCATAGTCAGGTTTCACCTTTGGTTTGACGAAGTATTTGCAAGGATAGTAAAGAAGTACGAGAGGACCATAAGATTCAGCCTGAGGCACAGAAAGCTGACCATTATAGGAATAGTGGCATTCCTTATCGTAGTGTTTGTGCTTTACGGAGCATTCAACAACTGCGTTGAATTCTTCCCTTCAGTTGAACCTCAGCAGGCGTACATATACGTCAACATGCCAGTCGGAACAAACCTCGACAAATCCAATGATGTAGTGAAGAAGATAGAGGAGAAGCTTCCGCCTTTCAAAGACATCGAGTATTACCTTACAAATGTCGGATCGGAGATTGGAGAAGGCTTCGGGTCAGAATCATCGAACAAGAGCACCATTACGCTCAGTTTCTTTGACAAGGAGGACAGGTCGCAGAGTTCTTTCAAGACAATTGAAGAGATAAGAAATGCGATCTCAAATATCACAACGGCAGACGTAAGGATACAGAAGCAGGAAGGCGGGCCGCCTACGGGGCCGCCGGTGAACATTGAAATTTCCGGAGATGATTTCAACCAGCTCGGAATACTTTCCGAAGAAGTGAAAAAGAAGATCAGGGACATTCCCGGCCTGAAAGACCTTAAGGATGATTATGACGAAGCACGGCCGGAGATCAGAGTTAAAATTGACAGAGAGAAGGCGGCGCTTTACGGATTGAGCACTGCCGTAATAGCGTCAGACATCAGAACTGCAATTAACGGAACAACTGCAAGCAAGTTCAGGGTCGGTGAAGACGAGTACGACATTACGGTAAGGCTTGACTCTGCACAGCGCGAGAACATCAGATCAATAGAAGACATATATCTTCCGGGAAAGAACGGAGCGAAGGTTCCGCTCACTTCAGTTTCGACGATAGAGTTCTCGGGCGGTATCGGAGCGATCAACAGGAAGGACCTTAAGAGAGTCGTGACAGTCTCCGCAAACGCCGAAGGCCGGCTTGGCAACGAAGTGCTTGCCGATGCGATCAATGCGCTGAAGGAGCTTAAGCTTCCGCCCGGGTATCAGATCAGTTACACCGGCGAGCAGGAAGAACAGCAGGAGTCTTCCAGCTTTCTTGCAAATGCGTTTCTTGTTTCTCTGTTACTGGTATTCTTCTTTCTTGTGATCGAGTTCAATTCTATCACTTCGCCGATCATTATCATGTTCACTGTGCTCCTGTCGCTTATTGGTGTACTCATCGGACTTCTTGTCACGAACACACCTTTCGGAATAATCATGACGGGAATCGGAGTGATCTCGCTCGGAGGTATTGTGGTGAGGAATGCAATCATACTTCTTGACTTTGCAATTGAACTTGAGAAGCGGGGGCATACAAGGATGGAGGCGCTGGTACAGGCAGGAATGATCAGACTCAGGCCTGTTGCGCTGACAGCGGCGGCAACTATAGCAGGCCTTATACCGCTCACAACCGGAGTTGACTTTGACTGGAGGACGTTCTCATGGATAATAGGCGGGCAGAACACGGCATTCTGGAGGCCCATGGGAGTAGCTATCATTTTCGGACTTGCAGTCGCGACATTCCTGACGCTTGTGATAGTACCGACGATTTTCCTTTCCGTAACAAACCTTGTTGACAAGATAAGGAAAAAGAAACCTGCGCCGGTTGCCGGCGAAGTAGCGCTGGAAACAGAGAATTGACATTCGAAGTGTAAGATCAACTTCACGTCAGTTAACATTCCCCATGCGGCGCCGTCCTTGACCATTTGCCAATGCTTATGGCCGGCGCGACATGCTAACGCTTCGCGATGCAAATTCTGCTCAGACAGATGACGTATTTTTGGGAAGAGCGGATAAGATCACAATGATTTATGTTTCAACTTAAAGACCACAGTCATATTTTGCGGAAAAATTCCACTTGAGCTATCCAGGCAGAGAAATCACCGAACTTGCTTCAGACCACGTATTTGAACTGATGAAGGCCAAGCTCCCGCCGAATCATGTTTACCACAATCACATGCACACATCCGAAGTGGTTGATGCCGTCCGAAAGCTCGGCGGAAAGTCAGGACTCAGCGATGACGAACTTGAGCCGGTGATCCTCGCCGCTTGGTTTCACGACACAGGTTTCACCGAGAGGTCAGAGAATCACGAGGACGTCAGCGTTGAGATAGCGAAGAAATTCCTTGCCGAACATCAGTATCCCGAAAGCAAGACCGAGGTGGTGATCGGATGCATAAATGCAACCCGCTTCCCTTCCAATCCCCAAAATCTTCTGGAAGAAATAATCTGTGATGCAGACCTATACCACCTGGGCACAAAGGACTTTGACAGAAAATCCGATCTGCTCAGAGTTGAGTGGGAAAAGACCGAGGGAAAGAAGTACAATGACATTGACTGGCTCAGACTGAACATGGATTTCCTGACGACGCATAAGTTCTACACTAAGTATTCAAGAAAGGCATTTGATGAAAAGAAGTCGGAGAATCTTCTTGAAGTTGAGAAGCAGTACCGGAAGAAGCTTGCTAGATCGGAGAAGGAACAAAAGGACCGGGAAAAGCTCGAGGTTGAGAAGCAAAAGATAGAATCAAGGAGTGAAGAGGGGCAGAAGGCGGCGAGGGGAATAGAGACAATGTTCAGGAACACGGTCAGGACTCATGTGGAGTTCAGCGCGATGGCTGACGGCAAGGCGAATATAATGATCAGCATAAACACGCTGATAATCGGATTCATACTTACATTCCTCATAAGGAAGCTTGACGTAAACCCGCAGCTCATAATTCCGACCTTTCTTCTGCTTGCGGTCAGTCTTGTATGCATAGTATTTGCAGTAATGGTAACCCGTCCGAAGTATTCTTCAGGCACATTCACAAAGGAAGACATAACAAAGAAGCGGACGAACCTTTTGTTCTTCGGGAACTTCCATTCAATGTCCCTTCAGGATTTTGAATGGGGAATGAATGAGATGATGAAGGACCGGGAGTTTCTTTACGGTTCGATGATCAAGGATTTCTACTATCTTGGAAAAGTGCTGGGAAGAAAGTACAAGTATCTCAGGATCTGTTACACGATCTTCATGTTCGGACTGATCATTTCCGTGGTCGCTTATGCGGTGGCATTTTCAACGATGCCGATTGAGCCGATGAACCTGTTTGAATAAACCAAAAGCAAATCCGGTATGCCGCTTGATCTGTTTCTGATAAGACACGCCAAGTCAAGCTGGAAAGACGTGAGACTCAGCGACCACGAAAGGCCTCTTAACAAGAGGGGCAGGCATGACGCCCCGATGATGGCAAAGCTTCTGAAGAAGACGGGCATTATTCCTGACCGCGTTATTTCGAGCACAGCGGAAAGGGCAAAACTGACTGCAAAGGAATTTGCAAAGGAGTTCGGCATTCGGGAGATAGTGCTTCTTGAAGAACTTTATATGGCGGATGAAGAAGACTTTCTCGGCACACTTTCAAAGTTCACCGGCGAAGACAAATGTGTACTTCTCTTTTCTCACAATCCCGGAATAACAGACTTTGCAAACTTCATTTGCGGCGCGGACATTCCCGAGATCCCTACATGCGGGATTGTTCATGTACATTTTCCTCTTAACGGCTGGAAGGAAGTAAACAAAGGCACAGGAATTTTCAGATCATTGGATTATCCGAAGAATCATCCCGAAAAATAAATTTACCCGCAAGAGAGAATCATCCTGAGAGAGGTTATCACAGGAGTTGAACACACTTTTGCATAAGTGAACAGAATGCAGGACAATCTTCACCCCAGTGCTGATCGTCATTTACTTTTGAGGATCACGCTGTAGAGGAACACCTCAGTAAGTTTGCCCTTAAGCTCAAAATTTCCAAGCGGCTCGAGTTCATATCGGCCCGGTTCCCGGAGCTTATCAATCACGTCCTTTGATACGACAATGTCCCTGCCAAGTTCTTTGCTTTTGCCCTGGATCCTTGAAGCAGTATTCAGAACATCGCCGTGGAACACGATCTCTCTCTTCGAATCGCCAATCTCTCCCGTAACTACAACACCTGTATGCACTCCCGCCCTGAACTTCGGTGATAACCCAAATTCGGCAAGATAATCGCTTTCAAGGC
>DAIQRO010000007.1:0-35456 GCA_036786155.1 Bacteroidota bacterium
AGAGATATTCGATCTTCAGCGAAGTAATGCCGGCGTTTGTAAGCGTGTAGCTTGTCTGATTCCTCATGTTGACATTCACAATTGTTCCGGTGATCTCATCTCTTAGGAAGAAAGTCCCTGTTGCCGGAAGCGATTGGTTGTTCCATGTAAATGTTATAGGATAGCCCGAAACCGACGGCTGAAATGTTATTCTCCAGCTTGTGTTGAGCGTTGTGTCTTTGCGGAAGTCTGTCTTGACAGCATCATTGCCCGGCATAATGAATCTGCAGTCGAAGATGCCTGTTGGCGGCGGCGGCGGAATCAGAACTTCGCCGAGGCAAGTATCGAGGCCGTTTGTTCCGCTCGGCGCCATGCCAAACTTGAGGCTGTCAGCGCCCGTGCCCGCATCCCTTATCTTCACAATATGGCTCCATGTTTGCACACAAGGAGCAGAAAGCACTCTTATGTAGGAATATCTCTGCGTCCAGTTTGAGTATTGCGAACTCGATGCCGTAAGCGCCACATTGTAAAGCCCCGGAGTCATATACCTTATTACAGGGTTTCTCTCCGTTGATGAAGAAGGAGTTCCTCCCGGAAAACTCCACTGCCATGCAACGGGAGTTGAGCCGAAAGTCTGATCCGTGAAGCTTACGTACTGCCCCTGATTCACAGTTGTTGGGGTTGCAGAGAAGTATGCGGCTATCGCACCTCCCAAAGGATCACTGGGGATAGAGATTGTGTGGGTTTCAGGTGTTGAAATGTTAGTGTTTGTGGTTCCAACAAATGCAAAGATTTTGGTATAAGGACTGACGATGCCGTTTCTCCAGGCAAGTTGTAAGGGCTGAGGTGCGAAGAACATATCTCCGCCCGAAACCTTGATACGAATTCTGGCAATAGTTACAGGAGTATTTGGAGGCATTTGGAATCCATTGCCGGCCTCAGGAAAAGTATTTACTGCAAATCTCATTTGACCAGGAGTTGTAGATGTGTAAACTGTCGGGTTTCTTGGACGCATGTTTTCCGGAAGGTCGCCATCAACAACACTCATTGACCACGTTGTTCCGGTCTTTATGCAAGCCTTGTTGAAGTCGAAAAAGTACTGACCTCCTGAGTATTCAAAGTTCGGAACGCTCCCTGCATTTGTCCATGTCAAATCAATGTCAAACTCCATGGAATCACAGCAATTTTCCGGAATGCTTGTTATCCAGAAATTTGTAACATCAAGCGTATAAGTCGGATTTTGGGCGGATGATATTCCCGTCAATGAAATCAATCCGAACAATGCTCCAAAAAGCATGTATTTGCTTTTCATAACCTGTCAGTTTGAGTTCTTTAATTCTCTAAAACTTCTTAATGCATTTTTGCTTCTTCAAATTACAATCACTTACATCACTTCACCACCATCATCTTCCTTATCACATCAAAGCTTCCGGCTTTCATTCTGTAGAAGTAAACTCCGGATGAAAGACTTCCGGCATCAAATCTTGTTTCATACTTTCCCGCACTGCGGAAGCCGTTCACAAGCTGTTTCACTTCTCTTCCAAGCACATCGTACACAACTATCTTCACAACTCCGTCATTCGGAACCTGATATCTGATCACTGTTGCGGGATTGAACGGGTTCGGAAAGTTCTGCGAAAGCTCGTATGTCAGCGGCAACGCATCAAGCATTTCCAGCATAACGCTCGAGAGGTTAGCCGGCACTGTTACCTGAGACTCTTCCGTCAGTTCTTTATTCAGTATCGTTCCGTCAATCTCATCCTTTACCCTGAACTTCATTCCCTTTGCATTGCCCACGCTCAAAACAATTTCCTTCTGTGAAGGAGTGATTCTTATCTGATGATTCTGCCCGAGAACTTCCACCATCTTGTCAGTGCCGAACCTTGCATCAAATATCCCCTGCGGAGGAACAGGCGGAAGGCTGTAATCGGAGTTTATCTCTTCAGCTTTGCCGAGATAAAGTGATGCGCTGATCTCTTCTCCGCCGCTCAGTGACAGCTTCACAAACTTCTCAAGGGGATTTTCTGCAGTTGCCGGCTGATTGTCGGTTGCTCCTTTATAAAGGTATCCCGCCATTGTGGTCCTTATCCAGTAGCCCTTTCCTACCTTAAGCGTGTCGGGATTGAAGTAGCCGCCGCTGTATCCGAAGTAACTTGAGCTTACAATGCCTGCCGGGTTTGAAAGTATTGTGTTGACCGGAATGTTCTCATCAAACGGGCCGATAAGGTTCCATCCCGGACTTACGATCATATTCTCCGGCGACCAGGGATAACCAGTGAAATTGTAGTTTGTATTATTGTTGAACCTCATCCAGTATCCGGTGCCGTTGCTCAGCATTGAAATGCTGACATATCCGCCGCTGTACGTGTATGCCTCGGAGGCAACTCCGGGGAACAGAGCTGTGTAAAGCATGTCGCTTGTCCTCAGCGGAACAGACACAATGTTCCAGCCGGGCGACACGGAACCGCTCAGAGTCTGATTGTAGAGATATTCGATCTTCAGCGAAGTAATGCCGGCGTTTGTAAGCGTGTAGCTTGTTTGGCTTCTCATATTGACATTCACAATTGTTCCGGTGATCTCATCCCTGAGGAAGAAGGTCCCTGTTGCCGGAAGCGATTGGTTGTTCCAAGTGAATGTTATCGGATAGCCCGAAACCGACGGCTGAAAGCTCATTCTCCATGTGACATTCTGAACAGTGTCTTTCCGGAAGTCAGTCTTTACGGCATCATTGTTTGGCAGTATGAACCTGCAGTCGAATACTCCGATTGGCGGCGGTGGCGGAACGAGAACCTCGCCGAGGCATGTGTCAAGGCCGTTTGTGCCGGCGGGGGACATGCCGAATTTGAGAGTATCATTTACGTTTCCTGCATCACGTATTACCATCGGATTAGTCCATGTTGCAACGCACGGGAAAATGTCTATTGAATGCCAGGCTCTGTTGGTAATCTCCGTATTAACAGCACTATTCTTAAGTGTGTAAGCAAAGACCTTTGTGTATGGATTTGGCAGAGAGTCTCTCCATTGTAGTCCAACAGATATTTGCGGAGTAAAACTTGCTGCGGTCGTTGTAATTGCCATTCTGATGACTTTGATTCCGTCAGGGTTTGAGGTCGGAATAAGATATCCGTTGCCGGGCCCGGGAAAAGTGTTTACTGCAAGGCGAAGCTGAGAACCCGATATTGAAGGACTTCTAGGCCTGAAGTTCACAGGCAGATCTGAAGTATCAGGCCCCGAATATGCATAACTTAGTGTTCCACCGTTTGCAATTGCAGGATTAAAATCGAAGAAATACTGTGCACCTGCATAATTAAATGGGGTTTGATCGGGATTGGTATGCCTGATCCTTATTTCAAATTCAAATCTGTTTGGAGCTGTAAGAACCTGATTAGTTACCTTCAATCTGTATTCAGGTTTGGCAAAAACAGTGTCGGTGGCAATTGATTCGGAAACTGACACTGCAAAAAAGATGCTTCCGGTTAATACAACTGCAAACAATTGTCTGAGAAATTTCATGTGATGACTTATAATTCTTTATGGAATAATCTTCATGAGAAATAGTGATCTTCGGCAATTCAACCTAGACCCATAACAGAGAAACATCCGGCAATCTTGCCGGACATTTCTCCATTTGGCTATCTTCACTTCAGCAAGATCATCTTCTTCAGATCACTGAACGTTCCGGACTTGATCCTGTAGAAGTACACACCCGATGCAAGGTCTGATGCGTCAAACCGTACTTCGTACACGCCTGCCGACTTGTATTCGTCAACAAGTTTCTTCACCTCTCTGCCTATCACGTCATACAGCACCAGTCTTACGTTGCCGGCATTGGGCAATTGGTAACGTATAGTAGTTGCAGGATTGAACGGATTGGGATAATTCTGGCTTAGCTCGTAAGTCTTGGGCAGAATATTCTCTTCAACTAAGATCAGCTTATCAAGTCCTTCGTTGATCGTTATCTCTTCGCCTTCCTTCAGCTCTCTGTTTATAAGAATGCCGTTGACTGCATCTGTGATCTTGTATTTGTTCTCACCAAGATTGAACGCCTTGACTTTGAGAGCGCCTGTTGATGAACTGATGCTGATCTCATGATTCTGACCGAATGCTTCTGCAAGCGCATCGGTGGAGAATCTCACATCAAACACACCGGAAGGCGGCGGCGGCGGAAGCATGAAGTCGCCTGTTATCTCTTCGGACTTTGCAAGATAAAGCGATGTCTTGTTGCCACCCTCATCGCTGATCTCAAACCTTGTCCAGTTGTTCATGTTGTCCAATTGCATACCGCCGTATGCCATCAGCACAGTCGTATCCTTTCTCATCGTTCCGGCGGATGTTGTCCTTACCCAGTAACCTTTTCCGGGTTTCAGTGTATCGGCAACTATATATCCGTAGTTAAATCCGTAGAATGGAGTTGAAATTATCCCCGGAGGATTCGTAACGATCCTGTTAACAGGAATTCTTTCCTCGAACGGCCCAACCATGTTCCATCCCTGTACTACGCTTATCTCATAAGGTGTTGGCCTGATACCGGAAATTCCGTAAAGTCCTGCATTTTCAAACTGTATCCAGTAGCCCTTGCCGTTTACAAAATTCGTCGCGGTCACATAACCGTTGTTGTACCCGTATGCCGGAAGATAGCATCCGGGGAAAAGCGATGTGACATGCATATTCTCCGCAAGGACGGGAACCGAAACCATGTTCCAGAAGGGGTTCACGCTTACGTTGACCGTTGACTTGTACAGATACTCGATCTTCAGTGATGTGATACCTGTGTTTGTAAGCACATAACTGCTCTGCTCACGCATGTTGATATTCACTATGGTTCCGTTTACAGCATCCTTAAGGTAGAAGAATCCGGTAGAAGGAAGAGCAGATGCATTCCATGTAAATGTGATCGGGTATCCCGCAAACGATGGCTGGAATTTCATGAACCAGACCTGATTGCCTATAGTGTCTTTCTTAATATCGCGCTTGGAATCATTTGGAGAGAGAAGCTGGAATCTGCAGTCAAATGCTCCGATCGGCGGTGGCGGCGGCAATGCCTGTTCGCCAAGGCATGTGTCAAGTCCGTCACTTCCCTGCGGCGACAATCCGAAGAACAGGCTGTCATTTACATTGCCTGCATCCGAAAGCTTTATCATCTGTACCCAGGTAGTTCCGCACGGGAACGGATTAACCGTTATGTAGTTTGTCTTGAGCACTGTGTCAACATATCCGGTCTTTCTTGCAATGAGTTTGACAGGATAAACACCCGGAGTGTTGTATCTTATGTTGGCCGGATTCTGTGCCGTTGAAGTGGATGGAGTTCCGCCTGTGAAAAGCCATTCCCAGCTTGTTGGCCCGCCCAATGTTGAATCAAAGAAGCTCACATATTGTCCGTAAGTGACTGTCCTTGTGTTTGCATAGAAGTTTGCCTCAAGCCCGTTAAAGAACGGATCGTTCGAGAAGCTTATCAGGTGGTTTGGCGCAAATGATATGTCTGTGTTGGTTGTGCCGACGTATGCAAATATTTTCGTGAACGGATTCGGCAAAGCATTTCTCCAGGCGAGATTGAGTGAAGTAGCTGCAAACTGCGCTGCTGTAGTCTGAAGCCTTACACGCACTATGGTGACCGCCACTCCGGCCGGCATGTTGTAGCCACTGCCGGCACCGGGAAAAGTATTGACAGCCCAACGCAATTGAGAACCGGACACTGTGGGATTTCTCGGCTGCATATTCGTAGGCAAGTCTGATCCTGCGTTTGACATCGAAAGTGTTCCGCCGTTCGCAATGGCTGTATTGAAATCAAAGAAGTATTGACCTCCCGCATATTCATAGTTCGGCACAACACCGGAGTTTGTCCATGTCATGTCAATATCCCACTCCACAGAGTTGACTACGTTAGGTGTCGGCGTCCTGTTTGTTGCGTTGAGAATGTAGGTCGGGTTTTGAGCGCTTGCATTTATTGTGCAACAGCAAATGACAACAAATGCCGCAATTACAGTAGAAAGGTTTTTCATAGCATCTAAAATAATTTATTTGGGAAACGACGTTATTCGCTAATCAGGAATACAAAATGCCATGCCTTCCTGCATATAACATGGCCGGCATTTTCAACAGTGCCGAACAGCTTATCTGAGAATTTATCTTCCCTATTCTGCGGCACTGCAGGTAATTACCAACTTAAGTTAAGGAACTTGCCCCACTCAGCTGCTCATGTTCATTTCTTCCCTGCATGTTTATTGCACTAATTCTAATTGTAATGTTCTAAGTTAATTGTAACATATCTATAAACGGAACTGCTGATTTGGGTCGAGTTCCTTCTGCTTGCCGGCAATATGCCTGAAGCTGTACTCGCATTGCGCAACCCGCTGTGTCAATTTTCGGGCAATTATCCCGCGGGCAAAACCAATTGCATATTAGATCAGTAAACACGCAATGTCAAAAACTATACAAACTTAAGAATTCTTTGTCATACAAATCTATGACTTTTGTCATGTTTTGAAAAAAATTCCAAAATATAAAACGATTAAGATTGTATACGATCCGAGGAATTACTTATTAGCTAATCCGAAATTCTTTCAGTGATCACAAGGGTTGACACAGTAGGAAGATTTGAATGCAACTGTGTGCCTGGTAATGCCGGAGCAGGATCTTAGCGAAGTAATTTACATGAATGAACTGCCGTGAAGATTTACGAAAGCACCCCCTCACTTCACCACCACCATCCTCTTTATATCCGCAAACTTTCCGGATGTGAACCTGTAGAAGTAAACGCCCGATGATAGACTGCTTGCGTCAAACTTAATCTGATACTTTCCGGCAGGCTGGAATTTGTTCACGGGCATGCTCACTTCCCTGCCTATTACATCGTACACAACAAGCTTCACAATTCCGTCCGCAGGGATCTGATATCGTATCACTGTGGAGGGATTGAAGGGATTCGGAAAATTCTGCGAAAGCTGATATGTCTCCGGCAAATTGAGCGGAGATTCTATGACAATCCTGCTGAGGCCCGCGGGAATATTTACGGGCATGCCTTCCTTAAGTTCGGCGTCAAGTATGCTTCCGTCAATCGCATCCTTCACTCTGAGTGTAATGCCCTTTGCTTCATTCAGTGTGAGCATTGTCTCCCCGCCCGTTGAGTTCAGCTTCACTGAGATTGAGCGAGCAACGTCTTCAACATACTTGTCTGTTCCGAAGCGCACATCAAATATTCCGGAAGGCGGAACAGGCGGAAGTTCATACGCGCCGTTTATCTGCGATACATTGCCAAGGTAAAGGCTTGCACTGCTTCCTTCGGCTGATGTGAATCCGAGACGGATCAGACCGTCAGGCAGTCCGCCGCTATTTTGCATTGCAATGCCTGCCGATGCAGATGCGTAAAGATATCCGTTTGCGGATGTCCTGACCCAGTAACCTTTGCCTGACCTTAGTGTATCAGCTTCGAAATATCCGTCGCTGAATCCGAAGAAGCCTGACATCAGTATTCCTGCAGGCTCGGAAAGAATTGATGATACGGGAATGTCCTTGTCAAACGGCCCAACGAGATTCCAGCCTTCGTTTACATTTATTTGCTCCGGCAACCATGGATAGCCTTCAATGCCGTATGTTGCAGTGTCACCGAATTTTATCCAGTAGCCGGTTCCGTTTTCAAGCGTGGTAACATTTACATATCCACCGTTGTATGCATAAGGTTCTGATGCGGCTCCGGGAAAAAGCGAATTGTAATTCATGTCGCCCGCCCTGAGCGGAACCGAAACCATGTTCCAGCCGGAATCAACAGCAATGCTGATAGTCTGATTAACTGTATGCTCGATCTTCAGAGATGTGATGCCGGTGTTTGAAAGCATGTATGCTGACTGCAAACGCATGTTGACATTCACTATGCTTCCCGTGATCTCATCCTTCAGATAGAAAGTGCCGTATGAAGGCAACGCCGAGGAATCCCATGTGAACGCCAACGGATATCCTGATGCAGACGGCTGAAATGTCATGCGCCAGTCAGTATTCAGCGCAGTATCCTTTCTTATGTCTGTGCTCACACCATCATTTGAAGCAAGAATGAACCTGCAGTCAAACACGCCGGATGGCGGCGGCGGCGGAAGCGCAACTTCACCGAGGCATGTGTCAACGCCGTCACTGCCCTCCTGCGACATTCCGAAAACAAGGCTGTCGCTTTCGTTACCGGCATCGGAAATAAATACCGGCATGCTCCATGTTGCGTAACATTCCGGAAGTACGGTAATGTACGCTTGTTTAGTGATCGTGTCACTTTCTGTCCCGATCCATGCCACTAAAGTAACATCGTACACGCCGGGAGTGTCATACAAAATGCCTGCCGGATTCTGCAAGGCAGAAACTGACGGCGATCCTCCCGGAAATGTCCATTCCCACTGCACCGCCTGGCCTGCGCCGTAAGTTGAGTCAAAGAAGTTCACTATGCCTCCGGAAACTACGGTCCTAGTGTCTGAGTAGAAATTTGCAAATACGGTCTGAAGCCCGCCGAGCGGATCATTGCCGATCGATACCTGATGAGTTGCAGGCGTGGAAACATCCACACCCAATGAACCTACATATGCGAAGATCTTTGTGTGAGGATTGGGAAGCGTGCTTCTCCATACAAGGTTGAGCGGTTCATGTGCGAACACGTTTGCAGATGTCGAAAGTCTCATCCTAACAATTCTCACCGTATCTCCCGCCTGAAACTGGTAACCGAATCCTGCTCCAGGAAATGAATTGACGGCAAGCCTTAACTGCGTTCCGAATATGGCAGGACTTCTCGGCCTGAGATTAGGCGGCAGGTCTGATGTGTCTGCAAGTGCATAATTGTAAGTGAGGACTCCTCCGTTTGCTATAAGAGGATTGAAATCAAAAAAGTATTGTCCGCCCGCATACTCGAAATTCGGCGCAACACCGGAATTCGTCCAAACCATGTCAATGTCAAACTCAACATGGTTATATCCCTCCGACTTGCCGTTTACATCAAGCAGATAGGTTGGATTCTGCGATCGTGCATAACTGACAAGCGCAAACAGAAGGAACACGGCTGTAATATGTAAACGTAACAACTTCATTCAGTATTGATAATTTTCCGGCCTGATTCTGACGATTATGCGAACCGGCATTTCGGCAGTAAACTATGGCAACCTAAGTTCAGAATCTGTGCAAACTTTTTTCCGTCTTCCGCAGTGCATAGTCATTCATGCATTGATCACGGAGTGATTGCCGTGATGTAGTTCGCAGCGTTGTTGTCGCCTATCGAGTAATCCGTGCCGTCAACAAAGTTATCGCCGTTAAGGTCGGCGGCAACATAGCCCGTTACAAATGCCAATGCGCCGTTATCAATGATGCTCAGGTCTGTTGCATCAATTACCGCATCCTGATTCACATCCCCGCTGTACGTGCAGAACCGTGAACCCTTCTGAACCATGTTACTGCCGTAAGCTTTTGACGCCGCATTCGTGAAATCGTAGATCAATGCGTTGTTTGTCCATGAAACCGTATTGCCGCTCCAAAGCTCAAGCCCGTTCCTGTGGAGAACCTGTATATAATAAGGTGTAAAGCTCGGTGCTGAAATGAAATTGAAGAAGAGCCCGCTTCCCGTGCTGTCAAGCCTTGTCCTTGCAACATCAACTACAGAATAAGGAACTATTGAACTGCGGAGGTTTACCTGCACTGTATCCTTCAACATCTTGTTTGTGATCTCATTATACATTCCTTCCGTCAGGTAAGTCAGCCTGAAATACCTCAACTGCATGTTCATCTGTGTCCTTATCTCTCCGTTGAATGCATATGCCGTATGAATGTCTGCATACATCCTGCCCTGAAGCAGTATTGTTTCAACGGCTGGAACAAGAATAAATGTATTGCTGTATGTGCCGTTTGTCACTCCGAGAGGAAAGCCGGCCCAGTTGACCAGTGTGCCTGCGTTCTCGGTTGTCGAAGCCGGTCCGTGAAAGTGCGCGCCGAGGGTTACTCCGGACAGAAGAGAAAAACTTACGTTGACCGTAAGTTCATTTGTTACATCGTTGTATGTTCCGATAAGCGATGCAGTCCCGTTTGTGCTTACCGGCGGAACCACATTTGAACCGGACAGATAAAGATTGAATGTGTACATAGTGGCGAAGGATTCCTTAATTGCAGCGAAATGCATCGTGAGAAACAGCAATGCCCCAAACATAAGGCCGGTACTTTTATTCATTATATGAGGATAAGAAGATGATGAAATTGCCGTAAATTATTCGTATTGCCTCTAACTTACAACACCTTTGATTGCAATGCAGGGCTTGTCATTCCTGCGAACCGGGATCAATAACATTCATAACCTCATCAACACTTGCCAGTTTTCCCTTTTCGAAAAATTCCATGAACTCATCATTCGAAATGGAGCTCTGTACTGAGTTTGATATGGCGCTGAATATCTGTTCCTCAAAATTGTCTTTCTTCACATTCAGCTTGCCAAGCTGTTCCTCCGCAAAACCAATAAGCAATGCCGCAATTCCGGGATCATTGCCGAATGCTTTGCATCCTGCCAGACCGTAGATGTTAAGCGCGATCTCTTTCTTCAGGCCAAGTTCAATGCAAAGCCTGAGACTCTCTGAAAAATTTTCCGATGCGGATCCATATTCTTTTTGTAAGAGGCCGAGCATTCCAAGATAATGAAGGTTGAATGCAGTGCCGGGCTTGTGGGAGATCTCGCGCGAGAGTTCAAGGCTTTCGTTCAACCGGACTCTTGCGCCATCATGGTCAATGCCTTTGAGAAGCACTCCGCCGTATGTGAAAAGTGCGAACGCCATTCCTGCCTTGTCATCAGTTGCTTTGAAGATGCTGATGCATTCCTCAAGAAGTTCACCTGCACGAACTGTATCGCCGTTATGAAATGCAGTGTTTCCGAGAGAACATAACGCAAAAGCAGTCCCGCGCCTGTCGCCGATCTCACGGAATATCTCAGCGGCTTTCGAAAGATATTCGAATGCTTCGTTGTAGTTGCATGAATTGATCGCAAGGTTTCCAAGACTGTTGACCGAATATGCTTCGCCTCTTTTATCACCAAGCTCACGAAAGATCTTGCTGTTTTCATTCAGATATTCAATTGCTTTTTCATACTCCGCCTGCTCTGAGCAGATGCTTGCGAGATTGTTAAGGCAGAATGCAATCCCCCTCTTGTCACTGATCTGCCTGTGAATCACAAGCCCCTCTTCGAGAATTTGTTTCGCTCTCTCAAACTTTCCCTGTTCAATAAGCACCGCGCCGTAGTCGTTGAGTGAGTATGCTGTGCCGCGCTTGTCGTTTGATTTTCTGAACATCTCAAGCGCTTCTTCATGCAATTCTTCCGATCGCCTGTATTCGCCCTGCTCATATGAAAGCAGTCCGAAGTTCTTCAGCGCCGCCGCTATCCCGGCCTCGTTCCCGCTTTGCCGGAAAATGGAAAGTGATTCGGAGTACCTTGCTTTGGCCGTTTCAATGTCGCCCTGTATGTGTGCAAGCCTGCCCGCATGAACAAGCGCCCTTGCCCTCTTATCTCCGCCGATGTTGCGTCCCGCATCAAGCGCGCTCTCAAGCCTGTGCCTGCCTTCGGAGTAGATCCCTCTCAATTCCCAATAATATCCCATCGCACCGGCAATTTCAAGCGAATCCTCAAAGCGGGATAAAATCATTGAATGAGAAAATGCCTTCTCTATATTGCCTGATTCAGCTTCGGTCAAAGCAAGCCAGGTTTTCATGTCAGGGCCTTTTAGGTTTGTCCCCGCTTCCGCTGCTGCAGACTTGAAGTATTCAAGATGGCGGTCCGTAACATTGTCAATCATGCCGCCCGACTTCAGCTTCTCATCTCCGTACTGCCTGATTGTCTCAAGCATTCTGTATCTGTCCGAACTCTCATCAAAGATCACTATGGATTTCTCACGGAGATTCTGAAGAAGGTCCATCACTTCCGAATTCTCGGAATGACATACCATCTCTGCGGCTTCGAGTGTCCATCCTCCGGAAAAAACAGACAGCTTTGACCAAAGCTCTTTCTCTTCATCGGCGAGCAGGTCATAGCTCCAGTCGATCATTGTCCTTAATGTCTGCTGTCTTGGAATTGCCGTGCGCCTTCCCCCTGTAAGAAGACTGAACCTGTCATCAAGCCGGTCGTGGATCTTCTCTGGTGAAAGGATCTTCGTCCTTGCCGCGGCAAGTTCAATTGCGAGGGGAATGCCGTCAAGGCGATGGCAGATAGCAGCTACTGCGGCGGCATTGTTATTGTTTACTCTGAACTTCGGGTTCGCGCTCAGGGCTCTTTCAATGAATAGTCTTACAGCCTCATACTGAGTGATCTTTTCGGGAGTATGGATCTCTTTCGGGTCGGGCGCTGACAATGACAATGTATGATGCGTCTGCTCGCCCTGGCACCTCAGCGCTTCGCGGCTTGTTGCAAGTATCCTTATTCCGGAAGAACTCTTAAGAAGTTTTTCCGCCAGTAAGGAGCATGATTCGATGAGATGCTCACAGTTGTCAAGCACAAGGAGAAGCTCTTTCTTGTTCAGGAATTCAAGAAGCGTTTGTTCTGCATTCTGCTTTGCTTCTTCCTTCACACCAAGCGACAAGAGAATTTCCTGCGGCAATAATCCCGGATCATGGATCGCGTCAAGCTCAACAAACCATACTCCGTTCGCAAAATGATCTATGACATCGGCGGCTACCTGCAGTGCCAGCCTCGTCTTTCCCGTGCCACCGGGACCTGTAAGAGTAAGTAGCCTTGCATCATTGAGCTTGCTCCTTATCTGCTTCATCTCTTCTTCCCGTCCCACAAAACTCGTAAGCTGAACAGGCAGATTATTTGGCCTGGCATCAAGTGTCTTCAGAGGGGGAAAGTCTTCGCGCAGGCCGGGAGACAACACCTGAAACAGGCGCAGTGGCTGTATGACATCCTTGAGTCTCCTTATGCCAAGGTCGCGGAAAGAAAATTCGGCACTGCCACTGTCTCCTGCATATTCCTCTGCAAGCATGTGAGCATCTTCAGAAACAATCACCTGCTCTCCGTAAGCTGAAGACATTACTCTTGCAGACCTTGCAAGGGTAATGTAACCCATGTAGTTGTTTCCGTTCCACTCTGCGCTGCCGCTGTGAATTCCGATCCTCACTTTGATCGGCGCAGAGCCCCAATCTTCGGCTCCAAGATGCCTTTGGATATCAACTGCGGCTCTAATGGCATCCGTTGCATTTGCAAATGCACAGCAGTATGCATCTCCCACAGTGCGGAATACAAATCCACCGTTCGACTCAATTGAATTGTCCAGTATGCTGTGATGCCTCTCGAGAAGATCATGAAGCTTGTCCGGAAACTCCTGCGCAAGCCGCGTGCTTCCTTCGATGTCGGTAAAGAGAAAAGTTACAGTCCCTGAGGGAGGAGTGAAAGTCTGCATAAGCTCAGATCGAGGAATCTGAGTTTACATGATGAAAGGTGTGTGCACTTAGCATCAGAGGATGTGTATCAAATTCGCATGTATATTGTTTACCTGCTGAATGATAATCACCTGAATCTGCAATCAACTGTTCGGTGGCCAACGGAATCTTCACGTTAATGTTCATTTCAATCGCAGAAGGACTCCTTTGCGCTTCACAATATTCTTGTAATCCCACTGAATGTCTCTCGCTTTCTTAAGCCATCTTTTAAGATCAGTTTTATTGATCTGCTTTGCGGCAGTGTATCTGAATTCAGCCGCCTTGAAACTGCCTTCATTGCTGAGCTTCTCTTCGCCGAATGATTGTCCGCTCCAGAACAGGAGTCTTATGCAGTCCTTCAGCTTGCTGTAACCTGCAACCGGATTCCCATCGATGAACCACACCGGATGCCTGTGCCAGATCTTATGCTCAGCTTCCGGAATTGCGCAGCATATTTCTTTGTAAAGTATGTCGCAGATCTCCCTGTCGCTGTCGGATTGCGAGCTGTTGTAATCTAAGATCTCATCTTTCAATGTTTTATAAAATTTACCTTTAGCAAATAGTAGCCCGGCGGCAACAACCACACTTCACCGGAAACCAAACACAACAGGAAAAAGGAATGCCACAACTGCCGCCCACAGTATGTAAACAGGCAGGAACGCAGCGATGCTTTCCGCCGCCTTTCCGATCTCACTCCCCTTTTTTACCGAACGCCAGAGCCTGAATGATACAATGAGAAGGTTTGCAAGTATGAGCAAATTGCCGCCAAGCACTGCAAGCCTGTTGGGAGTGATGCCCCATTCCGATATCCTGAATACAATTGCAGAAAGTGCGATGCAGTTAACAATGATAGTAAGCACGGATAATGCAAACAGCATTACTGCTCTTTCCTTGCTTACGGAATTCACAGATGACTCAGCAACGGAAAAGAGAATTATTGCCATCACTCCGATAAGAAGCAGATTGAAAATCAAAAGAAACTCCCTGTCGTTAAAAGGATCTCTTCCGCTGACCAAAACCGTAACAAGATAAGCTATGAGGGTAATGAGCACAAGAGGAGTGAAAACTCTCGCAATTACAGGAGATACTTTGTTCACTATCGCGGGATTTGCCTGTAACAGGTAAGCCGCAACTATCGGAGACGCAGCAAGTCCGAAGACAGCGACATACTTTGTGAAATAGCGGGTGAAGTGATTATCAATCTGGGAGAATAAGCCTATGCTGAGCCCCGTCAGTATTCCGCCGGCAATCAAGATGACAGCTGTCATCACTGCCATATCCCCGTTAAACTTAAGAAACTCAATTCGCGCAGTATTGTCCTTGAGTTTACTGCCGGCGTATGCATATCCCGCCACAGCCCACAGGATAAGCGGGATATGAATGCATGCAAGCTTTACGGTATCACTCTTGAGATTGTTCGGAAGCACTGCGATGTAAACGGCCGATGCAAAGATCACTAATGCGGGCAGCATGAGTTTCGAAAAAGGTATGTCATTCTTGAATGCAAAGTAAGCAGTAAGAAAGGGGAACACGAGAAAGGCGGTAAAACGCATATAAAAATATTCACTGTTTATCTGGCCAATTTCAGGAAACTTTGCTCCAAGTCCGGCAAGCATGCAGGCAATAACCACAAAGAGGATTTCATTCTGTTTGTCAATCCGGCCTTCATGATAGCTGTAGTTCAGCCTTTCATTCCATACCTGCGCAACAGCATTTCCGGAGATGTCATCATAGATCAGATTGAATTCATTTTGGAATGCCGCCTTGTTATTTCTGTACAGTTTTTCCAGGCGTGCCGGTTCGCTCAGGCCGGCAATGATCTCTTCGCGCATCTTTAATGTTAAGATTGTATGCTTCAAAGTTACGGAACTTCAGTGAAACATGTTGCGGCAATAATGACTCACTCTTTGATTCAATGATCAGAGGTCACATCTTAAGAAGGTAACTGTATAGAATACATTATTAATTCTTTGATCTCTTTATACATCACAAACCTCTTAGAATAATTTTGAGACACAGTAACCTTCACACACCCCGGATCAGCGCAATCTGCGGGAGACATACCATATGATTAATTTCGATATGTGTTCATTTTCACCCGCTGCGGATCAGCGCAAATACGCGTAATCTGCGGGAACCATCCGTGAAAATAGTTTTGAGAAGTGCCCATATTCATTCGCTGCGGATCAGCGCAAATCCGCACAATCTGCGGGAGCTACACCATGTGATTAATTTCGATGTGTGCTCATCTTCACCCTCTGCAGATCAGCACCAATCTGCAAGAGACATACATTACAATCATCTCAAGACTTACCCACGTTCACTCGCTGAGAATCCGCGTAATCTGCGGGAGAACTAAAACACATTGACATTTGAATCCGAATTGCCTATTTCACCCACAACAGAACAAATATGAAGGCGTTGCCTTAAATTGGCGGCGGATATATTCCCACAATCTTCCCGAACGTGCATCACAGGGAACAAACTCACACCACCGGCAATCAAAGACTACTTGCCCTGATGACAACATAATTCGTTCACATGCAGAACGATATTTGTCCAGTGTTACGGTATTTTTCACACCAATGAAATTTTGAAGCACACCGGTTGCCATAGCGGTTCTTAGAGCTGTATTGATTCATCACACAGTTTATTCCTGTGAGCGTGGAATATAATGTGTCAGAAGCCGCTTGTCCGGACTCAACTAACATCAATTCACCTAAATGAATCAATCATGAAAACTTTCAACATCTTGATGATTCTGATGACAATATTCCTCTCGGCTGTTCTTGAGATACAGGTCGCCCGGAGTGAGGGCAATGCCATTCAGAATCTCACACAGGTTGTTCCCAACAACTATTCTGCAACAGGCGGTACAGCCACATTTGTAGGTCCGCTTTCAGCTACACCAAGGACTTACCAGTTGCTCATTCATCAGAATCAGCTGACCGGACTGGCTGGAAAAAATCTCAATGCGATCAGCTTCAGACTTCCGCAGTCAGCAACTTCAAGCTGGCCAACGGCAGGTGTCACTTATAACAATTACGACATATATCTCAGCGGAAGTGTTGATCCTGTCAACAGAAGCCTTACATTTGCAAACAATATCGTGGGTCCGCAGATTCAGGTCAGGTCAGGCCAGCTGACTATAAGTGCGGGATCATACAGTTCCGGCAGTAACCCGAATCAGTTCGGAACGGAAATAGCTTTCAATACTCCTTACTTTTACGGTGGTGGAAATCTGCTTGTTGAGATCAGGCAGAATGGATTCGCTGGCACATCAAGAAGTGTTGATGCCATCGGCACATCCACTCCCGGATACGCAACAAATGTCAGCGCTTGCTGGACCGGAAGTTACACCGGCACAACAGGTTCGCAGGGAAACTTTTCTATTGTGCAACTTTCAACAGCTAAAGACACCATTCAGCCCATACTTAACTTATTTCAGATAGATTACGAAATGAACGGATACCTCGAGTATGAATCTGACTGGGGAATGGTAAAGCTTACAACCAACGGTTACCCTAAACTCAAGTATTTCAATCTTTCTGTCCAAACCGCAGGAACAGAAACCATTTGGCAGGTGCAGAATGCAATTCTTTTCAACCAGGCTCCCTTCGGCGAACTTCAGTCCGTAACATTCGCTTTTGATATCGGTGACAAAGGCATCTCAGTGGCTAATGTTTTGATCGGATATTCTATAACCGATGACCCGGTCATTTCTCCTCCCCCCATAACGGAATCAGCGCTGGTATTTAACTACCTTTACAAAATTTTTGACGGATTTCCGTTCTTCAACCCGAATTCATTTGGACTGAAAGTGCCTGTAGCAACGCCCTTTCAGAATACCGGAAGCATTAAGGACACTTCTTCTCACGGGGTTCAGGGGATGCCGAATCAGGACTGCGGCATAAAGGAATGTGCGCCTGTTGGATTTTCAAACAGCCTGAAGTTCCTGAGGAAAAAACATAGCCTGACATTCGACAGCGCTTATGCTTCTCTCGACAGCATGAAAAAGGCGACGGGCTTCAGCGGCGGCACTATGACGGCCGACAACTATTATCAGAACAAAGCAGATTACCTCAAGAAGAATAACATACCCATAACTACACGGAAGATAAGTAAAGACAGCATCTACTCCCTTCAAAAGGAACTCGATAATAATCAGGATGTGGAGATGTTCGTTTGGTGGTTCAATATCGACACCGTATCAGGCGATACAAGCACTGGCAGTCATATTGTTAATGTTACTAACGTAAAGAAACTTGGCGGCGGCAAGTATCAGATCACTGCACAGGATGACAGGGACCAGGGTAATGCCGGCGGTACGGAAAGCGAAACGGTTACTTATGACAGTGCGTCCAACAGGTTCACAAGCGGAACTTACAAGGCCTATGATCAGGGCGTTTACCATTACGTTGTTGAATGTCCCAACAAGCTGACAACAGCACAGGTCTCTCCCCCAAATAATGCTCCCGCCGTTCCGCCGGGAAGCCCGCTCGTCTGGACCGCTGTTCCGGGAGCCGTATCATATTGGCTCGAAGTTGCAACGGATCCAATATTTGAATTTCCGGTGATCAATAACACAAACGTCACGGGCTCGAGCTATGTCCCTTCACTTCAACCTCTAACAACATACTTCTGGCGTGTCAGGGTCAATGATTCTGCCGGTCCCGGTTCCTATGTTTCGGTGTTTAACTTCACCACATCCTCATTTGCGGTGCTCAATCTTACCGCACTCATACAGGGCTTCTACAATTCTTCAACAGACCTGATGATGCCCGACACAATGAGAGTGTATCTGCGAAATATGTTTCCTCCGTATTCTGTTGTTGATTCTGCTAAGGCATTGCTTGACGCAAACGGCAACGGTCAGTTTAATTTTGCAAATGCAGTTGACGGCATCCCGTACTATATAGATCTGAACCACAGGAATTCAGTGCAAACATTCAGCAGCACAGGAGTACAGTTCAGTCTGGGGTCGGCATCATATGATTTCACTTTGTCTCAATTCCAGGCTTTCGGAAGCAACATGATAATGGTTGATGCCTCTCCAATACGTTTCGCAATCTACGGCGGCGATGTGAACAAGGACGGACTTGTGGATGCCACAGATCTCGGGCAAATAGACAACGATGCATACAACTTCACAACAGGATATGTCGCCACTGATGTAACAGGAGACTCTTATGTTGACATTACCGACCTGGCATTGGCAGACAATAACGGGCTTAATTTTGTAGGAGCAATACTTCCCTGAGAATAACAGATTTTTGTCTGTGTTTTGGTGGGATCTCTTCAATTGCATGCTCAGCCGCTTACCGGATATTCCGGTAGGCGGTTGTCATTCAGTTATTACCATTAAGATGTATTCAGAGATTCAGCATGAAATCAAATGTGTTGGAATATTGTCACACTAAACTTTTCATGCTTACACAGGTACTTTTCTGAAAGATTGTTCCGGGCGCAATGCTCTCATTCGTTCCTGAGTCAGTTGCTAAGCTCAACGGCTTTCTCAATCAGCCACTCACGCTCTGCTGTGTTACTGTCTGAATGCAGGCTTTTCATTAGCTTATGCAGTGCAAAGTCATCAAAGTTGTACTTGATCCGGGCAAGCGATACGGTGTACTCGATGCATCTCTGCGCCCTGTTCTTCTGGGATTCTTTCATTACTCTGCTGTTTCTTAGAAAGTGTCTGTATGTGTCTGCATGATTAAGAAGCATTTCAATGTCTGATAACTCGTAGAGTGTCTTAAGAATGAGCATCCTCACATCATTCTTGAAATATAGATTTTCATTGGTTGACGTAAAGAACTTATTGAAACTCACTCTGTTTGAGAGCTCAAGTGACTTCTGAAAGTTCCTTTCAAGAAAAGCTAAATGTGCCTGCGAGTATGTCAGGATATCACTTCTGCTGTCATGCTTCACCATACCGGCATAATCATCCACGAACTTCTTCAGCTTCTTCACGTCCTTCATTTTGAAGAATGATATGAAGACATTCCTGTATAAGTTAAGATCAACCGCATTGAGCCTGTGCGAAGTGACGCTTCTTTTCAGCAAGTCAAGTAGCACATCGGTAAAGGTCCGTACAAAATCAGCTTCTCCGGCCTCTATCCGCTTGAGACAGACTGTCTGCATTGCAGAAAAGATATTCTTCCGGTCAAATAGTTCAAGCTTATCAAAATGCTTGCTGAAGATCTTGCGAGCCTTCTCAAATTCCGGGAGCTTGCCTTCACCAAAATAAACCTCCCACAAATGAAAGTAGATCATCAGAAGATGTTCATCACTGAAATCCTTCAGCCTCCCACGCATGTATTTGAGTGAATGCTGCAGGTAACCGAAATCGTGCGAGATCAATATTCTTTGCTCTTCAACTGCGCACTGGAAATAGCTTTCGAGAAGATTAAGTAGAGAAAGATTTATCTTAAGCCTTATTGAATGAGCAATGTGTCTGTCAAAAAGAGTCCTGTCCGTATTGAGAAGATCCCTGGTGTCGCTGATGAAGATTTTGCCTGAATAATATTCCTGATCCTTGGACTCGTGATCTGCTGTCATTTGCTCCAGTGCCTTCAACTTCTTCAGGGCCAGTTCATTCATACCGCGGTCAACAAGTTCTTCAATTATGAACTTTGCCCTGTCTGACTTTGACGTGACGTGATGAGCAAGCAGATATTTCTCTGCAAGCAGGTTAAGATCGGAGAAAAGATTGCGAAGATATGATTCTTTGTATGGTGCATTTGGAAAAAATTTTCCGGACAGGCTTTCAAGGGAGATATCATAGTGCGGATGATAGCGACGAATCATTCTGAACAGCCTTAGCGCCTTCCTATTCTTGTTCAGAAAAGGCGAATTGAGAAAATCATCAAACTGCTTCAGCTCATGCTCCGTAAAAGTGCTGATGATCCTGAGGGCTCTGTTCTTCTTCATGATAAGGCAAATTAATTCATCCGTTTCAAAAAGTCAGGATGCAATTTAGAAAAAATTTCTTTGGAGATCGGATAATGCCGCCATAATTTTGCCCATGTTCTTAAACCAAAAGAGAAAATACACATGGAAGAATTAACAATTCAACCGCACAATAAGAAGGCCTCAGTTGTGTGGGGATCTGCAGGAGAGAGGTACGATAACATCAGCAGCTCGATCTCTGATGCTATTGAACACTGTATTCAAAGACTTGATCCAAAACCGGGCGAAAAGATCATAGATGTGGCAACAGGCACCGGCTGGGCCGCGAGAAGAATTGCGGCAAGAGGTGCAAAGGTCACTGGGGTTGATATTGGCTCGGAGCTGATAGAAGCCGCCAAACAACATCCCGGAAACACCGCGCTCGAGATCAACTTCCGGATAGGTGATGCGGATGCACTTCCGTTCGATGACGGGGCATTTGACGGGGTTGTTTCAACATTCGGAGTAATGTTTTCAAGCCGTCCGGAAATAGCTGCTAAAGAACTGGCACGCGTTTGCAGGAAAGGCGGCCGTGTGGCTCTTACAACATGGGCGCCCGGAAGCACAATCGCGGGAATGTTTAAGGTGATGAAGCCGTATATGAATTTGCCTTCAATACCGCCGCCATCTCCTTTCGAATGGGGAAGCACCGAAAGAATTGTTGATCTGCTCGGAGAGCATTTTGAACTGAAATTCGAATCGGGACTTTCATTCTGCCGCGAAGAGAACGGAAACGCAGTGTGGAATCTTTTCTCTAAGTGCTACGGTCCGGCTAAGACTCTTGCAGATTCGCTTGAAGAAGGAAGAAGGCAAAAACTGAGAGAGGAGTTCGTCAGATTTCATGAAAACTTCATGACTGAAATGGGGGTCTCTATGCCAAGAGAATACCTTGTAACGATAGGTGTTAAGAAATAGGTGCAAACGTGATTGCGGGCCCTGCTCCGGAAATCAACTCCGGAGCATCTGGCCCTGTATTTTTTCAATCAGGCATAGACGCTTTGAAGAGAAATACTCAAAGTTCATGCAAAAGATGGATTCACTAACGAATGTTTCAGATCTGCGCAATCCACACAATCTGCGGGAGCTGCCCATGTGAATAATTTCGAGATATGGCCGCTTCACCACCTGCAGATCTGCGTCAATCCGCGCAATCTGCGGGAGATATCCAGTGAATAATGTCGGGAAAAACCCATATTCTTCCACCGGGGATCATTACAGTCCGCGTAATCTGCGGGAGAAACTACAAGATGTGATCGTGCAGGAGATTCATTCAATCACAGCTCTCATCGGCGCACGTGCCTTCCCCTCACGGATAGATCATCAGAAAAATGAATGCAAGAAGGTTCATCAGCAGAATAATGCCGTAGATTATGTTTGACCTTCCGCTCGTAAGCGACAGGATCAGTATCACTATCGACAGCCCCAGAAGTATGATCGACTTTATGTCAAGCCCAAGGATAAGGTTCATGCCTAGCATGCCGCTCACTACCGCAACGCTTGGAATTGTAAGTCCGATGCTTGCCAGCGCAGAACCCAGCGCAAGGTTCAGGCTCGTCTGAACTTTGTTGTTTGCCGCAGCAAAAATTGCCGCAATGCCCTCCGGCAAGAGTATGACAGCAGCAATGATAACACCCACCAGTGACTTCGGCAGATTGTTCCTCACTACAAACGACTCTATGGTTGGCGAAAGCTGTTTTGCAAGCAGCACCACTATGCCAAGGCTTATCAGGAGGAAAATCAGGCTGACTGTAAGAACCGTGCTGCTGATCATGATCGGATCTTTGCTGGACATATTGTCATCCGCAAGAAAATACTCCCTGTGCCTAGTGGTCTGTGCAAAAAGGAATGAAGCATATATGATAAGGCATGTAATGGATACGAACACGAGCTGTGGCTTTGAGAAGTAAGGTCCTTCCACGCTTGTTGTGTATGATGGAAAGATCATAGTGAATACGAGTATGGATACTATTGACACAAGCCCGATGGTTGCGGAGTGTTTTGAAAAGCTCTGCTCGCGGAAACGCAGTCCGCCAATGAAAAGACATATTCCGATTATCCCGTTGAGAATGAGCATCGTTGCGGAAAACACCGTATCTCTTGCGAGCGCCTCCGCCTGCTGTCCTCCAGAGATCATGAGTGATATGATGATCGAAACTTCTATGATCGTCACTGCTACTGCAAGTATGATTGTTCCGAACGGCTCTCCCACCCTGTGGGCAATGATCTCCGAATGATGCACAGCAGACATTATGCTGAGCATAAGAAGTATGCCCGCAAGAGCTTTGAAAAATGCACTGTCAACTGCTAGTCCGGAAAAGAGGAGCGCCCATGCAAGCAGTGGAATCATTATCGTCCATTGAAGCAGTAGTCTCATCTGTCTTTGCGGAGTGTAAATATTGTTCTTGAAATGTGATCCGTCTGCCGTCGGCATAGAAAATTCCTGCGCAATGGTAACGGATGAGTTGATAGATCATTCCCCGCTGTTGCTGCAAATTATGCCTGCCGCGGAGAATTGCGCTACTTAATGGTCTTGAGGTCCCTCAACAGCCATCCACGGTACTCTGCATTCTCTATCTTCTCTGAGATCATCAGCGCCTTCTTCAGATACTCCAGCATCTTCTTCCTGTTCTTTGCCTTCATCTCGGCCCGCGCAAGTGCTTCGTATGCATAGGCAAGATAGAACGGTTCCACATCTTTTCCCTTACTGCTTGCAAGGCAAAGCTTCGCATACTTCAGGGCGTTATGAGGTTCATTTGCCAGGGCAAAGACTCTCGCCAACTGCCAGTATCCGATGGAGTAATTCGTCATGGTGCAATCCGGCCTCTGCATCCAGTGCCAGAGAGATGCAAAGCTAGTAGCTATCATTTCATTGTTCTCTTGCTGAGTTCTCTTCTTCTTGTCGATGAACTCCCACGTTTTATTGAAACACCCTGCCGAAAAATGCCTGTGTGCTTCCGCAGTGTTGAATCCGGATTTCTTCTTCATGAATGTGTCTGTAATGTTGTTTGATGCAAAGATAAGAAAATTAGGTATCAGGAGATACTTATCTGCGGGAATCTTTCATGCACCGCAACTTCTGCATTTCCTGTTCTATTTGGCAAGTTCTTCATTTACTTCTGAGAATTGAAGATTGGGGATGAGATTTGTATTTTGAGAACAAACTCTGTTCAAAACCATTCTCACATCTGTAGTATGCCATCAGTATTCCATCACCGTTTGACGGACAATTGAAGTTAATCGGAGTGCAAAGTTTCGGAATATATTAAAGAGTTTGTATGAACAGTAAATTGATGAAGGAGTGTGTACCAGACATTTGCATGTTGAATATGTTTTTTAGCTTATGGCAATTCAGTGTGAATTTATCGATATTTTAATTCCAATAGACAGGATTGACAAAGTCTATCCCGGAGGATTCTCAAAATTCAAACATGACAATCACGAATGATTCTCTGGTAGTTTGTGGCATGATCAATTCCTTTTCAGGGACGGTGCCATGAATCCGATGGACATAAAATTTATTGCCGAAGAATGGGAGAAGATGGGATTGCAGGGAATCGTGGATATAGAGGATCACAAACAGTGGAAAGACTTCTGTGTTGTGGAAGGAATGTTAGGCGGACCAACATTGCCATGCGAATGGATTGAATACGACGCAATCGATAATTGCGTCTATATGAAAGGCAAACCCAAAGGTCAGATTGTTGGCAGAGAAAGACGATGACAATGTTCATTGATGCGTTTTGCCGAAGTGACGTTTGAAGTGCTTCTTTGCGTTTGCCAATTTGAAGTGCTGTTGTTGAATTTTTCTGCGAGAAGATTCGCCACATTCACTAATCAGTAAAATGCATAAAGCATTCAAACAACCTACCGCAACCAAAATGCCGTACAACAAACCCGACATAACACTCAGACGAACAGTAGTTGCCGACCTGGAAAGCCTGTTTCAGTTTCAGCACGACAGCGAAGCGGCCTTTATGGCGGCGTTTACTCCAAAGGACCCTGCTGACAAAACAGCATATATGGAGAAGTATTCAAAGCTGTTGAGCGATCCTTCAGTAAATAATCAGACGATCATGGTTGACAATGTTATCGCAGGAAGCATTGCGAAGTTTATTCTTGCCGGAGATGCGGAAATAACTTATTGGTTAGATAAGAAATTCTGGGGGCAAGGCATTGCTACAATTGCGCTTCAGAACTTTCTTGATATTGAAACGGCAAGGCCCATCTTTGCAAGAGTTGCATGTGATAACTTTGGCTCGCAAAGAGTCCTGGAAAAATCCGGATTTGTAAGGATCGGCTCCGACAAGGGCTTTGCAAATGCACGGCATGCTGAGATAGAAGAATTCATTTACAGACTTGACTTCTGACACCTGTATATGAACTCTCATTGCACCTTATTTTGTGCTAGCTTAGGCAAGAGAATCTGTCACCGCGGAAGCGCTAAAACATAAACCTGGCAAATTGACATCTCATCAGAACATCTTTTTATGACAAGAAGCAAAATACTTCAGATGCACAATGTCGGCATCGTAGTGGAATCGCTTGATAAGGCCATTTCCTTTTTTGAAGAGATCGGTCTTAAACTTGAAGGACGCGCAATGGTTGAAGGCGAGTGGGCGGGACGCGTAACAGGACTTGGAGTTCAGTCTGTCGAGATTGCAATGATGGTTACCCCCGACGGACACAGCCGGATTGAGCTTTCACATTTCATCACCCCTCATACCGTATCAGATCACAGGACAGCCCCGGTTAATTCACTCGGCTATCTGCGAATCATGTTCGCGGTTGATAACATTGATGAGTTGCTGTCAAGACTAACCGGTCACGGCGCTGAACTCGTCGGAGAAGTTGTTAACTATGAGAACATCTACAGGCTCTGTTACATCCGAGGGCCGGAAGGAATACTTCTTGGACTGGCCCAACAGCTCGGCAATAAGACCGCTACAGACGTTCTGGAAAAATCCTGAACCGGAATGCCAACTATTCCGGTCAAAAACCTTTTGATCAATAATCACATGACAAAACTCATTTCATTCGCATCACTTTTAATTCTGATCATCACCGGCTTTGCATTTGCACAATCGGCAGATCCTCTGCGTGAGAAAATTCAGCGGATCCTTTCCGATAAGAACGCAACTGTGGGTGTTTCAATCATTGGCAATGACGGCAAAGACACTGTATCCGTGAATGACGATAAACGCTATCCTATGCAAAGCGTTTTCAAATACCATATAGCCCTCGCTGTATTGTCTGAAGTTGACAAGGGAAAATTTTCTGCTGAACAGCAAGTCGAAATAGATAAGAAGGACCTTTTGCCCGGCCTTTGGAGTCCTCTGAGAGAAGAAAATCCTGAGGGGGGAAATTTCACGATATCAAAGCTGATTCAATACGCCGTTTCCCAAAGCGACAATGTAAGTTGCGATGCATTATTGCGGCTGATCGGCGGTCCGCAAGCAGTAGAAGATTTTTTCAGACAGATTAATATCAGTGACATCTCGGTGAAGTTGAATGAAGAGAAGATGCAGGCAAACAGGGAACTGATGTTTCAAAACTGGATCACGCCGAAAGCGGCAAACGAAACACTGGCAAGATTCTACTTCAACAGCGAGAAATTGCTTTCCGAAAAGAGCCACGGCTTCATATGGAGTGTAATGAAAGAGACCGAAACAGGCGTTAACAGACTGAAAAGACAACTTCCCGAAGGAACAGTTGTCGCGCATAAAACCGGTTCATCGGGAACAAGCAATGAAGGCATAACAGAAGCAGTTAATGATATCGGCATTGTGTTTCTGCCCGATGGAAAGCCATTCTTTATCAGCGTGTTTGTTACTGACTCAAGGGAGGATGAAGCAGTGAACGAGAAAATAATTGCCGACATCGCAAAGGCGGCTTGGGATCACTTTTCGGCTTTGTCGAGATAGATCGGTGTACTTCCTTGCAATGGTAAAACGAAGAACCGGCACATATGATTCGCTGGCGGAATGGCACTGCAAAATGACCGTAGAAAAACTTGTCTCAACTGCACAAGAGAAATGAATTGCAATATTGGTCAATTCTAAAACAGGAAGGTCATGAGGAAAATTATCGTCATAACATTTATGACACTGGACGGAGTGATGCAGGCGCCCGGCGGCCCTGATGAAGATAAGTAAGGCGGATTCAGATACGGCGGATGGTCTGCTGTATATACCGACAAGGCTTCGGGAAAAATCATGCAGGTGCAGATGAAGCCGGCAGATCTGCTGTTGGGAAGAAAAACGTTTGAGATTTTCGAATCCTATTGGCCCGGACGTGCGGAAAGATGGAAAGGCATCAATGATGTCACCAAGTATGTAATGTCCAAAACAAGAAAAGAATCAAGGTGGATAAACTCTGTATTTCTCAGGAGCGTGGCTGATATCAGGAAGCTGAAGAGATCTAAGGGTTCTGACCTTAAAGTGTGGGGCAGCGGAAAGCTCGTTCAACTGTTGCTTAAGCATGACCTGGTTGATGAGCTTTGGCTGAAGATCTACCCCCTGACACTTGGCAAAGGTAAGAAACTTTTTAACAACGGCTCGATCCCGGCCGCCTTCACATTAACGGAAAGCACCGTCACGCCGGGCGGAGTGATCTTTGCAAACTACAAACGGGCCGGAAAGGTCAGGACAGGAACTTATTGATCTCTTACGTTGAAAAATTTCATCCGAAAATAATCAAAGCCATTGGTGTTCAGCATTGTACATTTGTTTTTCTGACAATGGATACTGGAGAATGTCAGAATTAAATCGAAATGTGTCTGACAATTGAAACCGGATGATCCCGCAAATGAAATTGAATTATTATCACAAACACCAAAACATCAAATTCCTCACAATGTATGATCTCCCTTACTTCAAGGAAGAAGACAGGCAGACTTTGCTTCAGTTCCTTCATGATCATCCGTTTGCCTTGCTTACCGGCAGTTTTGCAAGCGGTAGACAGGTCGCAACACAGGTTCCGATTCTGATAGATGAGCGGGAAGGATCTCTGTATCTTCACGGACACATCATGCGGCAGACGGATCATCATAAGGCATTTCTGGAAAATCCTCAGGTGCTTTCGGTCTTCACCGGACCCGGCGCCTATGTCAGCGCTTCGTGGTACACAAACCCGCATATCGGTTCCACATGGAATTACATGAGCGTTCACATGACGGGAAACATCCGCTTCCTTGATGAAGACGCACTTATCGCGCTTATGAAGAGACTCACTTTGAAGTTCGAGAACAACAATACATCTTCGCCGACGATCTATGATAATCTTCCCGAAGAGTTTCTGAAAAAAATGCTTCCCGCAATAGTCGCGTTCGAGATCAAGGTGGAAGAAATGGATAATGTGTTCAAGCTCAGCCAGAACAGAGATGAACAAAGCTATCTTAACATCATAGAAAGACTCGAGGAGCGGGGCGGCGAAAGCGCATTGATAGCCGCTGAGATGAGAAAGCGCAGGGAGAAACTCTTTCCTCCGGGAGTCGAATGGGACGGAAGCAAGTTTATGTCGTGATTGTTGCAACTCTTTTGACTGAGATGTGCATATACAATAAGGCAGTGACAGGAATTTGCACTTACTAAGTTTCACCCGAACATTGCGGATGCTCCTGCAAGCAAACACAATCCATCAGCAAAACTAAGTTTCATTTTCAGCAGGCGTATTTTACATTTGACAAACTCAATAGACGTTCTGATGCAAATCCTCTTTCATCTTCTCGGCAAAGTTTTCGCTGATGCAGCGAGAATACACGGACTGATATTTCTCTCATTGACATCCGCTGTGATCTTATCATGTGAAGATGCCCGCACTCAGTCGCTTGACACACTGTGGTCAAGGACCTTCGGCGGCACGAACATCGACGTCGGGCATTCGGTAGAAGAGGCATCCGACAAATCGCTCATCATTACCGGCTATACCCGCTCATTCGGCTCACTGGCCGGCCGCAACGTATGGCTTGTAAAGACATCGCGTGAGGGAGTGTTGCAATGGATGAATACATTCGGAGGAAGCAGTGACGATGAAGGCTACTCCGTGGTGCAGACAAACGACGGCGGATTTGCAGTTGCCGGCTACACAAGTTCATTCGGCGCGGGCGGCAAAGATGTGTATCTTGTCAGGACGGATTCACTCGGCAATCAACTGTGGTCGGCAAACTTCGGCGGTGCACAGGATGACGAAGGCTATTCACTCTTGCAGACCTCAGACGGCGGATTCCTGATTGCAGGTGTCTCATCTTCGTTCACTTCGGGAAGCAGGGATGTGTGGCTCGTGAAGACAAACGCTTCAGGGGTGATTCAATGGAGCAGGAATCACGGCGGCCTGAGCTCGGACGGTGCATGGTCAGTTGAACTTTCTGCGGACGGCGGCTTCATCGTTGCCGGCTGGACTTTCTCTTACGGACCGGGTGCGGTCGGAAATGCATGGCTTGTAAAAACAGACTCAGCCGGAAACCTGCAATGGCAGAAGCCGTTCGGCGGCACATCTGTTGACCGCGCTCTTGATGTCTGCCTTGCCGGTGGAGGATATGCTCTTACCGGTTACACGTCATCATCAGGATCGGGACTTGATGACATGCTGCTCATTAGGACAGACAGCCTTGGCAATGAAATATGGACTCGTACGTTCGGTGGTTCCGGAAGAGACTACGGTCAGTCAATAACACGTTCTTCTGACGGAAACGGGTTTCTGATTGCGGGATATACTTTGTCTTTTGGTTCGGGCAGTGAGGATGTATGGATTGTAAGGACGGACGGTAACGGAAACATGCTCTGGAGCAGGGCTTTGGGCGGATCAGCTTCCGATGCCGCGAATTCAGTTCACCTCACCTATGACGGCGGTGCAGTTGTTGCCGGTTACACTTTGTCATACGGTGCCGGCGTTCACGACTTGTGGCTGATAAGGCTTGCTCCGGCAGGCACAAGTATCGGCGGGAATGGGAATTTTGGAACAGCTGATCATTTTGAACTTAAGCAGAACTATCCGAACCCGTTCAACCCTGTTACAACTGTTTCAATTGAAATACGGAAGACTTCCCGTATCGAACTCGTGATCTATGATATTCTCGGAAGAAGTGTGAGAACCTTGTTCAGCGGCACGCTTCAGCAGGGGCAGCATACTGAACTCTGGAACGGCCTGAATGACAATGGAGGAGAATTGCCCGGTGGCATATACTACTGCGTGCTGAAGTCCGACAGCTACAGCGAGACAAAAGCAATGCTTCTTCTTAAGTGATGATGAAGTTCACTGGCAACTTTTTCTGATCATAGGAGAAAGAGATATAATCACTCATTACTTCCAACCATCAATTTGTGTTTTCATTGCTTTGTTATAACTTGACCTATGAACATCAGCGTGTTTGTGTGCGGAATGCAAATGTGGATCTCCCGCATTCCGTAATCTCTGTCAAATGGAGCTCTTACTTTCATGCCTGTCACTCTTTCTCGAATCTATTCCCATAGTTCGTCAACATTGTACACCTCAAGATAGAATTACATCTGCAAGATGTCACTGCCGGCAGGGAGAATGTGGATCGTCAGGCCGTCCCTCACATATACCGCATAGCTTTCCGTCTCCATCAAAGCCGAGAATCCAAGCACTTCCCGGAAGAAACCTGCTGTTGCATTCAGGTTGAATGACGGTATCATCGGGCTGAGATACAGCGCACTATAGTTCATCTGTTTGCATTTGAATTTGGGATTGCTTTTCAGTTTTCAGTGTTGCGCTTCCGCATCATCCGTGAGTACGGACAGCAGAAGTTCGTCGCCGGATACCAAGCAGTATTCAACAAATACATTTACGCGTTCTTTAAATGCCGCCCCTCGCGTTTATCCGCCGGTCAGCTTTTCAATGAGTGGCTTTCTTCTGTGAAGATCATTCCGACTTACATCCGTTTCAAAACAGTCCATGATTCCTTCAGCAGAAAGAGTTTCAATTTCGTCAAGTATTTTTCTTGAATGATCCAAGATGTTTTCAGCTCAATCTGCAATTGCAGCAATCAATTCCGCAGAGAGTAAGGAACTTAACCGCGTGCCGCCTTGCTCATTCCTGCCCGGCCTTCAAGTTGTTCAGCGATCTTTCGCTCAAACCACTTATGGTAAGGAATGAAGCGTTTATAATTCCTTATCTCTCCAAGAAGATCGGTAAGCTTCTGCCGGGAACCGTCTGATGAAGCTTTGAGATACTTAAGGTAGATCTTCAGAAAATCACGGTTGCGCGTCTTTGCCGCCACCGATTGAAACCTGTCGTTTCTCAGAAACTGCTCGTAAGACTTCCCCATGTCAATTGCTTCCGAATGAAGATTCAGCTCGGCATAAATGATGAGCTGAAGATTTCTCACAAGCGGCTTGAGAAACACAAGCGAAAAATTCCTGATCTTTGAAAGTTCCCTGTGCGCATTCTCATACTGCCTGTATTCAACATAAAGGCTTCCTTGCAGATAACCGATCACACAGGACCGGTGCTTCTCCTCAAGCCTGTTTGAATTTGACTTAAGAAATTTTTCCGCCCACTTGTAGTTCCTCGAAGTGATAGCACACATGGCAATATGAAAGAACATGTCCACAGGTATCTTTGTACTCCCTTTCCTGTCTAAGCTATCTGCAACAAGGCAGGAAAGTTCAAACAGTTCGTCCTGCATTATCTTTCCGCCCGGAAGATTTCCCTCAATAAGGTAATTGTTCATCACCATCAGAATATCGTCTGACAGAGATCTCCTGAGTTTCCCTTCACGCCCCGTAATTATTTTCTTCAGCTTCAGGTAATCTTCTTCCCTCTTGTCCTTTATGAGCCTTATACCGAGCAACAGCGCCCCGGCCTCTGCGTTGTTCTTCATGCCCTCTGCCGTCTGCGCCATCTCAATCGTCTCTTTCATCATCGGTATTTCAAGATTTGCCGAGATCAGATTATTGTAATTGCTGAGAAGAAGTATGTTACGAAGGTTGTTGATGGTGAACATATTGATCAGTTCGTGAGAAGCGTCCGTCCACTCTTTCTTCGAAAGGTCCTTCTTTGTCAGAAATTCGTTTCTCTGAAATGAGTTGTTTCTCTTGATCTCGGATAGCTTATAGCTGTTAAGGTTAAACTCATCGTGCATCTCCTTCAGCTTCTTCTCCAGTTTCTTAATGCGTGCATCAAAGCGTTTGTGCATTCCAAAACGTGTAAGCTCGCCGAGATATTCCATTTCCAGTTCCGCAGGGCTCAGCTTTTCAAGCCCGATGTACTTCTCAAGCAGTGATTCAAATTCCGACAGCAGGTAATAGACAGTTCCGTAAACAACTTTGTCTTCTTTGTAAAGCTTTCTGTAGATATTCTCATGCGAGATCTCAAGCGAGTCAAACTCCGGGTGGAATTTTGAAAGGTATCTGTAAAGTGCGGTCAGCTTCCTGTTCGAGTTGAAGTAAGGGGATGCCACGAACTTGCCAAGCCTTGCGAAGGAGGCCTTGTCGAGATTTGAAAGAAGCTGTATCAGATTGCTGTCATGCATCGTAATGGTTCCAAGAATTCGCAAAAAGTTTAGTGTACATCGGATTACAGCTTTGAATAATTTGCAATCAACTGAAACAAAAGGCTTCGGCCAATTGCGAATTTAGAATCTTTCAAAGCAAATTAAACACGGAAATGAATAACCTCAAAACATTCCTGCTGGCGGTATTGGCAGGATTTTCAATGACCTTAAATGCTCAGGGGCAGATCACGCAGGAGTGGGTCAGAAGCTACTCTTTGCCGACAAACAATTCGCAGGTTGCGGCAGATATCGTAACCGATGCCGGAGGGAATGTCTATGTTACGGGCTACAATGCCGCAGGCTACTCGGAGTCGGACCTTGTCACCGTGAAGTACAACGCCGCGGGACAGTATCAATGGGGTAAGAGCTACCACAACAGCGTAGCCTATTCTCATGAAAAAGGAAAGTGCATTGCAACTTACTCATCGGGCGGAACGAACTTCGTCTATGCGGCGGGAGAAGTGAATTACAGCGGCTTAACGCAATACCTGATACTTCTTAAGTATGATGAATCGGGGAATCAGATCTGGGCAAGAGGAATCTATGTTGTCTCTTACCCGTTCAGTCACATTCTGAAAGAAATGACGGCAGACGAAAACGGCAATGTTTACATTACGGGAGGAGCTGGTGATAAGGCGTTTCTCGTAAAAATTGATTCGGCAGGTACCACCAGTGCGCTGAGGACATTTATGAACCCTTCGGGTTTCTATGCCGCGTTTGGTAATGACATAAAGCTCTCGGGCGGAAAAGTCTTTATAGGCGGGCAGGTCAGGAATGCATCTTCACTTGTAATTCCACTGCTTATAATCTGCGACACTGCAGGCACACAGCTTGAATTCAGATACAACCAGGCAATGGCAAGTAACACGGATAACGAAAGCAGGATTGTGATCGGCAACTCAGGGAATGTCTATTTTGGATTCAGATGGGCAAATGATTACAGGCTGACGAAGTACAATTCAAGCGGAGACACTTTGTGGAACAGGAAATACAACGGTACCGCAAATGCACAGGATTACTTCTGCGCGCTTGCCGCCGACGCGAATGAGAATATCTATGTGACCGGCAGGGTGAACGGATTGTACGGAGATGTGGGAACAGTGAAGTTCGATTCCTCTGGCAATGTACTTTGGGTGCATACTTACGCAGGGCAGGACGGCTTTGCAGATGAAGGAAAGGATGTGAAGATTGACGGAAGCGGGAATGTGTATGTCGCGGGAGTGGTGGATAACTGGGTCGGTGCCAAAAGTCTTATGATAAAGTATGATCCATCCGGCTCCCCGCTTTGGATAAAGAGTTACGACTTTGCCCAAAGCGATTATGAGGAATCACTTGTGCTTGCAATTGACAACAGCGGAAATGCAATTGCAACAGGCAATTGCGGCTACATAACCATCAGCGACTATGCAACCATAAAGTATGATCCCTCCGGAACAGCGCTTTGGGCGAGGAAATACAATTCATCTCAGACATCAACTGATGCGGTAAATTCTATCACAACGGACAAGTACGGAAATGTTTATGCAATAGGCCGGCTAAGGGTAGGTCAGGTCGGTGATGATATACAGATAGTAAAATACAACTCGGCAGGAGTCCTTAAGTGGACTTACACCCGCGGCGGAGTGGTGCAGGACGTTGAAGATGCCGGCTATGCAATTGCAGTGGACAAGAACGGATATGTTTACTATACGGGAACGATGCATACTTCATTCACCGGCAATAAGCGTGACATTTATACAGGCAAGCTTGATTCAAACGGGAATAATGTTTGGCCTCATCCGTTCGGCCAGTTGCTTGGAGCGGGAGGAAATGACGAAGGCGTTGAGATCGCGCTTGACACTTCGGGAAACATAATCGTCGGTTACAACTCCGAAATATCGGCAGGCAATGTGAAGTTCGGGGCGATAAAGTATTCCCCTTCGGGAGTTACGCTGTGGACTTACGGATTTGCCGGCTCGGGTACAGGACTTGATTCGCTCAAGGACATGAAAGTTGACATGGGCGGGAATGTTTATCTGACCGGACATTCGACATCGGCTCTTTCAGGCAACAACATCGTTACTTTGAAAGTCAGCAGTACGGGCGCGCTTCAGTGGACTCAGACATATAACGGAAGTGCGAATGCAGATGATGCGGCAAGATCGGTTGACGTTGACAGCTACGGAAATGTGTACGTTACGGGAAGCGCGGCAAATACTTCAACGGGGAAAGACATTGTGCTGATCAAATACGGTCCTTCGGGCAATCAGCTTTGGGCAACGACAATGAGCAACGACAACACCGAACCTGAAAGCGGGATCACAGTCAGGTATGATTCAATCTCTCAGAAGATAAGACTAATGGGTTCCAGCCGGCTGTTTCCTTACGACCGCACTTTGCTTCTTGCCGACTATGACACAGCGGGAGTTCAGACATCCGCGATGTTACTTAATCCATCGCCTTACGGAGCGAATTACTCAATAGGCGGCGAACTGGACGGAGCAGGTAAGCTGATCTCAGCGCAGGCATACAGTTCTCAAAACAGCGGCTTTGATCTTTCGGTGTGGAGAGGATTTGAAAGGTCCTCTGTTTTCAACGGTGCTTCGTCAGGAAATGACATCGCTGCATACAATGTGCCCGTATCAACATTCGGGAACTACTTCTATGCTGGTGTTACTTCATTTGATTCCGTCAAAGGCAATACATTCACCATAGTGAAATTCAAATCACCGCTTAACAAGGTTGTTCTAAGAATGTACATTCAGGGATTCTACAGTACAAATTCAGGCAACATGATCGGCAATGATACGGTCAGGATAAAACTCAGGAGTTCGTCGCCGCCGTACAATACTGTTGATTCCGCTAAGGTTCTTCTTTCGTTTGATGGCATTGCAGAAGCACAGTTCATGAATGCTTCGGCAGGTCAGCAGTATTATGTTTCGGTGAATCACAGAAATTCAATAGAGACGTGGAGCTCTGCTCCGGCGGCTTTCAGCCAGGGACTTCTCGAAGCCGACTTCCGCGACACATCGGAAGTGTATGGCATTAATCTCGCTCACATTACTTCCGGAACATACTGGCAGTTCACGGTTTACAGCGGTGACGTAAATCAGGACGGCACCGTGGATGCAACGGACGCCGGCGCGGTTGATAATGATGCGTCAAACTTCGAATCAGGTTACATAAACACAGATGTTACAGGAGATGAGATCGTAGATGCAAGCGATGCGCTGATAGTTGACAACAATGCATACGGTTTTGTGAGCATGCTCAGGCCGTAATGCTCAGTTATATGTGACTATTGAAGCACGCAGTTAACCTGCAGGCGTATGAGGAGTTCCACTGCGGAACTCTTCATACCGCATCTGAAGATATCCGCGCGTCTTTTCCTGCTCCGGGATGTTCATGCTGAAATTCAGTGAAGCGGCAATTTCCGCAGTTAAATCCTCGAAGATGTCAGCCATGAGGATCAGCGCTTTCCAGTTCTCATCAATACAGGATCCGGAATATGTGTGCATGATCTTTTCATACAACTCATCCGGGACAAGCTTTTTCAAATGCCTGCCTTCAATTCCGAATGCCGCAGAGGAGCCGTTGTCAAATCCGGACTTCAACTCAACGGCCTTCATGA
>DAIQRO010000008.1:0-33917 GCA_036786155.1 Bacteroidota bacterium
TGAAGAATGCTATTGACTTATTTGCTAATAGATGTTGGTGTTCCCAAAAGTTTGCATTAAAGCATTTCCCAAAGTGTCGCAAGTACAAATGCAAACTTTTGGGTCACCAACAACTTACCCCAGCCAATGAATCAGATAACCACCGCACGCATTAAACTTGAACAGCAATGCTAAATGAAGAATGAAATTTCCGTGCCTGTTGGTGATCTCCGAGTGGAGCGCCCTCCTGCCTGCCAAGATGCTTTACATACTTCAATGGACTGTGGGAAGGCAGGCCTGCAGAAAGCTTACCCGATTTGCTTAGTGCGGGCAGGGTAGGAGTCACCAACAGGTAAGACAGAGTTATTCAACTCTTGCACTTCATTCATAACACTTCCTCAACCCCTTCAACCCAATCACAACAATCACCTACGATCTTCCGAACAGCGGATTCGTAACGCTCAAAGTGTATGACATGCTCGGGCGTGAAGTGAAGACCCTTGTGAATGAGATGAAGACTGCGGGATATCATGAAGCGCGGTTCAGTGCGGATGGACTTGCCAGCGGCGCGTACTTCTGCCGGCTTTCTGTGAGCAGTAACGCGGGAGAATTTGCTGCTGTGAGGAAGTGTGTAATACTGAAGTAATAGCGCCCGCACTCAGCCCACGGATTCATCCGTGGGCGAATGGCTGATAAATCCGCAGGTAACAGGAAACTTCGATTCCAGCGCATTTTAGCATATAAGTTCGAATTATTCTCAAGAATAACTGCTCCGTACGCAAGAATAATTGCTCCGTACGCAAGAATAATTGCTCCGCACGCAAGAATAATTGCTCCGTACGCAAGAATTATTACTTCTTACTCAAGAATGACACCGTCTGCATAAAGGAATGTGTATGCATCCCGCGGCGCCGTCCCGAAAATACAAATCGTTTTCGGGACTGCTCGGACAGACGCCGCTTGTCAGTCAAATAAGAATCTGAACCCAAAGTAAAACTCCCTGCCTTTCGTCGGACCCCAAATATATGACGTGTCAAAGTATGGGCCGAAAGGATCTTCAGGCGAGATTATGGGATCGGGCTGCGTGAAGTCAAGAAGATTCTCAACACCCGCATACAGTTCAAAGTACTTGAAATTCTTGTTTATCTGAGCGTTGATCATAGTATATGGATCAGACTCGTCCGGCCGCCTGTACTGCTCGGGGTTTCCGGCGGTGGACGGAAGCCTCTGTTTTCCGAACCACTGCAATCCGCCGTTTATGCTGAACGAATTGCTTTGGGGAGCGTACGAAAAAGTCACAAAGATCCTGTCCTTTGAAATGAACGGCTGTTCGTATGTCACACCGTTCAGGTCATACTCTGAGTCAATAAACTTGTATGCCAGCTTAAGGTCTATGTTCATGAACATATTCAGATTTGCCTCAGCCTGGAAAACGTTCGAATGCGCCGAGCCGTCAAGATTCGAAAAATAGACAACCGCAGGATCAGTGTCATAATCGGGAATGATCTTGTTGAAGAACGTTGTGTGATAATAATCCAGATTGAGGTTCCCCCCGACATCACCTATGTTGAAGTAAAGCAAGACATCTCCGCCGAAGTTCAGAATCCTCTCCGGATCAAGCTCCTCCAGAAAAATGATGTTCCTTGAGCTTGCGAGGATGTTGGAATTTTCGCTGAATACGTTTGCAGTTCTGAAGCCGGTGCCGATCGAAGCCCTCAGCACAACAGCTTCATCCGGCTGGCATCTCATAAGCGCTCTCGGAGTTACCACCGATCCGTACTTGTTGTGATAATCATAGCGAAGCCCCGTATTGAGAGTTGCCTTGTTGCCAAGGAAATTAACTGAGTTTTCTGCAAAGATCCCGGGAATAGATTCCGGCTTGTCATAAACGCCGTTGTATGTCTTGTTTGTGGTGTCACCAAATGAGATCGTCTCTTCTATGTTCTGATACCTGTAGCTCGCACCTGCCTTCATAAAGTTCATATCGGCGATCCTGAATTCGTAGAATCCCATCAGGTTTGCAAAGCCCTGAACGGCATCGTATGAAGTGAACCCGTAAAAGGAATTCTGATCATAATAAGATCCTGATGCATAAATCTTCATGTCTCTGTCATCTCCGAGCTTTGCGCTGTATCTTGCGGAGGCTTCGCCTGAGTTTATCTTTGCCGTCTGTCCGTAGATCCTGTCACTGCCTTCGTCCTTATCAATGTCAAAGTAATCCTGTCCACCGACTCTCTCCTCATTCCAGTACCTGCCTGAAATGCTCAGATCTGTTCCCTGCTTCTTATTCTCAAATTTCCATTTGTTGTACAGCACATACCTTGTCGTCAGCGGATTGTCAAGAAAGCCGTCGCCGTTGTGGTCAATCCTGTTTGACTTCTGCGCGGAATGAAATGACCCGATCGTACTCCACTTCTTCCCAGTATAGCTTGTTAGATTAACATTCACCTGCTTCTCCAGCATGCTGTTGATGAATGCATTCACAAGTATCCTGTCAGAGTTGTCATAATCTCTGATAAGCACATTCATGATGCCGCTTATTGATTCATATCCCTGTATGACAGAGTTAGAGCCCTTCGATACGGTTATCTTGTCTATGAGGGTTCCGGGAATACTGCTCACTCCGTATTTTACATTAAGTCCTGTGAGCAGAGGCATGTTGTCGGTGAGTATTTGCGTGTAAACGCCTTCAAGCCCGAGTATCTTCAGCTCCTTGCTGTCTGTAAGAATGTCCGTGACGGCCACTTCCACGGATGAATTTCTTCCGAAGCATCCCGACAGGTCACAGCATGCATCTTTCACCAGCTCCTGCGCGGTTATCGCCTCGGTCTTTGCGGTTACGGGCTCGAAGTATGTCGAACTTTTTCTGTCTTCGACATTTATGACTTCAGTACTTGCATTCGGAGTCAGCACAATCTCCACAAAATCCTTTTCCTTCGCATCTATGGTGTCTGTCTTGTAGCCCGTATAAATTGCAACAAGTCTGAAGTCTGTTATTCCTTCATCGGAGATCTCGAACTTTCCGGATTCATCTGTTGAAGTGCCATTGGTAGTATTTATCCATTTTACAACGGCATCTGCAAGCGCCTCTTTTTTACCTCCCGCATCTCCGTATATGACACCTTTGACGGGATGAGCAACTGAACTTCCAGCAGGCGACAGAATTGCGCACGCCAGAAATATTAATAGGAGTTTCATTTCAGTGATCTTTGAATTAGTAAGAAAACTGCAGGCATGCCTTTCATGGCTATGCCTGCAGAATTGATCTCAGATCACTTGCTGAATTCTTTCAGATATTCTGAAGGTTCCTTCTCGAACTTTTCCTTGCAAGACTCATTGCAGAAGTAGTACTTAACGCCGTCATGCACAGTGTTTATATCCGCCTTTGCATCCTTCATATTGCAGACCGGATCAACTACTCCGCCGGAAATATACTTTGCAGGATTCTTGTTAAATGACTTTACGCAACCCTTACAGCACAGAACGTATTCATCGCCGAGATAGGTTAACTTGACTCCTTCGCCGGAAATTGTTTCTCCGCTGACGGGACAAACTTTAGCAGAGTCATCGCTCATATTTGCCGGAGCAGAATTGTTGAAGGAAATTACGGAAATCATGACTGCTGAAAACAGCAGTGAAAAGAAAAGCGTCTTCATCTCTTTTATGTTTTGTTTTGGTTAATGAATTCTTGTTGCAATGCAGATGAACATCTGCAGTTCAGAGAGATGAAATTCTAAATTCTGAGATTCCGGATTTCTATGAGATTCGGCGGTGGCCTTTGGAAGGATTTGGGGTTTGAAGAATGTTGTGTAGCTTTGCTTAACTGAGTTTGAACTGAACCAATTGACAGAAATTTTGAGATATCTGAATTCTTAGGGCCGTATGCTGGATCAAACGGCTGTATCTCGAAATCAGACTGAGACATTTCACAGCATTCTTTTGTAGATTCGATTGCCGGGCCGCTGTAGTTATCCGAACAGCAAGTAACCTCACAGCATTCGAGTACGCACTCATCTTCGGCATTCGCAGAGCATTTCGACTGGAATGCAACTCCCGAAAGGCTTCCGGCAAACAGGAAGAGGCAAAGATATGCGTTTAAGAATGATTTCAATGGTTCATGTTTCGGTTATTACAAAACTCGCACTTTCAGTCCGAACATTCAATGACATTTTTGTGAAGATCCATGAGGTAGTGGCAACATTGTCCAAAATGTTGAGGTCCTGTTTCTTGAACTTTGTGTCATTTCAATGCAATTAAGTTGACTCGCTTTCTTTTGAACCCTTCGATAAGCTCAGGGCAGGCTCAAAGAAAGCTAGGCAAAGAAAAATCGCCCGCCCGCCTGCAAAATGTACAACATGAGGCAATGAAGAATCAACGGGCAGGCTGCATCCTAATTGCCTAAAATTGCTCGCTTTGGCTACGTGAATTTCAACTCCTTATCTCGATAATTGCAAAGCGTTGCAATTATCGAGATTCGTCAAACAGGAAATTCACGCTGACGCCAAAGCTCGCAATTTCTCAACGGCAATTAGGACGAGGCGGGATATTCCTGCAACATTCGAAGAAGTGTTCCTCAGTTGGATGTATTCAGCACGAAATCCCAATCTTTAAACATATTGATCAGAGTTGAGGTTGTAGCACTCAACAGCAAAAATGTCGTCTTTTCAGCATGAATCCTGAAACGTCATGTTGACGCGGAATGCTACCTGGCGGTTCTCTTAAAGTAGTAACCACCTTTTACCGCTCCCCACACCTGCTTGCCATCCTTGTCAAATCCTCTGTCCCATGTCCGGAGGCCTGATTCATCTATTATCACTTCCGATGTCGCATACTCAGCCCCGCGAAGATCGCTTGCACAACCATCGCGTCTTGTGCCTCCTGTGTAAGATCCGTTGTCAGCCATGCTCAGATACACCGTGCATCCCTCTCGCATTGTAAGTGAATCGGGAGTGAGCGCCGCAAGAAGGCTTTCGTCTTTCCATGCACCAGCAAATCTCAGAGGGTCGTTCACTGTGTAAACCTCACTGATGAATGAACCGTCCTTGAGCTGATCAACTCTGTATATCCTCTGCCTGTAAGGCTTATCCTCCGACTGTGCAACTGCCTGCTCCACATAGAGCCAGTATCCGTCAGTCCTGTCGCCCCAGATCTTCTTCATGTGCAACCTTATGTCATAGTAATCGGAGTCATTGGCCGCCTGTTCCTCACTGCTGAACGAACCCTGCATGAGCCCTATGAGGGCGTTCACATCGGGTTGCTTGACCAGCGGGACCTGCTGTGAAACCGCACTGCCCGAAAGCAGGGCAACAAATGCAAAAGCAAAAAGCAGTTTAAGCTTATTCATTTTGGTAATGATTTGAATTCTTATGATTGATTCTGCAAAGTCCTGAATTCGCAGATCAGATGATTTTCAAGATGTGCTCTTCTTTATCTTTGTGTTTTTCTCCGCAGACTCCTTTGCGATCTTCTTCTTGAATGCAATGACCTTTTTTAATATGCCAGGATCATTTGATCCAAGCATCTGCGCCGCAAGCAGTCCTGCGTTTCCGGCGTTGTTGATCGCGACGGTTGCAACAGGAACTCCGTACGGCATCTGAACTATCGATAGAAGTGAGTCAAGCCCCTTGAGTGATTTGGTCTCCACCGGAACGCCTATGACCGGAATGGGAGAATAGGCCGCGCTCATTCCCGGCAGATGCGCCGAACCGCCTGCACCTGCTATGATCACCTTTATTCCTCTCCTGTATGCGGATGAAGAGTAGTCTGCCATCATATCGGGCGTTCTGTGCGCAGACGTAATCTTAATTTCATAAGGTATCCCGAACTCGTCCAGGACCTCCGCCGCCCTCTTCATCACGGGCAGATCGGAATCTGATCCCATGATAATGCCTACGAGCGGCTTGATCTTTTTATTACCGGTTTTTTTATTCATAATCTTTCTACAACAAGCAAAGTTATATCATCGCGCTGAACACTTCCGCCCATAAACTTCTTCACGTCGGTCACTATTCCGTCAAGAAGCTCTTTCGCGCTCTTTGTCGAATTCGAATTCAGGAACAGCTCAAAATTATCCAGGCCGTATTCTGCCTTTGATAGGTTCATTGCTTCATTCACGCCGTCCGTATAGAGAATGATCTTGTCGCCTTTGTTGAAATCAAATGTGACGAGATTGTCCACATCTGAAGTGTCAACCGTTCCCATTGCACCAAGCGCGATCCCATGCTTCTTTATCCTGAAGATCTCTCCCGTTTCGCCCGAGATCCTGTAAGGCGGCAGATGCCCTGCATTATAAAGCCTGCACTTGTTTTCCCGCGTATCAATCACTGCAAGCACCGCAGTCACAAACATCTTCCTGCTCTGCGTCTTCCTTATCATCCTGTTCAGCTTCTCTATCACGATCTTCGGATTGACCGTATCGTCAAGTATGAGATGCATTGAACTTCTGAGCGCAGAAAGCATCAGTGCGCTCGCAACCCCGTGGCCCGACACATCGCAGATGAACACCCCGGTCTCATGGTCAGAGATGCCGAAATAATCAAAGTAATCACCACCCACTTCGCTTGCCGGCTGTGATATTCCGGCGATCCTGATCCCGTTGATCACGGCTTCGCCTTTCGGAAGCATCGAAAGCTGGATCTCCCTTGCATAGTTAAGCTCGCGCTTCATGCGCATGCTCTCGAAATTCTTCCTGTGCTGAAAGTCGTAATGCTCGAAGAACTTGTTGCGCCTGCTCTTCTCTACACTCAGCGCGATTCCGAATAAGACAATTCCAGTAATCACGGAAGCAAGGGCCTCGTCCCATGCAAGTTTTCCGGATACTGCAAATGTCATCAGAAGTGGTAATGTGAGTCCGCCTGCAAACATAGGAATTATCTGATGCCTGGGAAATTTGAAAATGAGCAATGCGATGGAAATGAATATTATGAGGTCTTCATAGGATTCGTCCTCCATCGTCTTTACTGACACGGAGAATTCACCTTTCTGCTTCTCTTCCTTATCCTTCTTCTCAGCGCCGGAAACTTCTTCCTGACTGTCTTTGTCATTGGGAAACGTTATATCAGCAAGCACAAACATCAGCGACTGGAATATCATAAATATTATTACCCACCTTCTGATGTTGGAAATATCAAATAATCTGTCGTAGAATACACGGACTATAACCAGAATTGCAAGGTTCAGTAAGGAGATCACAAGTGCGGTATTAAAGCTTTGGTGCATTCCAAGGTTCACGATCAACGAGATGAGACTGATGCAGGCGCTTATCACAAGCATGACTTTGAGAACCTTCAGGTTCTTCTCATCCATGTACTCGTTATATGCGCGCTCCCTTGGTAGTGTGAGGTAATAGTCGAATGATTCGAGAAAGTCTATCTTCATTGAGTCCCTCCGGAATGTGCCTTATTGTCCATACATTATCTTTGACGAACTTCCGGATTCTTAGTTTCGGAATTATTCCGCGGGCGGGACATATTCATCGGGAAGTTTTATCCCCCCGCCGAAAAAGAATTCCCTCAACTGCTCTTCATATACCTTGTCTGTTGCAGGGGAAGACAGGTCGAGCCTGTATTCATTCACGATCATCTTAAAATGTTCGGCAAACATCTTGAACGCCTGCTTCGAAACATTGTCGTAGATCTTCTGCCCCAGTTCGCCGGGCACAGGAGGCCTGTCAAGTCCGGGAAGATCCTGATGAAGCTTTATACAGTGAACTGTTCTTGGTTCTGCCATTGGCATTGGGTTTATTTTATATCTCCGGTAATATCCACGATCCTGCCCTCAAGCGGTTGCGAGATCACTTTCTGTTCCGTAACTGCTTCTATTATCAGGTCCCTGTCTATTATGTTGGAATCCTTTATGATGAAATCCTCATTCACAGTACCGAAATACTTCTTGAATTGCGTCCCGACGTAATTGTTTGTGGCAATGCTGTATATCTTATCATCCTCCGCTTCAGCATCGCCCACCTTTACGCTGAGAACAAAATCATCTTCGCCGGCATACGCCTTCTTCGAATCATACTCCACTCTGATACCGGATGCAACGATCATGTCGCTTCCTCCGGATTCCTTGAGCTCCTTCAGATAGTTGCCAAGCATGTTCTTCATCATCTGCTTCAGTGTGCTTCCCTTTACGGAAAATGTTACGATCGTATTGCCGAACGGATTGATCTCCCAAACGTCTCCCACTGTAATGTCTCCTTTAAGAAGGTCTTTCCTCAGGCCGCCGGCATTCATGAATGCAATGTCCGTGTTCAGTTTCTTTCTGATCGCATCCGCTTCCCACTGTCCCAGATTGCTTTCGGAAGAATATGATCTTGTCCAGTCCACTTCAAGCCTGCCTATGACTTTCTTCAGCTCGGGGCCGATCGTTTCAAGCATGCGGTCATCTTCTGCCTGCGCTGACCTGTCGTAAACAGCAGAATCCAGTACCGTCTCTGTCAGTTCGCCCCGGTATGAAAGCACCGTGTCCTTTTCAGTGTCAACTTTCAGCTCAAGCTTTCCCAGCCATCTTGAATATGATCCCGCCTGTGCAATTATCACTCCGTCCTGAATGACGGGTTTGAAAAGAGGCGTATGCGAATGGCCGCCAATGATCACATCAACATCCTTGTGAAACTTCGACGCAAGCTCTTTGTCATATTCCACTCCTACATGAGTAAGAAGTATGATCAGATCGCACTCTTCTTTCTTGAGCGTTTCTATTGCGGAGGTCACCACCGAATCTACATCAAGCATCTTTATCTCTGTCATGTTTGAAGGAAGCGTCAGCGTCAGCAGGTCGGGCGCGGTAATGCCGATTATCCCCGTCTTAATACCGTTAATGTTCTTTATTGTGAACGGCTTGCCCATTGTTTTCTTCATGGGCTTCAGATAAACGTTCGCCGACAGGTAATCGAACTTCGCCTTCGATAGGCCTGAGTCAAGCGTGAACTGCCCGTAGTCAAATTCATGATTGCCAATTACAAATGCATCAAGGCCGAAGAGGTTCAGCAGTTCGATCTGTGAATTTCCCCTTGTCAAAGTTGAGATCGGCGTTCCCTGATAATCATCGCCCGCATTAAGAACAAGCGATTTGTCATCTCTGTACTTGTTGATGTAACCGAGCATGTTGGAAGTTCCGCCGTAGATGTACTCGGTCCTTTCGCCTGTGACGGAATCCTTTTTTGAACCTTTCTGCATCTGATTCCTTGCATGAAGGTCATTCCAGTGAAGTATGCGCAGTTCCTTTCCGCCGGAATCCTGTGAGAAAACAGGTAGGCAAATGAAGTTAAATACTGTAAGCAAAAATATGTTACGGAGCTTCATTTCAAAAGTTAAGTTAGTATGCGGGCGAAGTGTAACCGCAATCTGCCCGCTGTGCGAAGAGCTGATTTACTGATAGTCGGGATGACTGGATTCGAACCAGCGACCTCCTCGTCCCGAACGAGGCGCGCTACCAAGCTGCGCCACATCCCGCTTTGCCTTTTTGTGCGTGGCAATATAGCTATTACGAAGTACTTTTTAAATCATAAATTGGGAATCGTCACTGTTTCAGCATCTCCGCCGCCTTCTTCAGAGTCTCATCCTGCTTGGCAAAGCAAAATCTCACGACCTTGTTGTCGGTCCTGTCTTTGTAAAATGCGGATACCGGAATGCATGCAACTTTCTTCTCTCTTGTTAGCCATTCGGCAAACTCCCGGTCAGGCAGATCGGAAATTCCGGAATAGTCCATTATCTGAAAGTATGTCCCCTTGCAGGCAAGCGGTTTGAAGCCGGTCCCCCCGAAATATGAATTGAACATGTCCCGCTTTGAACTGTAAAATTCCGAAAGTGATCTTATGCGGCTGAGGTCCCTGATGTATTCTGCAAGTGCGAACTGAAACGGCGAAGACGTAGCGAAGGTAAGGAACTGATGAATCTTTCTGAACTCCGCCGTCAAAGTTTCAGGCGCTGTGCAGTAACCAATTTTCCATCCGGTGATGTGAAATGTCTTTCCGAATGACGACACAATGAATGACCGTCTGAAAAGTTCATCATCAAGGATCAGCGATAGGTGTTTTCCTCCGTCAAACACAATGTGTTCATATACCTCGTCGCTGAGCAGGTAAATATCATGCTTTGCAGTGATGCTCTTAAGATTGTCAATGTCGCTTTGGTTCAATACCGAGCCTGTGGGATTGTTGGGCGAGTTGATGATCATGAGCTTTGTTTTCGGAGTGATAGAACTTCTCACTCTGTCCCAGTCAATCTCATAATCCGGAAACGTCAGCGGCACATGCACGGCTATTCCTCCGTTCAGCAAAGCCGCGGGCTCGTATGAATCGTATGCGGGATCGAACAATATCACTTCATCACCGGGATTTACAACCACGGATATTGCGGCGAACAGCGCTTCGGTCGCGCCCGATGTAACCGTGATCTCATTGGCGGGATCAGCTTCTTTCCCGTAGATCCCTTTGATCATTTGCGAGATCCCGTTTCGAAGTTCCATTGCCCCGGGCATCTGCGCATACTGATTGTGCCCGGCTTTCATTGCCCTGCTGACAAGTTCTGTAAGTTCAGGATCAACGGGAAAATCGGGAAATCCCTGCGAGAGATTAACGGCGCCGCACTCGTTTGCCAGCGCAGACATTACCGTGAAGATCGTCGTGCCTACATACGGAAGTTTCGATATCACGGCCGGATCAATTGCAGGCGTGAAACGGCAGGTCCCTTCGCCATCTCACTTCTTTGTGAATGGATTCGATGCCCACACGGTCACTTCCGGAATCATTCCCCTGTCATCCATCTCAAGCATTGCTTTTATGGTATGGGCGATCTCCATGCTTGTAAGCTTGTTGGGAGCACCCTCGCGTTCCTTTCTGTCCGGATCTCCGAATGCTGTCGGCACTTCGCTCGGATTGACCTGCATTACGCGGATGTTGAACGGCCGGAGCTCCGCCTGCCAGCATTCGGTCATTCCTCTCAGTGCAAATTTCGACGACGAGTAAACCGTGCCCCTTGCAAAGCCCTTTAGTGAAGCGGTTGATGCAATGTTGATGATGTTTCCGCTCATCTGCTTCCTGAATATCTCCGCCGCTTTCTTAGCCATCAGCGCCGCGCCGAAGACATTGACGGAATAGACTTTCATGAAAGACTCAAGTGTCAATTCGTCAACCGGCTGAAAGTCCCCTATGCCGGCATTGTTTACAAGACAGTCAAGCCCGCCGAATTTTTCCATTACCTCTTTGTATGTCCTTTCTATGTCGCTTTCAACTGCAACGTCAGCATGGATCGCAATTGAGCCGGTTTCCGCAGCCGACTTCTCAAGCTTGTCTTTATCCCTTCCTGTTATTGCAACCTTTGCACCCGATTCCGAAAGCAGTTTGGCCGCGGCTTTGCCGATACCGGAACTTCCGCCGGTGATGAGAATCCTCGAATCTTTTATCTTCATTTGTTTTTCAGTTTGTGTTTGATGATTTGCAGATTATTCAAAATTTCACTTCAGGTATTTGAAATCCGTGCCGCTCTTAAGAGTGCAAATGAACTCATAGAACAGAAGTATAGAGTTTTCAATATCATTCCTATGGGCGATCTCCGCTGTTGTGTGCATGTATTTGAGAGGAAGCGATATGAGCGCGGAAGCAACTCCCCTGTTTGAGTATGCAAAAGCTTCTGTGTCGGTATAGGTCTCTTCTGACGATGCCTTGAGCTGATACGGGATCTTATTCTTCTTTGCTGTTTCAATCAGTACTTGCAGGAGATTCCTGTGTACTGCCGGCGCATAAGAAAGCACCGGGCCCTTTCCGCACTTTATGTCTCCTGTCAGGGCTTTTGTATAGTTGGGATGCTGTGTGTCATGTATCACATCAGTAACGATTGCAACGTCGGGCTTGATGTTCTGTGCTATCATCTTGGCTCCGCTCAGACCTGTTTCTTCCTGCACCGAATTGATGAAGTAAACTCCGAACTTCGGTTTCTTTTTCTTCTCTTTGAGCATCCGTGCAGTCTCCGCAATGATGAACCCTCCGGCGCGGTTGTCCATACCTCTGCCCGTGTAATATTTCCCGTTCATCACCATGAATGAATCTGCGTAAGTTATGACCGAACCGACATGTATGCCGAGCCTTTCGACATCCTTTGCGGAGTCACAGCCGCAGTCAACGGCAAGGTCAGACAATTGCGGGCCCTGATCCGTTTTCCTGTTCCTTATCTGTATCGAGGGCCATGCAAACACGCCCTTCACTATTCCTTTCTTTGTGTGGATGTTCACTCTCTTGGCGGGAGCGATCTGATGATCGGTGAATCCGTTGCGCACCACATTCAGGAGTCCGTCTGATGTGATATAACTTACAAACCATGAGATCTCGTCCGCATGGGCTTCAATCGCGACTTTGTAATCTGCATCGGGATTGATCACTCCTACAACGGTTCCGTAAGTATCGGAAAAGAATTCGTCAACATAAGGTTCTATGTAATCCAGCCATATCTTCTGCCCCGACATTTCAAATCCCACCGGTGAAGCATTGTTAAGATATCTTTCCAAGAATTCAAAGCTCTCCTTTCTCATTGCACTCCTCCTTTCAGATTAATGTTTGTCCAGTATTGTCACTTCATCTCCGTCGGCAATCACCGCCACGTCTGCTATGTTGAAGAATATTCCCGTCTCCACCACTCCGTTAATAAGCTTGATCTCCCTGTCAAGTCCGGCCGGATCTTTGATCCTGCCTGCATGAAGGTCAATAACGTAGTTATTGCTGTCTGTTCTGTACAGGACATCTCCCTTCTGCCTCATTACCGGATTCAGCTTCATGTCTTTCAGCATTGAGAATACTCTTCTGGATCCGAACGGAACCACTTCAACAGGAAGCGGAAAATTTCCCAGCACATCAACAAGCTTTGACGAATCCGCAATCCATACATTCTTCTTTGAATACAGCGCCACAATTTTTTCAAAGAGCAGGGCTCCGCCGCCGCCTTTTATGCCGTTCAGATCTCGGTCAATCTCATCAGCGCCGTCAATCGTAATGTCAATTGATTCAATTTCATCCAGCCCCGCGAGTGTCAGTCCGCAGTCAATAGCAAGCCTTGTTGTAGCGGCGGAAGTGGATATGCATAAGATCTTCAGCCCATCGCTTGCAAGTTCTCCCAGCCTTGCAACGGCGTAATAAACGGTTGAGCCCGAACCGAGACCGACCGTCATTCCCGGCTCAATGAATTCTGCCGCCCTGCAAGCTGCAGATTTTTTTCCAAGTTCCCTGTAATCCGAAAGTTCAGGCATGGTAAAATGAATTAATGTTATTGCCGGAGATGATTTACAAATATAGATTTTTTGCCGCTCAGACTTAATGAACAAATGAGTATCCTTTCACAGATCATCCGCACATTATTGCCATGACAGGTCAATCGCAATCCTACATTGGTAAAGCAAACCCAAATGACTATTTTGCAAAAACAAACAAAGACTATGAAAGTAAAAACTGTACAGATCAATCACCCGGCTGTCTGGATCCTGGTTGTATTCAACATGATACTTGGTTTTGTTTGGTACTCGCCTTACTTTTTCGGGAATGAATGGATGAAGCTTCTCGGAAAGGATATGGAGTTCTTCAAGAACGCCGGCATAATGCCGTTCATTGTTGCGTTCATCACATCGGTTGTCTCAATGTACACCCTTGCATGGTTATTCAAGAAGCTGCAGGTTAAAAGCTTTTTCATGGGGTTAACGTACGGAGTGATGATCTGGTTCGGGTTTGTCTTCTGCGAACTCCTCACAATTGATCAGTTTGAGCTGAGGCATTACGGCCTGACATGGCTCAATGCAGGCAAAGCGATGGTCTCCTATGCGGTCGCAGGATTCCTTCTTGGCTTTTGGAACAGGTTCTCTGAAACTGAGGCTCCGGATGTTGCACCTGTTCATGTTTCTCAGACGGAATCACACGAGCGGCCCGTCAACTGACCTGCTTCAAATTAGATTTCGAGCTTACATAGTCCCGCATTTGCAGTACGGCGGGACCATTCTGTCAGCAAACGCACTTCCTGCTATATCACAGCGGAACATTACGGCCTTATTGCACACGTTAATTTGAATGCATTGTTGATTGCAGTCGAATCATCACCTGCATCAGCTATGTCGAAATTGTTTTTGTACTTAAGAATACGCTTGGATTGTTGCGGGTCAAAACGAAGTCTGTTAAAGATAGGAACTGATCTCTGTAAAAAAGTAAGGTGTTCCGTTATCTCGCGCCAAGGAAGGAAAAGCGCATCCGGAACACCCTGACCACCCAACTCTAAATCAACCTTTTGCTGAATATTCCGGACAGCCTTTTGAAACACAAAGCGGTTACAAACTGCAATCACAATTTACCCGTCATGACTGTCCTGAATATTGCGAAAATATGATGAGGCATTTTGTTTGTCAAAGTCCGGATTCGACAAATTTCACCACAGATTTTTAATACAAAAAGCCGAATATTCAGCCGGAATAGCAATTAACAAATATGAAAAGTTCACCACCGCCCGCGCCCAAATTGATATCGGCACTGACGCTTCTTTCAGCGAAAGAAATGCAGTCGTTTGTAAAGTTTGCTTCTTCAAGATACTTTTCCGGCAAAAGAGACAGTACAAAGATCCTGAAAAAACTTTTGAAACTTCACGGAAACGGTTTTGATGAATTCGGCGGCAGAAAGTTTCCGGACAGTTTGTCTAAGGATCTTGGCATAAGTGTAAGAACTCTCCAAAGCAGAATGTCGGAGCTGTACCTGGTGCTTGAAAAGTTTCTCGTCAACGAAAGGATCGTAAACAGCCCTTTCATTTTTGAGAATCTGTTGATCAGCGAACTCGTGAAGCGGGAAGAATTCCGCATATCCGATTTCGTACTGAGAAGAGCAGAGAAGAGATTAGTCACCACGAAATTTGATTCGGAACTGTTGTACCAGTTGGAGAGGATCTCAATGCTTGACTCTGATACAAATTTCTACAGCGGCAGGTATGACAAATTTCAATCATCGAGGTCACGGAATTCCGGGTACCAGGTTGCATTGTTCCTTACCGGACTGCTGACAAATTCCACTGAGCATTATCAACAGGTCTTTGCCGGTTATGCAAAAGGGAGAATTGTTTCCGAGGAAGTGATGGAGTTCATTGATGTTGTAAAGGTTATCAATACATTGAAGAAGACGGATACGTTTTTGTACAAGTACGTTCTCATGAATTACTACCTGTATGTTCTTTTCAAGACACTGCCTGATTCCCGGGAGTTTGGAAGGCTTCAAAAACTATTTGAAGAGCTGACCGGCAGTCTGAGCGAAGCGGAAAATAATCAGATCTATTTCGCGCTCATAACGTATTGCATAGATCAGATCAGTTTGGGCAATCACAAGTTTCTCAGAATCGTGTTCGAGATCATTAAGAAAAAGATCTCTGCAGGTTATGATTCCGAACTCAGAAGAATCAACTATCCCGTAAACAATTTCAGGGACTATGTAATAATCGGCATCAGGGTCAAAGAACTGGATTGGGTGAAGGAGTTTATCGGAGAGTATTCTTATGTGCTACCCGAAAAACATCGGGCTGCAGAAAGAGACCTTGCTCTCGCAAGAGTTCTTCAGGCAGAAGGCAGCAACAAGGATGCTCTTGAATTGCTCAAAAGAATAAGAATCGGACACTACCTCAATTATATTGACAGGTTTTCGATAAGATCAAGAGCCCTGTTCGAAACCGGAAAATATCTTGAACTACACGAAGAACTCGAAAGGGCAGGGCAATATCTCGAAAAGCATGCCGAGATCCCGTCTGCCATTCGCAACGGTTACGGCTCCAGTATTGGAATTCTCAACCAGATCCTGAAATACAAGGAGGGCAGAATCAGCAGACACGAACTGAAAATGATGTTCCGCAAACAGAAGACCGCTCATGCAGAATCATGGGACTCGGAAAAGCTCAGGGAAATAATTGAATAGCACAGGAACAGCATTGTGTGCGGTCCTTCATGCTCAATGTTTCTTGCCGCAATCCGGTGCGATCCGGTTCATTATCAATGCTTCATTTCAAAAAAAATCTATAAATCATATATTATTCACACATACATATCATGAACCAACTCATCTGAATGGCCAAGAAACCCGGAAAGGTTTTCATCTTAGATACAAATGTGATACTTCACGATGCATCCTGCATCCACCAGTTCAAGGAAAACGACATCATTATTCCTATCACTGTCATCGAAGAGCTTGATCATTTCAAGCGCGGATCACAGGTGATCAATCTCAATGCACGGGAGTTCGCAAGGACTCTTGACACTATGACCGGATCTGCCCTCTTCAACGGCGGCATATCTCTCGGGAAAGGCAAGGGCAAGGTCCGCATTGCAATGACGCGCGGGCTGAGCGATGAGATTCGCGAGATCTTCAGGGATGACAATCCGGACCACAGGATCCTTTCAACGGCGCTGGACATCTCACGAGGCGACAAGAAAAGGTCTGTCATTCTTGTGTCGAAGGATGTGAACCTGAGGATGAAAGCAAAGGCGCTCGGACTGCCCGCCGAAGATTACACAACGGACCGCATTAACAGTGTTGAAGAACTCTACAGCGGCAAGGAAACCATTGATGATTTTGACGACGGAATCCTTCAGCGGCTATATGCCCCTCCCTTTGAAGTGCCGCTTAAAGAGTTCGGAAAGAAACTGAAGGGCGAAGTACTGCCGAACAAATTCTACATACTCAGGAATTCAAACCGATCGGTCCTGTCTCACCTTGATGCAAAGAATGAGGTAATGAGAAGGATTGACAAGATCGAGACGTACGGGATAAGGTCGCGCAACGCCGAGCAAACGTTTGCGGTTGATGCACTGATCAACACCAATATTCCGCTTGTGTCCATTACCGGCAAGGCCGGCACGGGCAAAACACTGCTTGCGATCGCATCCGCACTGCATGTGAGAAAGCATTACAGGCAGATATATATCGCCCGCCCGGTTGTTCCGCTCAGCAACAAGGACATCGGATACCTACCCGGCGACATTGACGACAAGCTTGCGCCTTACATGCAGCCGCTTTGGGACAATATTAAGGTGATTCAGGATCAGTACAGCGAAACGGACAAGCAGTATCAGCAAATATCGCAAATGACAAAGGACAACAAGCTTGTGATAGAGCCGCTGAGCTATATCCGCGGTAGGAGCCTTCAAAGGATCTTCTTTATTGTGGATGAAGCACAAAACCTCACACCGCATGAGATAAAGACGATCATCACAAGGGCGGGAGAAGGTGCAAAGCTTGTATTCACGGGAGATATTTATCAGATCGATCATCCGTATCTCGACTCGCAATCAAACGGGCTTTCATACCTCATCGAACATTTCAAAGGGCAGAAGCTCTACTCGCATGTCAATCTTGTCAAAGGCGAGAGGTCTGAACTTGCAGAACTCGCAAGCAACCTGCTCTGAATGGAGCAACGCGGAACAAACTGCGCGGTCATTTTCGACATGGACGGTGTACTCATTGACTCTGAACCGCTGTATGTGGAAATGAATGAAGAGCTCTTTTCCGAACTCGGAGTCCGAATAGATAAGGAGGAGTATCACAAGTTTGTCGGAATGTCGTCTCCGCTTATGTGGAAGATGATAAAAGATGAGTTTTCCCTGCCGCAGAGCGTTGATGAACTTATGAACAGTGAAAAGCAGAGGATACACGAACTGCTTAGGTCAGACAGGGTGTCTGAACCGATAGCCGGTGTCGAGAGTCTGCTGATCAATATTGCCAATGCCGGAATTCCCGCCGCGGTGGCATCATCATCCGCAAGAAAGAATGTGGAGATGGTCCTGTCAAAGCTTGATCTTTCTGGATACTTCAAAGCAACCGTTTGCGGGGAAGATGTGGCAAACGGAAAACCTGCACCCGATATTTTTCTGAAGACGGCAACAGCTTTGAAAAGCGCTCCGGAGAATTGCGTTGTAATTGAAGATTCCGTCAACGGCCTGCGCGGCTCTCATGCCGCCGGAATGAGATGCATCGGATATGCGGGCGATCCACGTTCAAAGCAGGATCTGTCCGGTGCTGATATGCTTGTAAAGTCATTTCATGAAGAAGACAGAAATTCGATTATGAGATTCATTTTGCGGAGGCCGTGAATGTCATACATTGATGCCGTAAGAAAGTACACAAGGTCGGGCAAGGAGATTCTCATACGGAGCGCGCATATTGCCGATGCGCGCGGGATCATAGAGATAAAGACGCAGGTAATTGATGAGAAGATCTATATGCTTAGGGAGAAGGATGAGGAATCTTTCACGGAGGAGTCGGAAACAGCAGACATTAACAGCCATCTCGAAAGCGAAGGATGCGCATACATTGTAGCTGTTCACGAAGGCAACATCGCCGGGTTCATCGAGCTGATGAACGGGAATCTGAGAAGAACCCGCCACGCGGGAATGCTGAGCATCTTCATAGCTAAGGAGTACAGAGGAGACGGCATCGGTTCAATGCTTATGGAGGAACTTGTAAGGCTCACGCTTGCGGTGTTCTCTGTTAATGAACGGGCAATAGCACTATACAAAAAATTCGGATTCGAAACGGAAGGCGTATGCCCGAGAGACATGAAACTCGGCGACGGGACTTACATAAACAGCATACTGATGTACAGGTTTGTCAAATGATCTTCAACGGAACATGTATTCGAGCGGTCCTTTCGGATCTATGTATGGAAGCAATTCCGAAAGCGGCATTGAAACATACTGAATACCCATCACATAAGGCCCTGCCTGATACGGATTAAATACAATGTGAAGAGTATCTTCCTGTACATACCATGCGACGTAATTCTTCACATCGGGCGCAGTTCCTTCATCTATCATTTCCGAAATGTTATCGTAGCCATCCTTTTCCGCCCTCAGCTTAAGATCCTTGTTGCAGTAATTCGAAATGAAAGTCATGTAGCCGCTCTCCCTGACGAACAATTTTGAGATTGAATCAAGAACTCCGTACGCAGTTGTGCTGTAATTGAAAGTTGTTATGGTAGTGAGCGGATGGGCAGATCCCGCAACATAGCTGAACTCTTCGATCACGGCTGACAGCAGTGTTCCGCCGTTTACAAATGCCTCGCTTGTGATCTCAAGCTCGCTTTCCATGCTGTCAGGTATCATCGGATTTCTATCCCTTGCGGCTGATTCAAAATCACTGATCTTCCTGTTGCAGAGGCCCTCAATTGCAGTGTTGATGGATAGCTTGCGGATACTTTCCATCCGATCCCGCGGGTTGAGAATTCCTGTTTCTTGTAGGTGATGTTCATTGTCTGCGCACCGGCAGAGCCGAAGGCAAACAGCACAATCACCGCGAGCATAATGTATCTTGTCTTCATTAGCGTATAAAAAACAACGGGGGAAAACCCTTCAGCAGATGCCGTAAATCTTCCCCCGCTAAAAATGATCTGAATAAGAATTACTTCAGGAGCATCATCCGCTTCGTTGCAGTATAGCCCTGCGACTCAATCGGGTTCGACGATCTCACCTCAAGCCTGTAGAAATACAGTCCGCTTGACAATGACGATGCATCAAAATCAGCAGTATATGTGCCGGCTGAAAGTTGCCTGTTCACAAGCGACGCAACTTCCTCACCAAGTATGTTGTACACTTTCAGCTCCACCCTGCCGTTCTCCGCTACATCAAACTTTATCACTGTCTTGGGGTTGAACGGATTGGGATAGTTGTCGTACAGATTGAAACCCGACGGGACCACAGAAGAGATCTGATTTATTCCGACCGGGGTTCTTCGAATAGTTACTATGTAAGGATTTGCCGAAACAGAATCGGCGCCGTTGAAGCCCAAAGCCCTCCATGTACAGGTCACCGAGTCGTTGCTTGAACCGAGAATAGTGATGAGGCTGTCGAGATAGCTTTCCCTGAAGCTGATGCCCGAATCAAGTCCGTTGTTGTTTGCGGTGAAAATGAAATCCGATGTTGTTGCAACCCTTCTGATCTTGAACTTGTAGTTAACTGTCGGGCTCGGACTTGCAGAGGACCACCTGAAGCTTACAAGTGTCGGATCATTTCTGTCAACGAGTATTCTTGAGTTTGAAGGAGGCGACTGAAGACTGATGTTTGCCATATCAACACCCTGCACCTTTATATAGCTTGTAAAGGTCTTGAGGTTTGAGCCGAACGAATTGGTTGCTGTAAGTGACACTGTGTAGTTCCCTGTTTGCGTGTATGATATGCTGGTCGGATTTCTTTCCGTTGACGTAGAAGGCGTCGCTCCCGGAAAACTCCAGCTCCAGCTTTCGGGATTATTGGTAGTAAGGTCATAGAAATTAACGGTGCCTCCGCCAAGCGGCAATGTCTGAACATTGGAAGTGAAATTTGCCGACGGTGCTACTCCCGTCAGGTCGTCAATAGCATCAAGCGTTGTTACGCCCGAGTTGTTCGGATCAAGCCAGTCCTTAAGCTGGCTTCCGGGAGATCCTCCGTATGCCCATGACTCGGAAAGCTTGCCGAACACCTTTCTTACTGCCTGCGGGTTATTGCAGTTTGCGGGATTGCCGCCAAGGTTCTGTCCGATGACCCTCTTGTTCTGATCAAACAGCGGGCATCCTGATGAGCCGCCCTCGGTCATACCTTCATCCCAAATCACTTCCCAAAAGCCGTTCACAAGCCTTCCTCCAAAACCCGTGACCGAAGCCGCAGGATTGTTGTCAAGCGAGATCTTCTTTACTGCGCCGCCTGGATGATGAATCGCAGTCTGGTTTTGCGGCTGTGCACCTGACCTGTCCCAGCCGTTGAAGCGCGCATTGTATGCCGCGGGCACAGACTGTGCAAGCTGAATGAGCCGCATATCGGTTGCATACAGTTCCGCCTTCAGCGATGCGCCAACCATGGTGTTTGCAAGGCTTCCGAATGTTCCTATGCATGTCGGATTCTCGTAATTGAAATAAAACACCATCGTTGAATAATTGTCGGTGGCGCAGTGCTCGGCTGTAAGGTAGTAAGGCACCCTGTTGTTGAGTGTGTTGTTGATCAGCGAACCTGTGCATAGAAAACCTCCACCGCCCTGATTGAATGTGATCCTGGTAACCGACCTCTTGTTCTCCTGCCACGGCGCGCCGATCGGACAGTTGATGTTTATGTTGCACGGTTCTTCCATCACCGAACTGAAACCGAAAATGTCTTTGTAAGCGTGGATCACCTGGCTTACGGAAAACCTTCCCATGCCTGCCGAATATACCGGCTCATAGTATTCAACAATTATCCTGCTTCCGTAAACAGGAACTGTCGCAAAGATGCCGTCCTGTGTGTTGTTGATCTCGGAAAATGCTCCGAAGACCATTGACTTTTCGGCATTGTAAATGAATAGAGTAGCGCCCTTGGGCATGTAGAAATCTTTGTATGCAAGTCCGATAGAAACTGCGCCGTTCGACTGAATCGCAAGCCTCCATATCCTGCTGCCATCGGAGAGCTGTTCCCATGTGCCGGAGTTTGCAAGCGAGTAATCAGTCTCGAACACCTTTGCATAGCGTGTCGGCATATCCTGCACCTGCTCCGTAATCTTGTCCTCATCAAGCATCTTCTGCACATCAAAGGCGGGCAGGGTTACCGATGCATAAGCAGTGTTCAGTTCCATAAGAGAACTCATCGGCTTTCCTCCGATATTTATCTGCGATTGTGACGATCCTGCAATAAGCATGAGCAATGCAAATGCAGTGAGAATGGAAGTTGTAAGATTCTTCAGCAATTTCATCTTCAGTTACTTTTTAGGGCTTTAGAAAAATTTGAGTGCAATATAAAGATAACCCCGAATAATAGAAACAATTTTAACCCGATTCCCGGCTTACCGCTGATTTTCCATTTCGTGTTTGATCTTCCTGACTTATGTTGAGGAATTCTGAATTCACTGACGATCTTCTTACATGAAACTGCTAACAATCATCTCGGCTATTCTCATCCCGGTTCTGACGATGCCTGATCTGTCACACTCACAACCAAGGCACTTGCATTGCGGGGGACCTGCCGTTGCAGGAATTTCCGGCATCGCCTGTGACCTTTGTGGCTGTTACCTCGGCCCTGATCCCAATTACAATTTCAATACGGCAGGAATCAGGTATAAGCTCAGGAAATTTTCCGGTGACAAGAAGAAAGAGCAGAACACAGCCGAACAGGATCATGCGGGTCATCAGCACGGGGAAGAAGAAACATACAACACTGCAGAGATTTGGGGCCGGTATTATCTTTCGCCGAAGTTTCAGCTATTCGGAATCATTCCTGTTTCATCAAATCTGATAGGCGATGAAACATTTTCGGGCGCGGGAGATATTCAGTTGCAGGCAAAATACCAGGTCTTCAATACAGAAGTCTCCGGCGAGACGAAATTTAGAAACAGGCTTTTTCTTGGAGGCGGAGTCAAATTCCCGACCGGCAGATATAACATTGCAGACGACAGCGGTGATGTGGAAGCGCACTTTCAGCCGGGCACAGGAAGTTTTGATTTTCTGCTGCTCGGATCCTATTTTGCCAAGTCAGGATATTTGGGATTTGCCGCCGATGCCGCTTACAAGATCAACACAGAGAACAGCAACAATTATATTTTCGGAGATCAGCTCAATCTTAACGGAGTGTTCACGTATGATATCTATGCTGATGCCGTGACACTCATACCCTATGCCGGAGTTTACTTTGAGTATTCTCCCGAGGACAGGAATAACGGGACAGCAGATGCAAACTCGGGAGGAAGCGCATTGCTTGGTAATTTCGGACTTGACGTGACCGTCGGCATGTTCTCGGTCAAACTTAATTACCAGCCCGTGTTCACTCAGTCGCTGAACGGAGACCAGCCCCAGAACGACCACAGGTTCATAGCCGGTTTTGGTTATTCTTTCGGCTTTTGAAAAACAGCTTCAGCGTATCCCGGTAAGTTCGCGGAATTCTTTGATGAATCTGCCGTGAGAAGTGTAATGGATCGTATTGAATCCCATTGATCGTGCTGTCAGAATATTGGGTTTAAGGTCGTCTATGAACACAGATTCCTCCGGAACAATGTTCATCCTTTCTATCAGTTTCCTGTAGATCTTCTTCTCCGGCTTAATGGCATTCACCTTAAATGACAGTATCCTTCTCCTTATATGCCTTATATAAGGGAAGTTGTTGTTGATGTAGTTGATGTGAGATGAATCCGTGTTGGAAAGCATGAAGAGCCTGAGCCTGGTGTTCAGCAGTTTTTCCTCTATAAATTCCTTCATATCCGCATTCTCCCAAAAGATGTCGCAGTAAAGGTTGTGAAAATCTTCAAAACCAATACTGAGGTCGTGCTTGCGTTTCAGCTTCCTGAATGACTCCCTGATATTTGTCCTTCCTGTTCCAAGATGAACATCAAGCCTGTTTTCCCTGAAGTACTTTTTAAGCATTACCGGCTTGAGCTTCTTGTCAAGTTTGTAAACACCTTCGAAGAAATAAGAATAGTCGAAGAAGACAAGCGTATTGCCCAGGTCAAACACGATATTTCTGATCCCGCTGGCCGGCAATCAGATGTATGAAGTTATTTTTTCGGGGAGCCGGTGGGTATTTCGGTCTCAAGTATTTCTTCCTTCGAAAGGTTCTCAAGGTGCATGATCAGCGCCCTCAGGCTGTTGCCGTGTGCAGAGATCAGTATGTCCTTTCCCGCCTTCAGCTCGGGTTCGATCTTCTCACGGTAGTAAGGCAAAACCCGGTCAGCAGTGTCTTTCAGGCTTTCTCCGTTCGGCGGGGGGATGTCGTAGCTTCTTCTCCATATCTTCACCTGATCGACACCGAACTTTTCCCTGCATTCATCCTTGTTCATTCCCTGCAGGTCTCCGTACATTCGTTCGTTAAGCGCCTTATCCTTTTCCACCGGAATATCCTTCTGTCCCGTTTCCTCAAGGATTATGTCGAGCGTTCTTTGCGCCCTTATCAGGTCGGATGTAAAGGCCTTGTCAAATTTGTATCCGTTCAGCTTTGCTCCGGCCTTTTTTGCCTCTTCGATCCCCGCGGGTGAAAGATCTATGTCAATCCACCCCGTAAACCTGTTCTCAAGGTTCCACTGTGACTGGCCGTGCCTGACAATTACCAGATTTGGCATGATGTGTGTTTGTTGATAAAAGAATTTAAAAATAGCTCTTTTGGCGTTGTCTTACAATTTACGAATGACTGCATGACTAATTTGCGGGATACATCTTAAGGCAAAGAGCATCTCTCCGATAGCATCTTACATTAAACACAAGACCTGATTGTCATTAGCTTCCGGGAGAGTGAGCCTAACCCGGCTTTAAGTCTATATAATGTTTCCTCTCAATTAAATATATTGGCACGAGCTTTTGATAACCTTTAAACAATCAGCAATGGCAGAAGACAGAGACCTGAAGATGAAATCCCTCGACATTGCTCTTGAGCAGATCCAGAAAGAGCATGGCAAGGGAGCTATTATGAAGCTGGGTGACAGGCCGATACAGAAGATCGCCGCGATATCAACCGGTTCAATTTCGCTTGATGCCGCACTCGGCATAGGAGGAGTTCCAAGAGGAAGGATCATTGAGATCTACGGACCCGAATCATCGGGAAAGACGACAATTTGCCTGCACATCATAGCAGAAGCACAGAGAAACGGCGGACTGGCCGCATTCATTGACACCGAACATGCACTTGATACAAGCTATGCACAGAAGCTCGGTGTGGATGTCAACAACCTGCTCATATCACAGCCGGAGTACGGCGAACAGGCACTTGAGATATGCGAGACACTTGTAAGAAGCAACTCTCTTGACGTGATCGTTGTTGACTCCGTGGCCGCTCTGACGCCGCGTGCAGAAATAGAAGGCGAGATGGGGGATTCAGTTATGGGAATGCAGGCCCGCCTGATGTCGCAGGCACTGAGAAAACTCACCGCGGCTGTATCAAAGTCGAATGTTGTGCTGATATTCACAAACCAGCTCAGGGAGAAGATCGGCGTAATGTTCGGAAGTCCGGAAACAACCACAGGCGGAAAGGCGCTGAAGTTCTATGCATCAATAAGGATGGACATAAGAAGGATAGCCGCAATCAAAGAGGGTACGGATACAGTTGGCAACAGGACAAAGGTAAAGATCGTAAAGAACAAGGTCGCGCCGCCGTTCAGGGAAGTCGAATTCGACATCATGTACAACGAGGGAATTTCAAAGATCGGCGACCTTATTGACCTGGCGGTTGAGAAAGAGATCATCAAGAAGTCAGGCGCATGGTTCTCATACGGCGAGAACAGGATGCAGGGAAGGGACGGGGTAAAGAGGTTTCTTGCGGAAGAACCCGCTGTGCTTGACAAGCTGGGAAGAGAAGTGAGAGCCGCGATAGGTATGGATGTATCAACCGAAAACGGGCCGGCTGAAAACGGATCCCCGAAGGAAGAAGCATCCGGCCGCAGGAAATAATCACTAAGTGAAACGGAAATCATCAAGCCGGCCGGCCAGTTCTTGCCTGCCGGCTTCTTCATGAAGTATGAAGATCCTTAAGATCGAAAGGCAGAAGAAAGACAAAAACAGGTACAGTCTTTTTTCTGATGATGGTTTTGAAAGAGGAATCTCGGAAGATACCCTTGTAAGATTCGGGATAAGGGCGGGGGACGAAATCGGAGAAGATAAGATGAAAGAGCTGAGCGAGTATGATGACTTCATCTCGGCAAGAAAGACCGCTTATGATTTCCTTGCTTACAAGGCGAGAACGGGCAGTGAGGTTGTGAGAAAGCTGAGATCAAAGAAGTATGACAGCAGGGCTATCGAGCGAACAATTGAGCTTCTCAAAGAGCAGAAGTATCTCAACGACGAAGAGTATGCATTCAATTATGCCGCGGAAAAGATCAGATCAAAGCCCGTAGGCCGCGAGCTGCTGAAGAAGAAACTCATTCAGAAAGGAATTGATAAGGAAACGGTTGAGCAGGCAATAATCAAAGCTCTTGAACGCGAGGATGAATCAGGCATTGCTTTGGAAGCACTCAGGAAGTATATGACACGCAGCCGTGCCGCCGAGCCGGAAAAGGCCAGGGCGCGGTGCTTCAGGCATCTTGTTTCACGGGGTTTCAGCATTGAAACTGCAACCGAGGCAACCAATATTTACATGAAAGAATTTGACTCGCAATCCACTTAAAATGAAATCCAGAAACTGATTGGAAAACAGGGTAACATCGGAATTTGATAAGAGCTTTGAAGCTCTTGCCGAAATGCTCCGGAACGAGCACGGCCTTAACGGAAAAGCAGTTGATGCAATCAGCAGTTCCGTGAAAGACATTGTGATGCAGATGATCCGCCTGATGAAGGAGGGGAAATCAGCTCACGAGAAATTCTTTTCGGACATCATACTGAATTCTGTCGATGCCATAATCGGATTTGACGAGGACTTTCGCGTGTTTCTGTGGAACAAGGGCGCAGAGAATATTTTCGGATATGCGCGTGAAGAAGCGATGGGCAAAGACTTCGAATTTCTGATTCCCGAATACTTGCTTGAAAAAGGCGAGAAGGAATTTCTGATCGATGAAGTGAGAAACAAAGGATTCATCGCAAACTACGAATCCGAGAGGATCACAAAATCGGGAGAGATAAAGAGCGTCAGCATCTCGAGGTTCTCAATATTCGATGAGCAGAACAAGTCCATCGGATCTGTCGGTATTGTAAGGGATATTACCCTCGTAAAGAAGCTTCAGCAGGAGCTTCGTGAGAAGGAAAACCTTGCGCTTATCGGAGAAGTTGTTTCAAGCGTGGCCCACAGTCTTTCCAATCCGCTCAATATCATTTCCGGAAACGCCGACTATCTCATGCTCAACAAGAAACCGGGCGACGATGAATACGAAGAGCTTCAGGCAATTATCAACGAGACCACCCGCATCACAAGGTCTATCAGGCATCTGCTGAATTTCTCCCGTCCCATCAAGAGCAACAAGAAGCTGAACGACCTAAGTGAAGTTATTCAGCGAATTGCGGGAAACGTGAAGCACATTTCAGGCAATAAGGAAATTAAGGTGAAGAAAGAAATAGATAACGCCGTTGGAAAATTCGAGTTTGATGCCGAGCAGATAGAGGAATCAATACTGAACATCGTCACGAACGCAATTCAGGCAATACCCTCCAAAGGAGAGATTACACTTGCAGTAAAAAAGAATAACGGAAATGCAGTTATATCTGTTTCAGACAACGGACTGGGTATCCCAAAAGAAAACCTTGACAGGATATTCAAGCCGTTCTTCTCAACAAAGGAATACGGAAAAGGGACCGGTCTTGGACTTTCGATCGTAAAGAGAGTTATTTCCGAACACAACGGAAACATCAGCGTGAAATCATCACCCGGAAAGGGCACTGCATTTATCATCGAACTTCCACTCCGAAGCAAATAACTGTCAGATTTTCCTTCGCCCCGGTTTCATTTACACGGATTAAGACCGGTTTTGCCGCTCCAGGCGGGCTCTTTTCAGAAGCGCCAGCATAGGCCGTTATCTTACTACATCACAGGTAGCCCCGGCTCCGCTGAAATCACAGCGCCCAAAATTCCCAAAATTACATTTCAAATTAAAATTATTTTGGTGATTTTCTGAATTCAAACATTACGCTGAATGCCTGAATTTGTAATAAGCCTCATCATAACCCTTTCCAAGATAGGTGTTGTGCTTGGAGTACTCCTTACCGGTGTCGCATATTCGGTCTATGCCGAAAGAAGAGTCTCCGCATTCATTCAGAACCGGATCGGCCCGAACAGAGTAGGCCCGGAAGGACTGCTTCAACCGCTCGTTGACGTTGTAAAGCTTCTGATGAAGGAAGACATCGTTCCTGAAAAGGCAAACAAGTTTATCCATTCTCTTGCCCCCACTCTCTCTATCATAGTTTCGCTTTCAACGTTTGCGGTGATACCATTCGGAGACACCATTACAATTGGAGACAGGGTGATAAAGCTTCAGATCGCTGATGTCAACGTCGGCATACTTTACTTTCTTGCAATGACATCGCTTGGTGTTTACGGAATCACACTGAGCGGATGGTCTTCAAACAGCAAGTACTCGCTTCTCGGCGGAATGCGCTCTTCGGCACAGATGATCAGCTATGAACTCTCGATGGGAATTTCCGTTATCGCAATAATACTTCTGAACGGCTCGCTTGAACTTGATACGATTGTACAGAATCAGGCAGGATGGAAATGGAATCTGATACTTCAGCCGGTCGGGTTCATAATATTCCTGACCGCAGCATTTGCAGAGACAAACCGTGCACCGTTTGATCTGCCGGAAGCAGAACAGGAACTTGTAGGCGGATATCACACGGAATATTCTAGCATGAAATTTGCTTTGTTCTTCCTTGCCGAATATGCAAACGTCATAGTATCATCCGCAATGATCACGACACTCTATCTTGGCGGATGGCAGGTTCCGTATTTACAGAATATAGGCCTTCCTCCGATGGCAACGAGCATTATACAGGTTCTCGCATTTACGGCAAAGGTCATTTTCCTTGTGCTGTTCTTTATTTGGGTCAGATGGACAGTGCCGAGGTTCAGATATGATCAGCTCATGAATCTTGGCTGGAAGGTCATGCTTCCTTTTTCATTGCTTAATCTTGTGATAACTGCGATTGTAGTGCTGATATTGAAAACCTGATAAGTTGTAACAGAAGACTACCCCAAAATGCAGAAGCTGTGTGTCCGCTTCTGCCCGGTAACATTCAAGAAAGAAATCAAAATGCAAAATATGAAAATAAGACATCTCCCGATCTGTGCAATGTTCCTGCTTCTGTTTGCGGGAAGAAGCTTTGCGCAGAGCTACAACAATTTCACGCTGAACGACCTTGACGGCAATGAAGTGTCGCTCGACAAACTTGTTGAAAAGGGTCCTGTGCTCATATCTTTCTGGGCAACGTGGTGCGCGCCTTGCAAGGAAGAAATGAAGAAATTTCAGCCCCTTTACGAAAAGTACAAAGACCGCGGTTTCACATATCTTGCGGTCAATCAGGACAATCAGAAATCCGTTGCAAAAGTGAAATCGTTCATTTCCGCAAACAGCTACACATTCCCTGTTGTTCTGGATCTTGAGAAGGAGGTCTTTGAGGCTTACGGAGGCATCGGAATGCCTTATTCGCTTCTGATCGATACCGATAAGAATATTGCCTCAAAGCATCTCGGTTACATTACGGGCGACGAGAAGAAGATAGAGCAGGAAATTATTGACGCCCTTGAGAAGGCCGAATCGGGCAAGGGTACAAAATAACATAAATCGCCGATCACATTGCGAATGAAAATGTTCAGAGGAATATTAGCCGTGCTGGTTTGCTTATCCGCGGTACAGCTCGCACAGGCGCAGTTAAAACTCAATGTCGAAGCTTCCGTAAGTAATCTCTTCAGGTACGGTAACGGATACGAATATTTCGGAAGCAACAGGGTTACAAAGGAATATTTCGAAGACCTTGCCGATGCAAGGCTGAATGTAAACGGAGTTACATTCGGACTCAGATATGACATCAGTGATCCCCGGGAATACGGAAGGGACACAATCGGGATTGACAAGCGATACATTGAATACAAGCATGATATAGGGATCACGCTTCGCGCGGGAGACTATTACGAAATAATAGGCAGAGGATTGTCGCTGAACACTTTCGAGGACAGACAGCTTGCATACGACACAGGCATTGACGGAGCAAGAGTGATCTATCAGAAGTCCTTCGGAAAAAAGAATCCCATGAAGTTGAAGGCGCAGGTGCTCGCCGGCAATATCAGCTACGTTGACTATCTTGACCTCGACAGGGAAGAAAAGTATAAGATCAGAAATGTTTACGGTGAATTTTCTCCTTACAAGTTCCTCACTTTCGGTGCAAGCTATCTGTATTCGGTTGCCGAACTTCCCGAGCAGGGCGAGAATACAATTGTAAAGACGGATCTTCCCGAGTTCGGGCTGATGCTTAACACTTCCGATGTACAATGGTATATTTCCTACGCGCACAAGTCAGCAAGGGTCTCTCCAAATTCTGTCTATCCCGAAGCATTTACCGGCTTCGGCGACGGGGTTTACTCCTCGCTTTCATACAGCACGGGCGATGTCGGGATAACTCTCGATTACAAGAACTACAGGTTTGACGTAACACTGCCTGACAACAGAAGCCCTATACGTCCTACGCGCGCACTGCCGTATCAGAATCCTCCGACAGCGCAGAGAGAGCACACATCTACGCTTATCTCGAGATATCCGCACGTCGTTGATTTCAATGACGAGGTGGGCGGACAGGTTGATGTCATTTATGCGGCTACTCCCGACCTTACATTTTACCTTAACGGAGCAATCGCATCACGGCATTATGAATACTCCGATATTGATACGGGTTCAGCACTTGTCTATCAGAGGGTTGACAGGGGAAGTTCATTCCTGCCCGACCTTAACGATCCCTTTTCACCTTTCTGGGAATTTTATGTTGAAGGCGAGTATTACATAACCCCCGAGATCTATGCCAAGGTAGCATTCGACAGGCAGAGCAACACACTTTACAATCAGCAGAATCCACTGAACTCGGAGAAGACCATGACTTCCACAATTCCGCTCGAGTTCAAGTACACATTTCAACAGCTTAACACTCTGAAGCTCATCTTTGAAACGCAGTGGGTCAACAATTCAATAAGAACCGGCAATAAGACATTTACAAATCAGCTTGTTTCGCTCAGCTACTCAAGGTCACCTTACCTGAACGCGACTGTGGGATTTGAATTTACCGATGACGAGGAAGAGCCGACCGGCAGGGATTCATGGTATATCGGCGAAGTGACATACAGGATCAACGAATCAAATACCGTGACCGTTTCTTACGGTTCACAGCGGGGCGGACTCACATGCACAAACGGGATCTGCAGATTCGTTCAGCCGTTTCAGGGATTCCGACTTGGAGTTGCAACACAATTTTAAAAGTAATCAATGCTGGACTCATGAAATACTTCTGCATACTGGCGATGATGATGCTGTCGGCATTCTTCATCTCCTGCGAAAGCAATGACGACACCATAAATCAGCAAACGCCGGTCACTACCGTTCCTCAGCAGATCGAGCCACCGGACAATGCAATCCTGTCAACGCTTACGCCGCTCATGGACTGGACCGATGTTACGAACGCAGTCGGATACAGACTGCAGATCGCGCGGGACGCCGGCTATACACAGCTGGTCACAGACACTGTCGGATTAACTTCCTCGCAGTTCAATGTTCCGGCCGGAATAATGAACGACAGTTCATCTTACGTTTGGAGGGTGAGAGCTTATCTTGACAATGATTCTTCACTCTGGTCCTCTTCGTTTGCTTTCAGCACATTGCTGGAATCCATCAACCCCACGAACAAGGTTCTTGTTGAGCTCTATACAAATACAAGCTGTGTGCCCTGCGTGGATCCGAACAGGTTTCTCGACAGGATCTATCTGAACGAGGGCGTTACCAACAATGACAATTCTGTCATAATTCTGCGCGTGCATACAACCATGTTTGCCGGCGATCCGTTTTATCTTTACAACACAACCGACAACGACGCGAGAATGAGTTTTTATCCGGGCACAAATGTTTCCAATCCGAGAGGCTATCTTCTCGGAGTTTACATGCTTGCGTATTCCTCTTCAAGTTGGACAAACAAGATCAACGATCAGCTTTCCGGCACAAGACCTTTTGCCATTAAACTCGTCAATACTTACGATTCCGTATCGCGCTCGGGTAATGTTTCCGTAAGGATAAAGCAGGCGACAGGCGGTTCATACAGCGACCTTGTGTACCATTGCGCAGTTTCCGAAAACGATATTGCCTACAGCGCGCCTAACGGTGAGACACTATTTGAGAATACAATGCGCGATCTCGTAACGCCGCCGAACGGCCAGCCGTTCAGCATTTCCACCGGGCAGACCAACAGCTATGCATTGAGCTACAATTTGCCTTCCGTGATCAATCAGAACAAGACGGATCTGATCGTCTTTGTTCAGAGGACGAGCACCAAGGATGTGCTGGCGGTTGAGAGAGTGAAAGTCAAATAGCAAATCTTTTAGTTCATGTCAAAAAAGCCAAGGCAGACATTTCCGCCTTGGCTTCTTGTTTTCAACAGGTCGTCAATACCCTATGGCCTGATCGTTCCTACAAAATTAAATGCATTGTTATCGGCAAGCGAAGCGTCTGATGCATCAACAATGTCATCATAGTTAAGATCTGTTACTACATAACCCGAGACAAAGTTGAAAGCATCATTATCAATGAGACCCGCATCGCTGCCGTCCACTACACCATCCTGATTCACATCACCGCTAAAGATTGTCCACTTAGTTCCTACAAGGCTGAGGTTGTTTCCGTACGCCTGTGTAGCAGAAGTTGTAAAATTGTAATTCATTGAATTCGATATAAATGACTGCCCGCTTGCGCTCCATGTCTCGATCGAATTTCTGTGGACGACCACTATGTAATACGGAACACTGTTAGAAGCTGAATTGAAAGTGAATGTTCCCACACCGGAAGAATTCAGCACAGATTTTGCCTGATCAACAATTGCGTATGGCGAAGTCGCATTCCTCAAATATACGGTAGCCGTATCACTTACCATTGTATTGTTGCCCGGGTTGTAAAATCCTTCCGGCATTGCGGTTAATGTCAATGTCTTCGGGGGAGTGATGACACTAATGTGTTTTACTCCGGACCAGTTCCATTGGTCACCATCTTCACCGCCATTGCTGTTGGTTGCATTTCCCGTTGACCAGATCGTATCTACACCTGAGGTTGCCGGAGCAGTGTAATTGAACAAAACTGTAATGGTACCCCCTGACATTGCGAGGTTGTCATTGTGAGTTATCTCACCGCTTTGAAGCCTCGTTCCTGATGAAACTGCTGCAAGTGTACCTCTTCTTGTTGCAATGTCAATCCCTGCGCCTGTCATTCCTGCCCTGGTAATCGTCATTGAGAATTGGGCAGTTTGTCCCGTTACAACGCTTGAGGGTCCACTGATACTGACTGAAACGCCTGTTGTGGCCGAGGAGCCGTGGCAGCCTCCGCATCCATTGTTTGAGGATTTCTTTGTTCTTCCGGTCCTGCCTCCAATGTCTCCGTAAGAAGATATGCTATATGCAAGAAACCCGGAGAGGAACAAGAAGAATGAAATGCGAATCAACACTTTCTTTAGATTCATTTCCTTTGTGTTTTAATTTGCGACGATTATTCGACGCCAAATGATGTGAATTTGGTATGGGGTTACCAATTAGGATGCAAGCACCGTGCCATAATGAAGGACACTCCACACAAACATAAACGCATTCTTGGGGAGTGTTTCTGACTAATTGTGGGGATTATATCTACAGGTGTGGATTATTTCCACATTATGAAAAATCGCAGAAGACGCACTATTATATTTTCCTTCCTGACCTTTTAATTGTTCAAATCGAAATACTTCGTGATCCCGTCAAGTATATTCTGAACAGCAAAAGACGCAAGTATGAGGCCCATTATCTTACTGATGACGAGAATTCCCGTTTCACCAATCTTATCCTGAACGATCCTGGCGGCGAGAAGAAGCAGGCATGTGGCCGCAATCACAAGCAATACAATTACGGACGTTGTTGCCTGTTGTACAATTGTATATGTGTAATTGTCTGTAAGAAGAACAACGGAAAGTATTGCGCCCGGCGAGGCGATCGAAGGCATGGCGATAGGAAACACGGTTACATTATTGTAGTCCTTTATCAGATGCTTCTCCGATTCGGGCTTCCCTTCGCCAAAGATCATCGAAAGTGCAAAGAGGAAGAGTATCAGTCCGCCGGCGATCTGAAATGCAGAAAGAGTGATCTCCATCTCTTCCATTACGAACTGTCCCGCAACAATGAAGAACAGCAGGATAAAGAAGGCGATCACGCTTGATCTTATTGCAACCTTCTTCTTTGTCTCGTTGTCGAAATTCTTTGTGGCCTCCAGGAATACAGGTACTGAGCCGATCGGGTCAATGACCGCGAATATGAACAGAAAAGTCTGCAACAGATCA
>DAIQRO010000008.1:33927-35232 GCA_036786155.1 Bacteroidota bacterium
TCCATATTTTTCGTTTTCCGGATTGAGGTTAATGCTCAGTCAATTTGAATTTCCGATTCATTCCGGGATCCTGATCCCGCTGAACAGCATTTCCAGATCATCGGAAATCAGCTCCCATTTGCTGGCGGCACAAACTGCTATTATAAGGAGATCGCTTCCCTGTGCTTTCAGGTCTGCGAACCGCAGGACAATAAGCCTCACATTCTCATTGGCCATCAGAGTGTCTGAAACAATTGCATAATGTCCGTCAATCATCCTCCCGCCGGTCACTTTGCAGTTAAGTATGATATCAGCATCACGTTCAAGCAAACCGGCCGGCAATGCCGAGACAAACAATTCCTCCTTTGAATCCTCCCCGTTATTGAAGATAAGGGCACCCATCGGAAAATCCCTGTCACTCACTTTCTCCCAGTTCTCAAGTATCGGAAAACGGATCCCATAAAAATCAGCATGCTTATCCGTGACTTCAGTTTCAACTGAATCCGATGCTTCTGTTCTTTCTTCAATGCTTCCGTTAAAGTTACGGATTTCTCTGCCAATGGACCCGGACACGGCAGGAACAAATGAAAGCAGTGAAAGAAGTCCCGGCAGAAGAAGAGCTTTCTGCATTCTTCTACTTACTTTTTTCACTGACATTTTTTTCCGTTCATTATGTGACTATCAACAGACAGGAACTCTGCCGCATTCCTCCACAGAAGTTTCTCCATCAGATCCGCATCAGAGGGGAAAGTGGCTTCGATCAGTTGCCCCGGCAGGTGTACACCCAGAGGAAAAGGATAGTCTGAACCGAGGACAATCTTCTCACTGCCTGCAAGCTATGTAATATATTACAGCGCTTATGAATCGTGTACAAGGGAATCAATCAAGAACCTGCCGAGATAATCGCGGGGATTTACTTTATTGTCAATTGCGACAAGGTCCGGCCTGACCTTGAAGCCATGTTCAATTCTTCCCAGAGTGAAAGGAAATGATCCGCCGCCGTGCGCGAAACAAACTTTAAGCCGCGGAAACTTTTCAAATATCCCTCCGAAGATCATTGAGCAAACGGCAAGCGATGTTTCTGCAGGCATTCCCACAAGCCACGGGAGCCAGTATTTCTGCATCTTCTCTTTACCCATCATATCCCACGGATGAACAAACACTGCCGCTTTCAAATCTTCAGCGGCTTCGTAGAACGGGTAAAGATTTTCATTATCAAGATTCCAGTCATTGATGTGAGAACCTATCTCAACTCCTTTGAGTCCAAGCTGATTCACACATCTCTCAAGCTCCTTAACAGAAAGCTCCGGTGACTGAAGAGGAATG
>DAIQRO010000174.1:0-4801 GCA_036786155.1 Bacteroidota bacterium
AGCGGGCACAAAATCGCGGACTATTGAAAGAAAGCTCAGGACAGTGCAGGAACTTCCGCAGGAGCAGTCGGTCGCCCTGCTTGGCGAGGCTGAAAGCGCTGAGGACACTGTTGATGATGACAGCGGGGATGAAGAAGGTGAAGAAAGCTGAAGCGGCAAGAACAATTTCTATAGCTAAGATCACGCGTTAATTTGGCTCACAGAATTCTTTCAGCTCAAAACGACGAACAGCATACGCTTCTGCTGATGGCATCATCCGCCGCATACAGGAGTGCGAAACGGGGAGAGATATTCATTACATTTTTCATACTATTGCTTTCATACGCTTATCCGATCACTTACATATTCATAAAAGACGAAACTACAAAGCTGATACTGTTCGGTTTTTCGTTTGTGCTGAGCATCGCGATACAAATACTTACTGGCGTTCTTAAGGACAACACATCCAAAGGCGCACTCTTCAAGGAGGAGTTTGACGTAACTCTTTTCGGATTTCCATGGAAAACGACTCTGAAGAAACCTGAGCATGAAGACGTTATAAAATATGCCGGGAAGTACAGGGGCAGTCCGCCGGTGAACTGGTACTCTGTCAGACTTTCGGAGAAACTCCCGGATGAAATTGCGGTTGCGGCGTTTCAGCACACGAACACATCATGGGACATTGGCCTGAGAAAGAAGTATAAGAAGTGGCTCATTGCATACATGATGATTTACACGGCCGCTCTCGCCGCAATGCTTGCGGTGAAGCAGGCTGATTTCCTGACGGTCTTCTTTACAATGTTTTCCGTGTTCATGTTCTATTCCCACTTCATCACACTTATCAGAGGCCATTCATCTGCAATTAACAGAAGAGAAACTGTTTCGTCTCTGCTTGATGACGTTATCTTTGTGAGAAAGAGCGCTGACATGCGCGGGCTCCGCGACATACAGGACGAGATCTATTTCACACGTCAGGAATCTGCCAAGGTTCCCGATTTCTTCTTCAGATTTTACAGAAACAAACTCAACACCGGAGCGGAGGCATTAATTGAGAAAGTGAACGGGGCTTATGTAGGAAAATGATCCGTGTATTGCGGAGATTTTCTAAGCACGAATGAACATACCATGCTGTGCCATTTCCCGGACTTGTTGCTTTCAATTTGAAATTCGTGCATTCGTGGCTAAAAGCTCTTTTCTTTCTTTAACTTAAGTGTGTTGAGCAAAATGCATTTGCCACGAATACACGAATGAACTTACCTTGCCGTGCTCTTTCCAGGAGTTGTTACTGACAATTTGAAATTCGTGCATTCGTGGCTAAGAGCTCTTTTCTTTCTTTAACTTAAATGTGTTGAGCAAAAAGCATTTGCCACGAATTCACGAATGAACTTACCTCGCCGTGCCATTTCCCGGGCTTGTTGCTTTCAATTTGAAATTCGTGCATTCGTGCTAGAAGCTACTTTATTTCTTAAAGTGAGTTGTGTTGAGCAAGAGCAAAGAGCATTTGCCACGAATACACGAATGAAATTACCTCGCTGTGCCATTTCCCGGGCTTGTTGCTTTCAATTTGAAATTCGTGCATTCGTGGCTAAAGGCTCATTTCAATTTGATATTGCATTTGCGGCTGTGAAGCCAATGATGTTTTGAAATTTCACGGTTCACTGAAAATTAAAATGGGTATATTGCAATTGCTGAACTGTCAAGTTGTCAGCATATTATCAGGTATAAAATGAAGGGACTGCAGTTGTTGAAGAGTGACATTTCAACCGCCGATCTATGCGACAAATATTCCGATTCGATCGGTGTTGCACAGCCGGCAGGCTTTAAAAACTACGGCGGACGCAAATCCTTTTCCGGAGAGATCTGCACCGTCAAATGCTTCGAGAACAATCCTCTCGTAAGAAGCATGCTTGAGACCGACGGCGCAGGCAAGGTACTCGTTGTTGACGGAGGCGCTTCCATGAAATGCGCACTGATGGGTGACAATCTCGCGCAACTTGCTTTGGACAGCAACTGGAACGGCATAGTTATCAACGGTTGTATCAGAGACAGCTCTGCCGTCTCAAACATTGCAATTGGCGTTAAGGCGCTTGATACGATCCCTCTCAAAAGCGGAAAGAAGAATGAGGGAGAAACCGGAGTCAGCATAGGGTTTGCGGGAATCACGTTTACCCCGGGGCACTTCATTTATTGCGATGAAGACGGAATTGTAGTTTCTGAATTGCGCCTGCACTGAAATTGAGATCATCGGAAAGGCGATAAAATCAATTTACATAGAATCATTTCATCAACCGGCAAATAATATGGAGAAGATAAAACCGTGCCTCTGGTACGACAATCAAGCCGCCGAAGCTGCGGAATTTTACTGCTCACTGTTCGGCAATTCAACCGTAAAGTCTTCCAATAAACTTGTAACTGAATTTTCCATCGGCGGGCAGGAGTTTCTCGCGCTCAACGGCGGCCCTGTGTTCAGGTTCACTCCTGCCATTTCAATGTTTGTAACATGCGAAGATGACAGCGAAATAGATGCGCTTTGGGAAAGATTGCTGGCGGGCGACAGCAAAATCCTGATGCCGCTCGACAAGTATGACTGGAGTGAAAAGTACGGATGGATTGCAGACAAGTACGGGCTTACTTGGCAGATATACAAGGGTAAGTTCAGCGATGTGAATTCGAAAATAACTCCATGCATGCTCTTTAGTGATGCGCGGTTTGGACAGGCGGAGAGCGCAGTAAATTTCTACGCTTCTGTCTTTCCCGGATCAGAGATTGAGGGCATTGCCTTCTATCCCGAAGGAGATCCTTCAACTGCAGGGAAGGTCATGCATGCACAGTTTAAACTCAGCGGAAAGGTCTTCATGGCAATGGACGGCCCCGGCGAACACAACTTTGGATTCAACGAGGCATACTCGCTTGTGATAACATGCCGCGATCAGCAGGAGATCGACTACTACTGGAACAAGCTTACCGAAGGCGGTGAAGAAAGCATGTGCGGATGGCTGAAGGACAGGTTCGGCGTGTCGTGGCAGGTTGTACCGGAAGTTCTCGCCGAACTCATGAACGATCCGGAAAGAGCCGGGAGAGTTACTGAAGCTTTTCTTAAAATGAAGAAGTTTGAAATTGGGAAGTTGCTGGAAGCATAGCCGTTTGGACAGGCAATTCATTCTGAACAGCAAAACACTGCATCCGTCTTATGCCTTCACAGCGGCAAGACGCTGAAACAGATACATCCGTTTTGCGTGCATTAATTTATGCATGCACATAAGTGCAGATCATAACATCTGCAACGTCTGCACCCCTTTGTTTATCATGGGGTAATTTTGTAATTGGTGTTGTTTGCTCCGGATTGTCAGAATGAAACTGCCTGCCTATCTAAAAGTATGCAGAGTTATCATTCTGTCACAGCTTTTGGATTTGGCCCATATTGATTGTCACCCGGAGTGCCTTCTGTAGCAAACAGGACCAACAGCCAGATAGCGCCTATCAAAGGAATAAGTCCGATCAGAATCATCCACCCGCTTTTGTCCACGTCGTGAAGCCGCCTCACGCTTACCGCTATGCCCGGGATGATGGTGGCCAATAAGTAAAGCCCGTAGATAGGGCCATAGCCGATGCCTTCGACAGCTATGCCGAGAAGATTATCCAGGAGCACAGCCGCAACCGCAAAGATCACGTTGAAAAGAGTGAACATCCAGTATTCCTTTCTTCTTGCTCTTCCGCTGAAGTTGGTGTAGTTCTTCAGTACCTTCAAATACCAGTTCATATTTCTCCCCTTTTGATTTCCTACTCATATGGCTTTTCGGATTCGCCCCGTTTTTCAAATGGTATCCGGACTCCATTTGTCAATTTTTACTTATACCTCTGACATTGTTTTGATGCGCTGTCTCAAAAAGCGAGATGCTGTTGCGCCGGTGTGGCGGCTTGGGATTACATTTCACATTCTCCTCCTGCTTTCTGATTGCCGTTACTCTTTATGCATGAATATCCGTCAATCCAAAAGCAGGGTCGGTCTTGCGTTGAGCAATACAAAAATATTCAAACTATTTGCTAATTGAAACTGCGGTTAAGACCGATTCCTGATAGCTTGTTCCTGAAAATTTGAATAGTTCATATTGTGAAACGGTGAAACCTTTCACGGCTGTTGTAAGTCACAATAAATAAACTCTCATGACACTTCTTCGATCTGTTCTGCTTCTGATCTCGATCTCCTGCCTCACTACACGTGCATTCGACGCAGGCGCATACTGGTATTCCGAAAGGCATGACGGCTATGAAATTTTCTTTACGGAAGCTGACAGGGAAAATGTAAGCGGTTATTCCGCAATGATAGACAGCGGCATAAAAAGCATTGAAGCATTCTTCGGATTTCCGTTCAGGAGTGAATTCAAGGTCTTCGTTCATCCGCACAGAAGCTCGCTTGACAGTGCGTGGCAGAATGACTGGAACATGCCGGAGTTCAGATCAGAATGCTGGATGGTTGCAAGCGGAATCGCCTCAAAACTCGACATACTCTCTCCAAAACAATGGGACTCGGAAGCTTGCGAACACACATACGCTGAATTTGAAAAGACAAAGAATCTCGTAGCCCACGAACTTGTTCACGTTTATCACGGACAACGCAATGCAAGCCCTGACTTCAGCGCTGTAAGCGGCATTGACTGGTTTGTGGAAGGGCTCGCGGTTTATGCCTCAGGACAGCTCGATTCCCTGCGAATGGCAGAAGTAAGAACCGCAATAAAAGAAAGCAGGATTCCGGATTCGCTCGCCGGCTTCTGGTCGGGAAAGTTGAAATACGGATTGTCCGGTTCTGCTGTAAAATATATTG
>DAIQRO010000174.1:4811-5722 GCA_036786155.1 Bacteroidota bacterium
CGTGATCTTTTGCCCCTTAGAAATGTGTCAGAAGTACTCAGGTCGCTTGGAACAACCGAAAAGGATTTCCTAAGTGAGTTTGAGGCTGCTGCTGAATCTCATTGAACATACCGGACCAGCTTCCCGTCATTCCTTTTGAATTTTAACTACAGTGTTTACAAGAATCTGCAGACCTGCATTTGTCGTTCCTTTCTTTTCAACTAATGTAAATGCGGCAAGGGTTCTAACTTGAATTTGTAAATGCATTGAAGAAAATTGACCATCCGATTAAACGATCACAAAGAAATCCAATGACCGACAATAGTATCCTCAATAAGATCCGGGCCGTGCTCTTCGGCACGGCCGTTGGAGACGCACTCGGTGTGCCGGTTGAGTTCAGGAGCAGAACGAGCGTCAGGAAGAATCCTGTTACGGAAATGACAGGCTTCGGAACCTACGATCAGCCACCTGGAACATTTTCAGACGACAGCTCACTGTCATTCATTCTTGCCGAGGTTCTTACGGAAGGATATGACCTTAACAGGCTCGCAGATTATTTTCTTAAATGGCGTAACGAAAATTACTGGACACCGCTCGGTGATGCTTTCGATATCGGCATCAGCACTTCACGCGCGCTCTCAAGGCTTGCAAAGGGCGAAGATCCCCGAAGTTCCGGATGTAAGGAAGAAGGTGCAAACGGAAACGGATCGCTTATGCGGATCGCACCGCTTGTGTTTTACATTTATGACAAGCCCGTAACGGAAAGGTTTGAACTTGTAAGAGAAGTTTCGTCTGTGACTCACGCGCATATCAGATCCGTCATATCATGTTTCTATTATCTTGAATTCCTCAGGCAATTGCTTGAAGGCAGAAACAAGTTTGAGGTCTACAATGATCTTAAAGCAAGCGTTACGGATTTTCTGAAGTCTGTT
>DAIQRO010000174.1:5732-6267 GCA_036786155.1 Bacteroidota bacterium
CGAGCTGGATGTATTTGATCAGTTCGGAAGACTGCTAGACGGTGATATTTACAAACTTCCGGAAGACAGGATCTCTGGAAGCGGTTATGTGATTCACACTCTCGAAGCATCTGTGTGGTGCCTGCTCACCACGGATAGCTTTAGCAATGCGGTGCTTACGGCGGTGAATCTTGGCGAAGACGCCGACACAACTGGCGCTGTCACCGGTGCAATGGCAGGACTGCTTTACGGAATTGAAGCAATCCCAAAAGAATGGAAGGAACAGCTTGCCAGGCATGATGATATTGAGGATCTTGCGGAAAGAATGGCGAAGAAATTTTTGAATCAAAAGTAATTTAAGAACATGAAGAGTTTGCTTTTTGTCTGCGTTGAGAATTCCAACCGAAGCCAGATGGCTCAGGCATTTGCAAAGATACACGGAACTTACGAGGAAGTCGAAGCATACAGCGCAGGCTCAAAGCCCTCGGGAAAGATCAATCCGAAAGCCATCGCCGCCATGAAAGAACTCGGGTATGACCTCTCAAAGCACGAGAGC
>DAIQRO010000175.1:0-6233 GCA_036786155.1 Bacteroidota bacterium
CATGAACGGCAGTGAAAAGACTCCAGAAGAAGAGAGCAGGGAAAACAGAACTGTCGGTATCAGCATATTCAGAGTGAAGAAAATAGAAGGAGAGAGGAAATTTGTTGAAGACGATCTCTATAACAGGCGCGTGGATGCAGATACACCGGTCCGTATCTCGGGAGAAGCAGCGGCGAGTCCGCTTATGGGATCTTCAGGAATTGCGCGCGGCACACTTGCAAATTGCAGCGGCGGCCTAACGCCATGGGGCACAGTACTCAGCGCCGAGGAGAATTTTCAGGACTACTATTCTTCCGAGTATCCCGATTTTTACAGATGGAACGACGTTGAGAAAGATCATAACATTCATCATTACGGTTGGGTAGTGGAGGTTGATCCGTTCGATAAGGGAAGTGTTCCGTTCAAACGCACATCACTCGGACGGTTCAGGCATGAGAATGTTGCAATTGCCATAGGGAACTCCGGCAAAGTAGTTGCTTATATGGGTGATGATAAAGTGAATGAATGCGTTTACAAATTCGTGTCAAAGAAACAGTTCGACGGCAGTGAAAGGAAAAACAACTTCGGGATCCTGGATGAAGGTGATCTGTATGTTGCCGATTTCGAAAACGGAAAATGGATATTGCTAGATCATTCCTCAAATGACTCACTTAAGAAAGAGTTCACTTCGCAGGCTGAAGTGCTGATAAACTGTGACAAAGCCGCAAAGCTGGCGGGCGGTACTGAATGCAACCGTCCTGAAGACATTGAGATCAGTCCGGTTGACGGATCACTCTTTGTTACATTTACCAACAACTCCAAAAAGGACGACTATTTTGGAAGCATTGTCAGGATGATCGAGAAAGACAACGATCCGGAAAGCTCCGAATTTACATGGGAAGTGTTCGCAACGGGCGGAGCGGCGGCAGGTTTCTCATGTCCCGACAATCTAAACTTTGACAGGGAAGGCAATCTTTGGGTTCTCTGCGACGTGTCAGAAAAGAGACTGAACAAAGATGAGCAGAAGCCATTCAAGAACAATTCTCTGTTCATGTTTCCTACTACGGGTGAACACAAGGGAAAGGCCTTCAGGTTTGCCGCCGGCCCTGCTGACTGTGAAATGTGCGGAGCAAACTTCACTCCCGACGGCTCCACCCTGTTTCTTTCAATTCAGCATCCCGGCGAAAATTCCCTTTCTCAGAAAGAACCTACAAGCAGATGGCCTGATCACGGAAATGACATCCCCCGGCCGGCAGTCGTGGCAATAACAGGATTTAAGAAGCGCGGGTAAATCAGCGGCGTATCCGGAACCGCTTCAATCAATATCGATTGACGGTGCCACATAAGTCGCGCACGTTCGGAATGCATGCTCAAGGCTGAGGCCACAAATTCTAATTCGCTGACTTGGCCGCATCTCAATGCCGTCCAAAACATTTTCATAAAGAAGAGAATGTGATAAAAACAGATCAATATTAAACACATTTTCGAATGTCGCAGGAAAAACCCGCATCAGCATAATTGCCGTTAAGAAATTGTGAGTGAAGGCGTCAGCGAGAATTTCCTGTTTGACGAACCCAAACGAAGTATTCGTTTGGGTGAGGAGTTGAAATTCTCGTAGCCTGAGCGAGCAATTTCAGGCAATTATGCTGCAGCGGGCGATTTTTCTTTGGAGCTTTCTTTTGATCGTTCAAAAGAAAGCGATTAACATTCTGCGAATAAAATCCCCGCTGCAGATAGAGTTCGTAAGCTGATCGTTTTGGACGAGAATGGCCGCATCTGCAGATGAAGAAAAAACTTGGGATTGCATCTCAAAGCTGATTCGGTTATTTTGGTTGTTCACAAAATTGATTTATGAAAGCCGGAATAAAGAAGACAAACAGGGTAACAAAGTTCGCCACAAGATCGCAAAACAGCGAGAAATGGCATGTAGTTGACGCCGAAGGCAAAATTCTCGGCAGGCTTGCAAGCGAAGTGGCAAAGAGGATAAGAGGAAAGCATAATCCTATGTACACTCCCAATTCCGATATGGGCGACTGGGTAGTGGTTGTAAATGCCGAAAAAGTGAGAATGACGGGAAAAAGAGAGTCGCAGAAGGAATATCTGACGCACTCGCTTTATCCTGGAGGGCAGAAGAGCAGATCATACAGGGAGATGATTGAAAAGCATCCTGACAGGGTCATTAAGCTTGCCGTGAAGAGAATGCTTCCAAAGACAAGACTTGGAATAACTCTGATAAAGAAGCTGAAGGTTTACAAAGGCCCTGAGCATCCGCATTCAGCTCAGAAACCGGCCGCACTGGAATTGACGTAATAATTCATACAGAAATTAATACATGAGCACAAATTCAACTTTAAAGGTCGGCAGAAGAAAGACAGCCACCGCCAGGGTACACATAAAACAGGGTCAGGGAAAGATCCTCATAAACGGGAAAGAAGCCAATACCTACTTCAAGACCGAGAACCTTTATCAGGAAGTTTTGCACCCACTCAGAGTTACCAACTCGCTCGGATCATACGATGTTGAGGTTAATGTTTCCGGCGGAGGATTTACCGGACAGGCAGGAGCGATCAAGCTTGGAATTGCCAGGGCGCTTGTTCACAACAACGAGGAGCTTAAGAGTTCGCTCAGAAAAGAGGGACTCATGACACGTGACCCGAGGGCTGTTGAAAGAAAGAAATACGGCAGGCCTAAGGCAAGGAAGAAATTCCAGTTCTCTAAGAGATAAGATTTTTTTAAACAACACATATCCTTTGATCGTGTCCGACCCGTGTTTTGCTTTTGCAGAATGTTGGGCATGAAGTGAGAAGGATAGACGAATAACAAAAGTCAAACACTTCTACGATCCGGCCTGTATCAGCAGTGCCGGTTTTCTTGCAGTCCGCTACGCAAATCTGCATTCATGAAGCTGTTCTGGCTTACAAAAGAACAGGAGAAAACCAAATCAATGAGCAAAGTACAAGTTGAAGACCTGCTACTGGCAGGCTCGCACTTCGGGCATCTGACAAGAAGATGGGATCCGAAAATGAAGAAGTACATCTTCATGGAAAGAAACGGCATTCACATCATTGACCTGAAGAAAACGCTGTCCCTGATTGACGAAGCTTCAAATGCGCTCGCAAGAATATCAGGCGAAGGCAGGAAAGTGCTGTTTGTCGGTACAAAGAAGCAGGCAAAACAGATCATTAAGGATCAGGCAGAAAGATGCGGCGCATTCTATGTGTCGGAGAGATGGCTCGGCGGTATGCTTACCAATTTCAACACGGTAAGAAAGAGCATCAAGAAGCTTACAAACATTCAGAGAATGGAAGCCGACGGCACGTTTGAAAAGCTGGTGAAGAAGGAAAGACTCATCCTCTCAAGAGAAAGGGAAAAACTGGAGAAGGTGCTTAACGGAATTGTGAACATGACCAGGCTTCCCGGTGCAATATTTGTGGTTGACATCAGAAAGGAGCACATTGCGATCAGCGAGGCAAGAAAGCTCAACATTCCTGTCTATGCCATTGTGGATACAAATTGCGACCCCGATCTCGTTGACTATCCGATCCCTGCCAACGATGACGCAGTTAAGTCGATTGAGATAATTACAAGGGCAATGGCAGATGCAGTGCTTCAGGGTACAAATGAAGCAAGGATAAAGGAGGAAGATGAATCGGAAGAAATGAAGGAAAAGCTCGAACAGTAAAAATCAATTAATCTCATACGATAAAATGGAAATTACACTCGATCTCATAAAGGAACTGAGGAATAAGACAGGTGCAGGAATCAATGACTGCAAGAAGGCTCTTCAGGAAGTGGAAGGCGATATTGAAAAAGCAGTTGAACACCTCAGGAAGAAGGGCGCTGCAATGGCCGTGAAGAGAGCAGACAAGGCGGCAAACGAAGGCGCTGTGAAAATGAAAATAGCCGACGACAGGAAATCTGCTTCGATCATTGAACTTAACTGCGAAACAGACTTTGTTTCCAAGGGCGATGAGTTTCAGAATCTCTCTGACATGATAGCGGAAGCAGCATTCAACTCAAAGACAAACGATGTTGAGAAGACCTTAGAAGCAAAGACTTCTGACGGCCTCACCGTAAAGGAAAAGATTGACGAGTTCATGGGCAAAGTAGGTGAGAAGATTGAATTCAGGCGCGCCGATTTTCTGAACTCACCGGACGGCTTCATTGCAGGCTATATTCACTTCGGAAGCAAGCTCGGGTCCATTGTTGGATTCAAGGGCGCATATTCACCTGAGGCCGAAAAGCTCGGCAACAGTATAGCAATGCAGGTTGTTGCAATGAATCCCATGGCCATCAAGAGGGAAGATATTGAGCCGTCAGTGATTGAGAAGGAGAAAGAGATCTACATGACGCTTGCAAAGAATGAGAACAAGCCGGACAACATTGCTCAGACCATAGTCAATAACAAGATAGAAAGGTTCTTTCAGGAGAACTGCCTGCTTGAGCAGGAGTACATCAATGAATCTTCAAAGAGCATCAAGGCGCTCATAGAGGATTTCAACAAGTCAGCCAACGCCGGCCTGGAAATCATAAGCATGGTCAGGTATCAGCTTGGCGGAGAGAAAAAGTAAACAATGAAGAAGACTTCGCAAGTGCAATACAGAAGGATACTGCTGAAGCTCAGCGGCGAATCGCTGATGGGCGAACGCAGTTTCGGCATAGATTCGGAAGTGCTGGAAAAGATTGCGGGCGAAGTTGAAAAAGTGGCAAGTCTCGGAGTCGAGATCGGCTTAGTGGTTGGAGGCGGAAACATTTACAGAGGCCTTTCCGCAAGGAAACAGGGAATTGACAGGGTTACAGGCGATCAGATGGGAATGCTTGCAACGGTGATAAACTCGCTTGCCGTACAGAATGCTTTGGAGAAGAGGGGAATTCAGACACGTGTGCAGACTGCGATAAGAATGGAAGAGATCGCTGAACCGTTCATACTGAGAAGAGCCGTAAGGCATCTTGAAAAGAAGAGAATAGTGATATTCTCCGCAGGCACCGGAAGCCCTTACTTTACCACTGACACTGCGGCCGCATTGAGGGCAATTGAGATAAAGGCTGATGTGATCATCAAGGGAACAAGGGTTGACGGAGTGTATGATTCGGATCCCGAGAAGAATACAAAAGCAAAAATGTACAGGGAGCTTACATACCTCGATGTACTTGAACAGGATCTGCGGGTTATGGATCTGACTTCGATAACGCTTTGCCAGGAAAACAATCTTCCGATAAAAGTCTATAATATGAACAGGAAGGACAACCTTCTGAAACTTGTCAAAGGCGAGAACATCGGAACATTAATCTGCTAATCGCAAAAAATCAATCATCATGATAAAGGATATTCTCAAATCCACAACCGAGAAAATGGACAAGGCGGTGGAACATGTGAGAGCTGAATTCACAAAGATCAGAACAGGAAAGGCAACAACCAACCTGCTTGACGGAGTAAAGGTTGATTACTTCGGAACTCCCACTCCGCTGATACAGCTCGGGAACATTTCAACGCCTGACTATCACACCATCACTGTTCAGCCATGGGACAAGTCGGCATTGTCGCTCATTGAGAAAGCAATTCAGGCGGCGAATCTCGGACTGAACCCGTCGAACGACGGAAACATCATCAGGGTGCCGATACCTGCGCTCAACGAAGAGAGAAGGAAAGAGATCGTTAAGCTTGTGAAGAAGTTTGCAGAAGACGGAAAGGTTGCGGTCAGAAATGTGAGAAGGGAATCCATTGAACATCTAAAGAAGACAGAAAAGGAAGAGCATATTTCGGAAGACGAAAGAAAGACGGCCGAAACGGAAGTTCAGAAGTTAACCGATAAGCACATAAAGTCCATTGATGATCTCCTTGCAATGAAGGAGAAAGAGATAATGGAAGTTTAAGACTAATGCTCCATGAGGAAACTCTGGCTTGTTGTATATAACGTGCTTGGAGTTCCGTCTATTTGGATATTCTTCAGGATCTTTGCTTTGTTCAATTCAAAGGTCAGGGAAGGTTTAAATGGCAGAAGAGATCTGTTCAGCGAGCTGGACAGGTCTCTTGCCGTTTTGGAAGGCAGAAAGAGAGTTCTCATACACTGTTCGTCACTTGGAGAGTATCAGCAGTCGGTTCCGCTTGCAGAGCAGTTCATGAAGAAGGGATACTGCGTAGTCAATTCGTTCTTCTCTCCCTCAGGCTACAGGCACTGTAAGATCACCGGTCCGGGAATGGCAAAGACATACCTTCCCATGGATTCATACGGGAATGTCTCGGAGTTTCTTGA
>DAIQRO010000009.1:0-2218 GCA_036786155.1 Bacteroidota bacterium
CATCCTGCTGATAACATCATAAAGTGAGTGTGATACTTCCGCCACCTGATTTGCGGCTGCCGGTGTCTCTCCCGCAATCACAATCCCGGTCAGACTGACTCCGTTGGAAACCAGTTCAGACATAAGCAGATCTCCGGCAGAAGAAGCCGGATCGTACTGTCCCGGATTCTTGTTCAGATTGATGGCGCTTACATAAGGCCAGTAACCGCGCTGAGTGTCACCCGAATAATAATCTGCGAGGCCGTAATGTTTGTCATCAAGAAATGATTCATCATATACTATGTTGCCAGTAACTTCTTTAATTCCCTTGCCCGCGATCTCTCTTGCCAGGTATGAGATATCAGACGAATTAAGGTCTGGATCGCCGAAGCCCTTGAGATAAAGGTTGCCGTTCACAATGCCGTCCTTTATGTTGGAATCGTCGCTGTAAACGATTGTCTTGAAATCATAATTTATCCCAAGCACGTCAATAGCTACAGCGGCAGTTATCAGCTTCGTGATTGATGCGGGAATCATCTCCGCCTGCGGATCGTGAGTATAGAGAAGATCGTATTTGTCCGCAGTTGCCACCTGAACCGACACTCTGCAATTGGTTGTTGAAACGATTGAATCGATCGCATGTCCAAGCTCTTCGACCTTATCTTTGGAATGCGCCTGAACTGCAAACAGCATGCAGAGCGAAATCAGGAATGCTGTGATTGAAAATGTTGAATGATTCATGACCTATGTTACTGACTTTAAATTATGTTTCCTTATGAGGGCATCAGCTTCCCTCAGGATCTTGTATGACTGTTTGAATGTCAGCTTTCTTTCTGATTCGAAAAGCGTGCACCATTTGTATGCAGTGATTTCCTTGTTGTCAACCACGATGTCCTCCGTATTTGAACGGGCAATGAAATACCAAACATCCTTCTTTATATGAACGCCTTTCCCGTTAATGAACTGATTCTTTTCCTTGAGCATGACCTCTTCCTTCAGGAATTCAACATCATCAATTCCCGCCTCTTCATGAAGCTCGCGTACTGCCGTCATAAGCTCTGTCTCGCCCGGGTCACGGTGCCCTTTTGCAAATGACCAATGGCCCTTCCTGTGCTTAAGTATCAGATACTTGAATAACCCGTGGAAGTCGTGGTAAACAATCACTCCGATCGCATGATCCTTTTCAAAACTCTTTTTATGCTTCAGGTGCACTTTTCTCCATCCTGTTTGTTGATGCCCCGTAAGTTGACGGAAGGCAGGAAAATCATAACCGCGGAATCGCAATCAGAAGAACGCAATGTCACTTTGATAAATTCCAGATCTCATCCATTTCTTCGAGACTCATGTCTTCGAGCTGTCTGCCGTTCTCTTCCGCGTACTTTTCAATCTTCTCAAATCTTTTTCTGAATTTGTCTATCGTCCTTCTCAGAGCATCTTCGGGATTGATCTTAAGAAACCTTGAGTAATTCACGATAGAAAAGATCAGGTCACCCATTTCGTCTTCAACCGCGCTTATCTCCTTTCCTTCGTCCACATTTGCCTTCAGCTCATGTATCTCTTCCAGTATCTTTTCGAATGCCGGCTCACTGTCGTTCCAGTCAAAGCCGACTTTGGAAGCTTTCTCCTGTATTCTGTAAGCTTTAAGAAGCGCTGGCAATTGATCGGGAACACCTTCAACGGCCGATTTCCTTCCTTCCTTTTTCTTCAGCTTCTCCCAGTTCCTCTTTACTTCCTCTTCGCCTGAAACGGTTACATCTCCGAAAACATGCGGATGCCTGTCAATGAGCTTCTTAGATTCGCCGTCAATCACCTCACTCAATGTGAATGTGTTCTCCTCTTCTGCAATGTTTGCATGGAATACAACCTGCAGAAGAAGATCGCCCAGCTCCTTCTTCAGAAGATCCATATCGCCTGTGTCAATGGCTTCCAGCACTTCATAGGCCTCTTCAAGAAGGCATCGCCTCAGAGATAAGTGAGTCTGGATCCTGTCCCACGGGCATTCATTCCTGAGCCGCCTTACAATGCCGACAAACTCTGAAAACTCCTTTACGGGAATCTCTCTGTTCAATTCGATTAAATTTTATAAAGATAACTATTTGAGTGCTTTCATTCAGCACCTGTTGTAATTCCCGGCTGTTGTCTTTGGAGTGAATTCACATTGTTCAGCACAGGTCTGCCGAATGCGAAATGACTCATTGTTGCATGGCTTAGTTGCCTGTGCTTTGTTAACTTGCTCCGC
>DAIQRO010000009.1:2228-20119 GCA_036786155.1 Bacteroidota bacterium
ACCCAATCATCAGATCTTTTAAAATGGAGTGCCTGAACTGCGGAAATACATTTGAAGGAAAGTACTGCAACATGTGCGGACAAAAGGCAGTCACGCACAGGCTTACTATCAGTGAATATTTCCACAAGTTCATTCATACATTCACGCACGTTGACAAAGGGATATTTTATCTCGCAATTGAGCTCTTCAAGAGGCCGGGTGAAGTGGCGCGTGAATACATTTCCGGAAAGAGGGCGAAGTATTTCAGCCCGCTTCAGTACCTGATCCTTATGGTGGCTATCGGCACTTTCATAACCCTTAACTACAATATCCTCGGGCCCAAGCTCGATCCGGCACTGCTTCAGAATGCCGATCCGCAGATCAGATACAGGGCAGGAATGAACATCTTCTTCTACAAGTATTTCAATGTGGTGCTTTTCTTCAGCGTGCCTGTAGTCGCTCTATTCTCGTGGCTGTTCTTCAAGAGTACAGGCTATAACTTTGCCGAAAATCTCGTCTTCATAACTTTCATATCAGCGCAAAGAACGCTTGTGTTCGTACTGCTTTCACCGGTCTTTTACTTCACACGGGATGTTTGGTATGCAGGAGTCGGAATCTACTACCTCTTCTGGGTTGTATACTTCGTAATTGCATACAGGCAATTTTACAGGGAAGGATGGGTAAAGGTCATCTTTAAATTCGTAGGCATATTTCTCATCTCAATTGCGGTCACGCAGTCTGCAGCATTTCTCATTGTAAAGTTCATAATTCTGAAGGACTACTGAGGAACAGCCGAAAGGTTACCGGCCCATGAGCCGCTGAAATCCGGCTGAGAGCAAGCCGCTATGAGCCGGGGAGCGCCTCAACTGAATTGAATAACACGGCTCAAAAGTCTATTTTTGTTCATTCCAAACAAACTAAACCCACACTCATGAAGATCGGTGTACCTAAAGAAATAAAAACCAATGAGAACAGAGTAGCTTTGACTCCAATAGGCGCAGAGGTGTTGAGAAGGCACGGGCACAAGATATTTGTAGAGACCAATGCAGGAATGGGAAGCGGATTTACTGATGCGGATTACAAAAAGGTAGGCGCAACAATTTTGAAAACTCCAAAGCAGGTATTTGATTCGGCTGACATGATCATGAAAGTTAAAGAGCCCATCAAGCCGGAATACAATCTTATCAGGGAAGGACAGGTTGTATTCACATACTTCCACTTCGCTTCTTCAAAGGAGCTTACGCAGGCAATGATAAAATCAAAGTGCATTGCGATAGCATATGAAACAGTACAGAAGGAAGACGGATCGCTTCCTCTTCTTATTCCGATGAGCGAAGTAGCAGGCAGAATGGCTCCGCAGGAAGGCGCGAAATATCTTGAAAGGACAATGGGAGGTAGGGGAGTCCTGCTCGGCGGAGTTCCCGGCACGGCGCCCGCCAACGTTGTCGTCCTCGGAGGCGGAATTGTAGGAACCAATGCGGCCAAGATAGCGGCAGGCTTCGGCGCGCAGGTTACGATCATGGACAATAATCTCTACAGACTCAGATACCTCGATGATGTGATGCCCAAGAATGTTACCACGATGATGAGCAATCCTTACAACATAAGGTCTGCGATCGCCTCGGCCGATCTTGTGATAGGCGCAGTTCTTATTGCAGGAGCAAAGGCTCCGAAGCTGATCACCAAGGATATGCTGAAGCTGATGAAAAAGGGTTCAGTCATAGTTGACGTTTCGGTGGATCAGGGAGGATGCATTGAGACATGCAAACCCACGACGCATGAAAACCCGACATACGTAGTTGACGGCGTGGTTCATTACTGCGTTGCCAATATGCCCGGAGCCGTTCCCTTCACTTCTACCATCGCTCTTACAAATGCAACTCTGCCTTACGCAGTTGAACTTGCAAACAAGGGCTGGTACACTGCTTGTGTTGAAAGTGAAGAGCTTAAGCTCGGACTCAACATGATTGACGGAGAGATCGTTTACAAAGGAGTTGCGGACGCATTCAACTTCCGCTATACCGATGTAAATACAATGCTCTGATCATAAAGAATCAGTATGAAGCCCGCTTCAAGGCGGGCTTTTTTTTGAGATTTTCCACGGCGTGTGCCGCCGGGAAACTGACTTACCAATAATCACATGAAAGAAAAAATAAGAATTGCTTCCGGACAGGGATTCTGGGGAGACCTGGTTGATGCGCCGTACAAGCAGGCCACAGGCGGCCCGGTTGATTACATAATGATGGATTATCTTGCGGAAGTGACAATGTCCATTCTGCAGAAGCAGAAGCTGAAAGACCCTTCCCTGGGATATGCGCGTGACATTCCTCCCCTCATGGAGCGATTGCTTCCCGTGATCACTGAAAAGAAAATCAAAGTTATCACAAACGGCGGAGGCGTCAATCCTCATGCATGCAGGGATGCGATCTTTGCGGTGGCAAAGAAGATCGGAATCAGCGGCATCAAGGTAGGTGTTGTGCTTGGCGACAATATTCTTGACAGAATCGATTCACTTGCCGCATCCGGCGTAATGCTGAACAACATGGAGACAGGAGAGCCGGTCACAGCGATCAAAGACAAAGTGCTGAGCGCAAATGTATATTTCGGTGCGGCGGCCGTGGTTGAGTGCCTTAAGCAGGGCGCCGACATTGTGATCACCGGCAGGGTGACCGACACGGGCCTCACGCTTGCTCCCATGATCTACGAGTTCGGATGGGACATGAACAACTGGGACCTTATGGCGGCAGGAACTGTAGCCGGACATATTATGGAATGCGGAGGGCAGGCAAGCGGAGGAAATTTCCTCGGTGACTGGAAAAGCATTCCCGATCTTGCGCGGATAGGATTTCCGATCGCTGAGGCTTACCCCAACGGCGAAGTGATCATAACAAAACATGAGAACACAGGCGGACGGGTGAGTGTGGCAACCGTGAGCGAGCAACTGGTTTATGAGATAGGCGATCCGAAGGACTATATCACGCCTGATTGCATTGCCGACTTCACTTCGATAAGACTTGAGGATGCGGGTGAAGACAGAGTGAAAGTTTACGGAGTGAAGGGTATGCCGGCAACACCTTTCTACAAAGTGTCAATGTCCTATTCAGACGGTTACAGCGCGGCTGGATCTCTTACATATTCATGGCCCGATGCCATTGAGAAAGCGGAAGCGGCAGACAGAATTTTGCGGACAAGGCTTGATGATCTCGGACTGAAGTTCGATGAGATCAGATCTGAATTCCAGGGATACAATGCATGCCACGGGCCGCTTGCAAGCGTACCGGGAGAGCCGAGCGAGGTCGTGCTCAGAGTTGCGGTAAGATCGCACGACAGGAAATCTATCGAAAGGTTCGGAATGGAGATCGCACCGCTGATACTGACAGGACCCCCGGGAGTTACGGGGTTTGCGGGAGGAAGGCCTAAGCCGTCGGATGTTGTTGCATACTGGCCGGCGCTGATCCCGAAAACGGAAGTGAAGCCGGAAGCGGTTGTGGAAATATTAGGCTGACACTTACAAACTGATCTAAACAAACAGACATCTAACAGAAAATTCAATGGCTGAGAAAATACTTGTCATCGGAGCTGCGGGACAAATAGGGTCAGAACTTGTGATGGCCCTGAGAAAGACATACGGAGATTCGAATGTGTACGCGACAGACATTAAAGATGCACCGGCAGACATAAAAAAATCAGGGCCGTTCCAGTTGCTGGATGTAATGGACGACAAGCGGCTCATTCATTTCGTCATCAGGTATAAGATAACTCAGATATATCATCTAGCCGCAGTGCTCTCCGGCAATGCGGAGAGGCTTCCTTTGCAGGCATGGGACATCAACATGCGAAGCCTCCTCAACATACTTGACCTTGCAAGGGAAGTGGGCGTTAAGAAGATCTTCTGGCCGAGTTCGATAGCGGTGTTTGGCAAAACGACTCCGAAAGAGAACACGCCTCAGCTCACAATAATGGAACCGAACACTGTCTACGGCATCAGCAAACTTGCAGGCGAGAGGTGGTGCGAGTATTATGTCAACAGGTATGGACTTGACATCAGGAGCATCAGGTATCCGGGACTCATCAGTTACAAGACCGAAGCCGGCGGAGGGACTACAGATTATGCCGTCGAGATATTTTAGGATGCGATTGATTAGTTAAAGTATGAATGTTTTCTGTAGCATGACTACGCTCTTCCGATGATGTTCATGCCTGATGCAATCAGGGCAACGATAGAGCTCATGGAAGCGCCGGCAAACGGATTGTCGGTTCATTCAAGCTACAATCTCTCGGGCATCAGCTTTGATCCTGCTATGATCGCGGATGAGATCAAGAAGAGCGTTCCGAAATTCCAGATATCATACAAGCCCGACTTCAGGCAGGCGATAGCAGATTCTTGGCCGAAGAGCATAGATGATTCTGTGGCAAGAGAGGACTGGGGATGGAAGCATGAATATGATCTTGCGAAGATGACGAAGATCATGCTTAAGGAAGTGAAGAGAAAGCTTAAGTGAACTGCAGAGGCAACAATCGCTTAAATAGCTTTGTATCTTTATCCCTCTGATCAAGAGCCATTTACGTCGGAGTTGACTGTGAACAGAAGTCTCACATACCGGAGAATTATGAATCAGCAATCTAAGAGTAAGTACGTATTCTTCTTCTGTGCGCTAATGCTCTTCGCAGCGCTAAAGTCTGAGGCACAGACTGTTCCATCTGATTCGGGTTACATACCTTTTGTTGGTAACAGGACGATCGTCTTTACAGATGCCTCACGAAACAACAGAAGCATTTCTTCGCTTGTCTATTATCCTGCAGCATCGGAAGGCGCGAACGCACCCGTGCTTCAGGGCGGGAGTTACCCTGCGGTTTCTTTCGGCCATGGATTCACCCTTAATCCGAATCTTTACGTTGCGCTGTACAGGCATCTTGCAAGCTGGGGATACATTGTTATAGCGCCTTCCACAGAAACAGGATTCTTTCCAAGCCACACTAATTTTGCGCTTGACCTGGTATTCGTAATAAATGACATGAAGAGGCGGAACTCTGCTTCGGGGGATGTCTTCTTTGGAGTTGTGGATACTTCTGTCAGCGGTGTCTTCGGGCATTCAATGGGTGGAGGATGCAGTGTCCTTGCCGGTTCATTCGACTCAACCATTACCGCAGTTGCCTCGCTTGCCGCAGCAAATACAAATCCTTCGTCAATAAGCGCGGCGAACAGCATCAAATCTCCGCAACTGTTTCTCTCCGGACAGCGGGACAGCATTGCATCGTACTGGACTCAGCAATTGCCTCATTACAATAACTCCTTTCCCTACAAGCAGACAGTCAACATTAAAGGCGGCAACCACAGTTACTTTCATCTCCTGCCGGGGTTGGATGACCTCGTTGACAATCCGGCAACCATTACAAGGGCTGAACAGCAAAGGCTTACAAGAAGATATGTCACCGCCTTCTTCAATCTGTTTCTGAAAAATGACACTAACGGAAGAAGGTTCCTCTACGGGAATGAGGCTGTCAATGACACATCAGTAATAATGGCATACAGAAATTTCTCTGCAAAGACGCTACTTCAGGGATTTTATGATCCCGGCACACAACAGATGGTACGCGATACTGTTACAGTCATTGCACGAGGCGCGGTACCGCCATATCAAATGATCTCAATCTCAAAGAACTATGTTGATGCATCAGGTTACGGTGAATATTCGCTTGAGATGCTTTTGCCCGGGAGCAGTTACTTTTTTCAGATACATCACAGAAATTCAATTGAAACATGGAGCGCCGGAAATTCTCCACCGATCGGCTTGAAGCGTCCGGGATATGATTTCACTCTGTCAAACGCGAGCGCGTTCGGGAATAACCTCATTCTTTCGGGAAACAAGTACTGCGTATTCGGAGGAGATGTTAACTCCGATGGAATTGTTGATGCACAGGATCAGTCAGTTGCCGACAACGACGCATTCAACATTGTTTCGGGCTATGTTGCAAGCGACGTTAACGGTGACGGAATCACGGATGCGGCGGATCTGTCCCTGATCGAAAACAATGCCTTCAACTTTGTTCAGAAGATCACGCCTTAGATTCCTCTGTGCCCGGCTGAAGAACTTGCTCTATACAAACTAAGACAACTGAATGCACCGCATTACCGCGAATCTGCCTGATCACAAACGGGGACTCATCCTGATCAGTTTCTGTGCATTATTGTGGAGCTCAGGAGGATTGTTTATAAAGGTCCTTACCCTCGATGCATATCAGATCTCGTTTTACAGGTCCCTTTTCGCCGCGGCCACCATAACGGCAATTACACTCTTCAGGGGAAAGAGCCTGAAATTCGACAGAGACCCTGTATCCTTCATGTGCAGTATTTCCTACGCGTTCATACTCGTATTGTTCGTAATGGCAACAAAGCTGACAACTGCGGCCAACGCAATTTTTCTTCAGTTTACCGCACCTATTTACCTGCTGGTGCTCGAACCGATCTTCCTGAAATCAAAATTTGAAAGGAGAAACCTGATCGCTCTTGTCTTCTGCTTCATCGGCATGATGCTTTTCTTCTTTGGCAGGCTTGACTTCTCCGGGATCAAGGGAAACCTTCTGGCGATCTGCTCGGGGATCTGCTTTGCGCTGTTTTCGCTCTTCCTCAAATGGAAGAAACAGCTTCACAAAAGTGAAAGCACTTTGTCAAACATCGTAGCCGGCAATCTGCTTGTATGCCTGCTGTGCCTGCCATTCATTTATGAGAAGCTCTCGATTGACGGTTCGCAGTTTTCAATTCTCCTCTTCATGGGTGTGTTTCAGATAGGCATTAGTTATATGATCTTCAATGAAGGCATTAAGTATGTATCGGCAACCGAGTCAATGATCATTGCCATGCTCGAGGCGATCCTTAATCCGATCTGGGTTTTCCTTGGAGTGGGAGAAGTGCCAACGATCTATTCTATTGTGGGTTCTGTGATCATATTGCTTGCAGTCTTGTGGAGGACGCTGATGGTGAAACCGGTGGAGAAAATTGAGATAGTTGACTGATCAGTCGAAGAACACGAAATATACCAGGGCGCCCAAAGCTGCCTGCATAAGAACGAGTCCTGCGGCAAAGTACTTGTCGTACTTTCGTGATTCATCCAGCTTATCCTTGTTGCCCGTGAGCAAGTATTGATCATACTGGTCATTTGCCTTGTCTTTAAAATCAAAAGCAAAGTATCCCGCCGCAAGAGAAGCGGTTGCAAGTCCGAGTATTGCCGGAAGATTTCGCGATGTCTTGAATTGGGTGCCTTTGTTCTTCTTTACAGTCTCCTCAAGGACAGAATTATCAGACTTTTTGAGTATCACATTGGCTCCTGTTATCGGATCATATGTATTCATATCATAAAGCAGGTCTCTGTAATTTTTTCTCCTGAAAAGCAGCGTACCGCTCATTAAGTAGTTTGACCTGTATCGCAAAGGGGTGTTGCCGAGCAGAGTATCATTTCGAAACACATCGGCATTGGAAGGAGAAGACCTGAATTCATAATAGTATGGAAAGATCGCATTGATAAGTGTGTCAGTCCTTAGATCAAGTTCAATCACAAGATTTTCATTCTGCCATTCGCCCAGCCGGTTCTTGTTGATCAGCTTAAGTGTATGACTTCCGGGAGCAGTCTTGTAGCCGTTCAGGGGAGTAATTCCAACGGAAGCGCCGTCGAGTAGCACTTCAGCTCCTTCTGCATTTGAAACCAAGGTTATTAAAACAGAATCAGAAGTGTCGGAAAGTGCTGTCGAATCTGACTGAGCGTGGGACTCAGTAAAAACTGCGGCATTGGTCAGCATTATCATCAAGAAAGTTCTGAAAAATTTCATCTCACTTCGGTCTTCATTACTTTGTTGGCAAAGCAGTATATGTACTTGTCATCTCCTGCAACGAAGATATATTCCCTCCAGATTACCGGGCTTGACCTTAACCTGCCTTCAGTTGCCTGGCTCCATATAAGCCTGCCGTCAACTGCGCTGATGCAGTAAAATTTTGTATCATAAGAGCCAAAGAATATGAGGTCTTTATGAAGCAATGGAGTGCCTGACACCGGGCCCTTAGAGCGGAATGTCCATTTGACCTTCCCGTCGTGCTTGTTGATTGAATAGACCCGGCCGTCAGTTCCAGCAGTAATTACCTGATCACCGAAGAATGTTGAGGCGGCAAGGAAGCGAGTTTCGAGGTTGGTTTTCCAGATCATCTTGCCGGCAGAGTCAAGGCAATAGAAGTGCCGGTCATCGGAACCGAAATAGATCCTTCCCGAATCTGCCGAAGCATCGGAGAAAATGGATCCTTTGGTCACATAACTCCATAGCTGACTCCCGGATCTTGTTTCAAAGCAGTACATGCTCCCGTTGTTTGCTCCGGCATACAGTCTGCCTTCGGAAATTGTGGGACCCGTGATGAACTGCGGATGGGTGTTGCCGTTGCGCTTTGCCCTGGTGCTCCATATCACTGTTCCGGTTTCCGCGCTAAGCCTGTATGCCTTTCCGTTGATCGAGCAAAGGAAGATATCCTTCTCATACAGGATCGGAGAAGATTCAACGAATCCGACATATCTGCTCCACCTTATCAGTCCTGTTCTCAGGCTAGTCCTAACAATTCTTGCATTGCTGGTGCCGGTGGAAGTCAGTATAACGCTGTTTCCGGTCACAAGAGGCGTTGAATAGGATGCACCGTCAAATGCTATCCTGCCAATGCTTCTGCCCCCGGAGATGTCTATTGCGTAGCATTCGCCTTTCAGAGTGCTTGCAAACAGTACGGCATCAGCCGCCGACAAGCAATTCTTCGAAAAGCCGGCATCGGAATCGAACTCCCAGTACAGCGAAAGCGGAAATCTGAAATCGTAAGTGCTTTTGGAAATGTTAGACTTCTCGGCATTGCCACCCACAAACAGCCAGTCTGTGTTCTCATCTATCTCAACAGCTTCATCTACCGATATCGATGAGCACGAACAGATAATGAAAGCGGCAGTAATACTGCTGAATCTCGCCAGCCATGTTGTGAAGAAGGCTCTCTGCAATTGCAATGTAAGATAGATTAAGCGGCGGCACGAATGTTAGCCGCCGCACGCGTCAAAACAGTTTACGAGGGTTTATGAAACGAAGATTCCTGCAATGGGAAAACCAATTTTACGGAAACATAGTCATGTCCATTTCCAAACGCAATGTGAAGCATCATCGCTTTTTGAGAAAGCCGCTCATGATGTCCGCAAGATCAGGCTTGCCGATCTCCTGAAGATCATATACCACTCTTACAGCGGGCTTTTTTATTTTTACCAGCCTGCGCAGGTCAATTGGCGTACCTATCAGTACCGTATCGCAGGGAACTTTGTTTATCGTTTCCTGGAGATCGCTGATCTGCTTATCGCCGTAACCCATTGCGGGAAGCAATGTGCCGATGCCGGGATACTTTTCAAAAGTCTCTTTGATGGATCTGACTGCATACTTGCGCGGGTCAATTATTTCGGCGGCGCCGAACTTCTTCGCGGCAATCACTCCTGCTCCGAATTTCATCTCTCCGTGCGTAAGTGTGGGACCGTCTTCGACTACAAGAACTTTCCTGCCTCTGATCTTTGCATAGTCAGACTCGCTTTCAAGCGATATCGGCGATGCCGCTTCCACAATAATTGCATTCGGATTGGCCTTGGCTATGTTTTGCCGCAGTTCGCTCACGCTTGCCATGTCTGCGGAATCAACCTTGTTGATCACAACAATGTCTGCAATCAGCAGGTTGGTATAGCCCGGATAGTAATTCATCTCATGCCCTGTTCTGTGAGGATCAACAACTGTAATCACGATATCTGCCTTGTAAAAAGGCATGTCGTTATTGCCCCCGTCCCAGATGATAACGTCAGCTTCCTTCTCAGCTTCCCTCACAATCGCTTCATAATCTGCCCCGGCATAGATCACATATCCGTGCGCAATATGCGGTTCATATTCTTCCATCTCTTCAATTGTGCACTTGTGCTTCTTGAGGTCTGCTATCTCTGCAAAGCGTTGCACTTTCTGCTTGGCAAGATTTCCGTACGGCATCGGATGCCTTATTGAGACGGTCTTCAGTCCGAATGAACGAAGGATCTCTACTACTCTTCGGGATGTCTGGCTTTTGCCTGCTCCGGTTCTTGAGGCGACCACAGCAATAACCGGCTTGGTTGATTTCACAGCGGTTTGCTCATATCCAAGCATTCTGAAAGATGCCCCTGCCGCATTGATCCTCGCGCCCTTCTCCATTATGTAATTGAATGAAACGTCAGAGTACGAGAAAACTACTTCGTCAATCGAATGTTTCCTTATAAGATCATAGATCATTTCTTCCGGGTAGATCGGTATGCCTTTCGGATAGAGTTTGCCGCTGAGTTCGGCAGGGTAGTTTCTTTTGTCAATGTAGGGTATCTGTGTTGCTGTGAATGCTACTACTTCATACGCAGGGTTGCTGCGGTAATACACATTGAAATTATGGAAGTCTCTTCCCGCGGCGCCCATGATCAGAGTTCGAATCTTGTTCATATTGTGTTGGTTTGGTTTGTGAAGCTTTGTTGCGTAAAGATGTTCAAAGATACCCTATTTACATCTGACTTTTAAGGCAAAAGATGTTCCCGCTGACAGCAAAGTTGTACGCAGATCCATTAACTCCATACTTCATATACTGCACTATTGAGCTTGAAACAGTTTGGCTCGTATCACACATCTTCCAATCAGCGTCATCCGCGAAATCTGTGGGTAATGCCAAGCATGTATACCCAAAGATTAATCAGATGCATTAACCCTATACTTCATATACAGCACTATTTAGCTTGAAACAGATTGGCTTAGATCTCAATGCTTCGGATCAGCGACAAACGCGAAATCTGCGGGTAATGCTCATAACGAATCCGAATGTATTTAACTTCAGAACCTCATGAAGTATATTTAACAAAATCAGTCTGCATGAAAATCGGAATTACGTGTTATCCTACTTACGGCGGAAGCGGTGTCGTTGCAACAGAGCTCGGTAAAGCGCTTGCGAAGCGCGGCCATGAGATCCATTTCATTTCGTATGCGGTGCCCACCAGACTCGGAGGTTTTATGGACAACATCTATTACCACGAAGTGGAGATGAACAATTACCCGCTGTTTGAATTTCCCCTTTACTCAATTGCGCTTGCAAGCAAGATGGTTGAAGTCACCAGATTCCATGAGCTTGACATACTTCACGCGCATTATGCAATACCACATGCAACAAGCGCTTTCCTTGCAAGGGAAATACTGAGATCAGAGACCCACAATGCCATGAGCATCAGGTTCGTTACCACGCTTCACGGAACAGACATCACGCTTACAGGTCTTGAGCCCAGCTTTCTTCCGACAATGAAGTTCAGCATTGAGAAAGCAGACGGGGTAACCGCAGTTTCAAAGTTCCTGGCCGATAAAACGAACACACAGTACCAGATTGATAAGCATATTGAAGTCATTCCGAATTTTGTTGACATAGAAAAATTCAAAAGGCAGGATGATGAACAGACCAACTGCTTCAAGAAGAACTTCGCTCCCAACAACGAGAAGATCCTCATTCACATATCAAATTTCAGGGCGCTCAAGAGAGTGCAGGACGTCATAAAGATCTATGGTGAGGTAAGAAAAAAGGTTGACTCAAAGCTGATCCTTGTTGGCGACGGCCCTGACAGAAGCGACTGTGAATTGCTCGTGCGTGAGCTTGAGCTGGCAGATCATGTCAGGTTTATGGGAAAGCAGGACGCGCTTGTTGAACTACTTTCGATCTCCGACATCTTCATAATGCCTTCGCAGTCGGAGAGCTTCGGACTTTCCGCGCTTGAAGCAATGAGTTGCGGTGTGCCGGTTATTTCTTCAAGTGTAGGAGGCCTTCCGGAACTTAATCTTCACCGCGAAACAGGTTTCATTGCTGAGATAGGGGATGTTGAGAGGATGGCAAAGTATGCTGTTGACCTGCTATCGGATCCGCGCAGATATGAGGCAATGTCGAAGAATGCAAGGAAGAGGGCAGAGGATTTCAGTGAAGACAAAGTGGTGCCAATGTATGAAGAATTTTACGAAAGAATAGTTGCATCCTGATCCACTGCCTTAAGAAGCCACTGCTTTTGCGAAAGCCTCCCCTCTGACTCAATCTCACGCCTGAGAAGCTTAAGGCCGGAAGTGTCTCTTTTCTCTTTAAGCAATATTAGCTTGCGAAAAAATTTATAGAAGTTCATGTAGTTTGCCTTTCTGTGCGAAGGTATTCCCTTCTCCGTTCTCAGGAAACGGCTGAATGCTTTCAAAGAATGATCAAGTGTTTCAAGAGACCCAGTTTCATAGAAGATCAGAAGTTGTATTATCTTCGAATCAACTTCCATGTATGCATCGTCGAACTCAAGCTTTGACAAGTGTTCAAGGGCCGATCCGAAATCCTTCATCGCAAACTCGTATGAGGCGAGGCTGAACAGGTAAGAGTTTCTCAAAGTCGGTTTCTTCTCAACATGCTCAATGTGCGAATCGAGAAAGTCCTTCGCCCACTTGTACTCCTTTAGCCTTAAGGCAAGCGATACGGCGCTTTTAAGAAATATGGGCGAAACCAATCCTCCGGTAAGGTAGACTCCTGATTCGATCTCCTCTTTATAGACGCTGAACTTTTCCTTCTCAAACATCCTGTCTCCTGCAAGTATCCTGTCGTTGCAGTAGTTTTCAAGATTCACGTAGATCTCGTGAAGATCATCCCTGTTCATGGTGTTTCCGTACTTCTTCAGTATTGCCCTTGCCTTTCTGTAATAAGGAAGACTCTCCTTTTCGCTAAGCATTCCGGAAAGGCACAGGAACAGTTCGATGACGGGATTCTTTTCCAGTATTCTGCCATCCAGTTTCTTCAGGCCGTCCGCAAATTCTGATGCCGGAAGTTTAGTGCCGTACAGCCGGTTTATGTTCAGGACATTGATATACATCTGAAGAGTCCTCAGGGCATAGAAAGCGGATAGATCTTTGTAAACATCGTTAGTGTCAATCTCCGGAAGGAACTTCTGATAAATTCCGTCAAGGATGGATTCGGAGAGTACCAGTTTCAGATTCTTGAAAAGGTGGCCGTGGTAGTATTGCTGAGCGGCGTTGACATCGCGTGACTTTACCTTCTCCGTTACATTTGCCAGAGCCTTCCCTGCCGCAGTGAATTGCCTTCTCCCGATCAGTGCGGTGATTCTGTGAAAATCGTAAGTGAGTTTGCTGTTCCGGAAATCCTTCACTGTCAGGAAATCCAGCGCAAGTTCGTACAGATAATGAATGATCGGCCGCAGGGAAGAGCCGTTGTATTTCTTGCCGGGAAATACCTTATCAAATATGACTTCGGGTTTTGATTCTTCACTGTTGAAAGTCGGGTGCAGTTCATTCAGTGCCGCAAACAGCCTTCTCACTGAAGTTCTGTTGTTTGAAGATTGCGATGAAACGAGTTCGCCCAGAGAGCGCATCTCATGCTTTGTAAATGTCCTGAGCAGGCTGATCAGACCAGTGCTTGTCATAATGATCTTGTTTGATATTGATGAATCAATTCATTGAAAGCCCACACTCGTTCAACAGAACCTCCGGCTTCCTGAATTGTGTGTAACGCTTTCCGGAGCGTAAAAATGAAAAATGAGCATAAATTGCATATTTTTAAGCCATGTCCGGCAATTTATTTGTAACAATACAGGCAAAATTAACTTGTCTTCCGGAATTCAGCAATCTTATTTTGGGACAACTAAATAAAACTTATAATGAAGTACTCAATGATCATCTTTCTTGCCTTCCTGCTCCTCGTGTCAGAAGCAAGAGCACAGCACAGCTTTGGCTGGCAGAGAAGCTACGATCCGTTGACAAACAACAACCAGTCTGCAAGCGACGTGGCCGCAGATGATGCGGGAAATTCCTACCTCCTCGGATATACCGGGAGAGGCTACAACGGAACTGATGTAGCGCTTGTAAAATACAGTCCGGCAGGCAACATCCTGTGGGCGCGAAGCTTTGACGGTGGAAACGAGTTCAACAGCGATCTTGGCAAATCTCTTGTATTGGTGAATAGCGGCGGAAACACATTCGTCTATGCCGCATGCGTTATCTCAGTCAGCGGATACGGAAATCAGGCGGGGCTTTTGAAATATGATTCGAGCGGCAATCTGTTGTGGAGCGCAAAGATGCCGCCGGGATACAATGCTTCCGTAACGGCCGTTGCTTCCGACCAGTCCGGAAATGTATTTGTATGCGGAGGTACCAGTGCAGAAGCCTATGTCGCAAAATTTGATCCTGACGGCGATTCGCTTTGGCTCACAAAACTTGCTCAGGGGGCGGGCTACATCAACGGAGTTGTAAACGATATTATTACAGACAGTATCGGAAATGTTTACGGCACGGGCAAGTCATCAAATCCGAATGTCACAAATGACGATCTGATCGCCTTTAAGCTCAGCCCTGCCGGTGCCATAGTGTGGTCCAAACTGTATGCGTTCGGCAATTACACCGATGTCGGAAATGCGCTGTCGCTGAGGCACGGTAACCTGAGCATAACGGGAAGGGGCGATAATTCAGGATCGGTTGCTGACATTCTCACGGTCAAGCTGAATTCAGTGACGGGAGACAGTTTATGGTCAAAGAAATTCAACGGGACTTCAAATCTTTACGACAATTCGTTTGACATAGAAACGGATGCTAACGGAAACATCTTCATCGCAGGACAAACAGACGGCGCAACTTATGCCGGAGATGCGATTGCGTTGAAGTACAACTCCTCCGGAAACCTGCAGTGGACAAGGAAATTTGCGGGATTGCCATCCATGGAGGACGTATTCAGAGAGGTCAGGCTCGACAGTCTTGGAAATGTTTATATTGCAGGCAGGATCAACTTCGGCGCAGGAGCAAATTTCATTGCAGTCAAATACAACTCATCCGGAGACTCTCTGTGGACAAGGCTTCACAACTTCGGAACCATCGAAGAAGCTTTTGCAATGGACCTCGACAAGAATCTCAACATTATCGTGGCAGGCGAGTGCGACAACTATGACATGGCATTCCTGAAGTACAACTCAGGCGGTGTTCTGCAATGGGCTAGAAAATTCTATGGCGCACAGCTGTATTCGGATTATGTGAACAGTCTCGTTACAGACAAGAACGGCAATGCCTATGTTGCAGGCAAAACAAGGGTCAGCCAGTACGGCGATCAGTTCACCGTAATCAAGTATGATTCAAGCGGCAATCAAAAGTGGCTCAAGAGCTACGGCGTGCAATTGTTTGACAATTACGATGAGGCAAAGGCGATAACCATTGACAAGAACGGATACTTGTATGTCACGGGAACGTCTCGCTCAAGGTTCAACAATTCATCGCTGGACTTCCTCACATTCAAACTCGATACAGCCGGGAATCAGTATTGGTACGCAGTATTCAACGGCACGGGAAACGGTGATGATGATGCAAAGTCGATAGCGGTTGACAGCAGTGGAAATGTGCTTGTCGCAGGAGAAAGCAGAAGTGCCGGAGCAACAATAGATTACTGCGTGGTGAAATACTCTCCTTCCGGAACAAAGCTCTGGGAAAGGTACTATAACGGAACCGGAGGCGGAGCGGATTATGCCTACGACATCTGCACCGATCCTTCCGGCAATGTGTATGTTACCGGCCAAAGCTTCGGCGGAAGCACGGGAGACGACATTGCAACGATCAGGTACAATTCCGCCGGCACTCAGGTTTGGGTGCAAAGGCACAACGGCGCGGGCAACGGATTTGACTTTGCAAACACTGTAGAGCTTGACAAGGCCTACAACGTTTACGTCTCGGGTTCTTCAAAAAACTCTTCAAATAACAGCGACATTGCCCTCATCAAATACAAGAATGACAATGCAGGAACTCAGGCGTGGGCAAAGTACTTCAGTGCCGGAACAACGGGTTTCGAGTCGGCTACTGGTATGAAGTTCGATACATCACGTACCAGGATCTACCTTGACGGCACTGCTTATTTCGATGATCACGGCGCCTCAAGCTTCATTGCAAAATACGATACATCGGGATACAGAATTTGGTACACAACGGGGTTCTTCTACGGCAGTAGTGATACTTATTCCATGGGAATCGAACTTTCCGCAGATGAAAAAATTTACAAATGCCTAAACAGGGTTTTCCCTGACGGCACAACTTGGCTGATCATGAATGTCAGAGATTCTTCGGGAAACGCACGGTATGAACAGAATTTCGACACTGCATTTTCCGGATCTGACGGTTACAGTCCGAACTTTAAGGATGCAATAGGCATCACTCCGTCGGGAAGGTGCTATGTCGGATACGGCGATATGGACACTACTGCAGGCGTTCTTATGAGCTTAGTTTCATACAACAAAGCACTCTATCGGCTCGATGTTAACGCATTCATACAGGGCTTCTATGATCCTTCATCAAATTCAATGGTGCAGGATACAGTTACGGCATTCATCAGATTCTATAACACCCCCTCCTACATCGTAGATTCATCAAGAGCCGTGCTCAACTCAGCCGGACAGGCCACATTCTACTTTGACGGGCTGTATGATGCGGCAAATTATTATGTCGCTATCAGGCACAGGAATTCCATCGAAACATGGAGCAGCGGAGCAGTAACATTTCCGCAGGGAGTAGCTTCAAAGAACTTCACTTCTTCATCAGGCGATGCTTATGGCAATAATATGGTACAGATCGATGCCTCTCCTTTGAGGTTCGGCTTTTACAGCGGCGATGTCAATCAGGACGAAACAGTTGACGCAACCGATCTCTCGCTCATTGACAATGCCGCGTACAACTTCAGTTCGGGCTACATTGCAGAAGATGTGAACGGAGATGAATTCGTTGATGCATCTGACTATTCTATTGCGGATAACAACGCCTACAATTTCATTTCTGCGATATATCCGAATTTCTGATGGCTCAAAAAGGGTGGGCAGTGCTGAAAGATCTTAACTGAGTATTGCCCGCTCTTCCCAAAACTGCTCACCTTTGGCTTGAACAATTCGGCGATTATGTTGACCTTATCATTGCAACCAATTTGTCTAATCTTCAAATGCAACGGCAATGATAAGCACAACACGCGTCACATCCGATTTTGACATCGAACTTCAGCTCGGCTCGGGATGGTTCCTTACCGCGCTCAGCATCATGAACGACAACGGACTTCTTGCGCCTCCCGGAATTCCTGTAGTTATTCAGGATGTGAAAATTACTTTTGAACCGGGATGGGACCTCGAAATTAGAATACTCGGTTTTGCAATTCCTCTGTTTGCTAAGGCATCTCTCAGCGAAGACGGCAGTGAGCTGATATTCGAAACAAATGTTCCCGACATCGGCGAAAAACGAATTCCATTCGGTGCGCTCAAAGGCCTTGCACATCCGCCGGTAATGAAGAAGCTTCCCGGCGATGAAGATCACGAAGACGTCATCTGTATTCTTGCAAACCTGGACATCCACGCGGAATCACAGAGTGACGAAATACTTCCGGACGGTGAGTTTGATGAAAGAGGCGACCCGGAACAAGCCCAGTCTTTTCTTCCTGCCGGAAAGGATGTGATCTTCGGAATGAACAAGAAGACATTCAAAAGATTCGCAAACAACATCTGGCATACAACGCTCCGCGCAGATGACGGAACTCATCCGCTTCCCGATGCAGATGATAAAAAGGGGGAATGGTCGAAAGTCACTATGAAGCCGGAGAAGGGCAAGATCAGGATCACTCTTGAGGGAGACATTCCGCTCGACTCTCCAATAATTGATCTTGTGCCCGATCCTCATGTGACAATCACTTTGCTTCTTACACCTTCGCTCACTGACGGCCGGCTGTTGTTCAGCATAGAAACAGAAACGGACATTGATACGGGACTGCTCGGCGATTTGTTCGGCGGCCTGGCAGGCGCAGCGGGCCGAGCGGCGGTTCCAGCAGGTCCGGCGGC
>DAIQRO010000009.1:20171-22588 GCA_036786155.1 Bacteroidota bacterium
ATAGGAGCAGGTATCGGATTTGTGGTTGGTGTGATCGTGATCGAAGTTGGAGAGGCAATTGTTGAGGGAATCGTTCAAAATGAGATGAAGGCGAGGATTGACGGAGAGGAAATTCCGGATGTGAACTGCTGTGACGGAGGTATCGTCAGGATCGCCAAAGTGAATTCGGAAGGATTCAATCTCTCTGTGCTTGATGCTGTGCCGACTTCAATCCCTATATACTCTGAGAATCCTGAAGACGAATTTCTTTATGTGAGAAGCCTGCTTGTTACTTCCATATATGATGAAATGGACATAAACGGATCGGGATTTGCCGTTGCCGGAATGAGCGGTGCAGGTGAGGCATTTCTTCCTGAAATTGTTTCAATTGTCTCTTCAGCATACGAAGGCGAAATGCTGAAATCCCTTACTTACATGAGAAGCGACGGCGTGACTCAGGAGCTTTCTGCAGAAGAGGTCTTTGAAAGGGCATTGGAGGCGGAGCTGAGGCCGCCATTCAAAGTTCTCCCGCGGCCCGATGACTCTGCTTTGAGAACGCCGGAGGGTAGGATAGCGTGTGTTTGTCTTACACCACAAAAGATACACAGAGTTGATACCATAGTGGAAGAGATCATGTTCGATAACGGGCTGAAGCTCAAAGTGAAAGATGCCGTGGCCATGCAGGATGCCGGCGCGACATATCTTAAGGGACATCAGCTTATTCATCCCTCTGATGGCGATCCGTATTTCAGGGCAAAGGCGGATGATACAACAGAAAACAATTTCGAGAGTCTAGAAGAGTATTGATTATGTCCTGAAACCGTCAGCTTTGGGCCTATGCATTTAGAATTCTCCTAAACGGATTCTGATCTGACTGCCTTATTCTGTTTAATTAATACCCGCGAATGTGTAATTTGACCGCAAATTTTTTTAAACCAATTCACATACAATGACAGAAACAGCTGCTCCTCCAACCGGGCTGAAATTATGGCTCATGGCCGCGAGGGCTTACTCTTTCCCTGCATCAATAATTCCAATACTGTTCGGATCAGTTTTGGCTGTGATACTGAATCCCGGGCTTGACTTCAACTTCCTGAATTTCATACTGTGCCTCATCGGGGCTGTGCTTGTGCATGTCGGGACAAATATCATCAACGACATCTTTGACTATGAAAAGGGCATAGACAAAGAAGATAAAGAGCTCGGCATTCCGCACGGCGGTTCGATGGTGATCTCAATGGGACTTGTATCAATGAAGGAAATGAAAAGGGCGGCCGCTATCTCTCTTGCGGTTGCATTCCTCATTGGAGTTTATCTTTTTACACAGGCCGGAATGTGGATACTTTATCTCAGCATTTTCGGATTGCTGTCGGCTGTGTTTTACACCGCCAAGCCGATAGCTCTCAAATACAAAGCGCTTGGTGACATACAGGTGATCCTCTCCTTCGGGCTTGGCATGACGCTCGGTGCCTACATTGTGCAGACAAATGAGTTCTCATGGCTTCCGGTCATCTTCTCAATTCCGCTCGGAATGCTGATTGACGCGATCCTGCACTCTAACAATCTGAGGGACATTAACTTCGACGGTAAGTTCGGCGTTAAGACTCTGCCGATCCTCATAGGGGAAAGTCTCTCAGTGAAGTTCTATTATTTCCTGATCCTCGGCGCATATCTGTCCGTAATAATCTTTGTGCTTATGGGATTGCTTCCGATGTTTGCATTGCTCTCACTTGTAACGCTTCCGCTCGCGCTCAAACTTGTAAAGATGAGCGAGTCCTTTCCGTCAGAGAGCATTGCCAGATTTGAGTATGGTACAAAGCATATCATGATGACGGCTCAGCTAAACATGATCTTCGGCCTGACTCTTATTATAGGATTGCTAATATCGTACTTCTTCTTCATGAAGTAAAAGGTCTTCAATTTGCTGAAAGCTTTTGCCGGGACACCGTCTCTTCATCATGAAGATCATGCGGGGTTCCGGCTTCTTATTTAAGGGAATTTCAGATGAGACTCAAGCTGGCGGACAACGCTTTGTGATCAGGCCTGTGCATGAGAATCTCACCGGCTTTCAAATACCTCTCTGTAGATCTTCCACTGTTCACCTGTTTCCGGGCCTTTATAAAGCCTGACGGTCTTTGTGCCCTTTTCGCTAATCTTTCCGGCTCTAAAGTTCTCATAGAATGTTGCCCGTTTGTCATTTGGAGTGATAGTGGAATCTGCAGGCATGTCGAATGCCGAAATGCCGATGGTTATGTCTGGATCGTTTTTGTATATCTGTTCGAGCCGCTTCAGTCTCTCCTTTAGATCCTGCTTCTTACCGTCTTTCCCAACATACTCGTAATCATCTGTGAGAAACTCCTTGATACGGTCAATGTTCATCTCGCGCCTTGCCTCTACCCAGGAGTCAATCGTGCTCTTAATGATGTACTGATCCGATG
>DAIQRO010000009.1:22598-34346 GCA_036786155.1 Bacteroidota bacterium
AGAAATATTCATTCAGCTTTTTTACTGTCATGAATCCTAAAATGCCGAAGGATATGACTATTATAGATATGCTTGCAATGGTCAGGTAAAATCGTTTGCGTGTTATGTCAAGCTTGTCGCGGTATCTGCGCTTGTAGTCTTTTTCAAATTCGGTTGATGCATCGTCGAACTTGTTTTCTTTTACATTGAATCCGCAGAATTTGCAGTAGGTTGCGCTTGCTTCGATCCTCTTCTCGCAGTTGGGGCAGTCAATGAAAGACTCAACTCCCTGCCTGGATAACGATTCCCTGATTGATTCAAGTGTCTGATCGCCAATGTCTACCGCCTCTTCAGGCACTTCAAATGTATCTTCGGTTGTCGGATTCATCTTGCATCCGTATGTGGTACAGCCTTTGTTCTCCTCCCAGCACTCCCTGTGGTGAGGCGTGCCGCATGCGGAACAGATTATCGCGTCGGCATTCTTCTTAAGAGGCGACTGGCAGTAAGGGCATGTCTTGCCCTTCAGGTAATCATATGTCGCTGTGGAAGCTGTCAACTGTTAACCTCACTTTTCATTGCACAAATGCTTCCGTGCTTCCGAATTCCACATGCACCTCATCTTCGCCTCTTCTCAGTGTAAGAATATCATTCCATGGTATCTTCAGTTCGGAGAGAGTTTTCGTCCCGAGCCTCTTTGCCAGACCCGACCCGGCGGTGAGCGAATTGAATGACTTAATCTTCAGGAATCCGCCATCATCTTTCTTTACATCCTTAACCGACATTGTATTCATATTCTCAAACCGTTCGGCGACATGCTTTGTACTTTCGTCAACAAGCTCATAAACAACCTCGTTATTGAAATCAATGCTGAAGCTTTCGTCATTGAACACTTGCTTCCCGAATGAGAATATGTCATCCATTGCAACTGTTGAGAACTCTTTATCCAGCATTACATACTTTTCAAATGTATGATGGGACGGGCAGTCATCATTTCTCTGGTATTCGACAATGTACGAGTCGTTGATCACTCCGCTGAATACGAATCCTTTGCCGCCGAGCACTTTCAGGTCATCCCTGTTGTGCAGGTACTTCACTGCTTCCTGAACCTGTATTCCCGCGATCACGGAAGCAATAGTCGGAGTGGTGGGTATCTTGCCGTCAAGTATTTCATCAATGCCCAGAAGCATGCATGACTTCCGCTTGTTTATCAGCTTGTAGTCTATTTCAGACATAGTGCATTCGTAGCATGCACCGTGCGGAGGTATGAACATTCTTGCAACTCCGTTAAGAACTTCGATCGCTCCGTCAATCCAGGGACGGTTAACTTTCCAGCATGACTGATTTATGAACAGTCTTGCCTCACGGTTGTCAAGTCCTCCTATGACAATGTCAAACTCTTTGAAAACGCCAAGCCCGAGATTGAATATGTTGCCCGGATAAGCCTTAACTGTGATCGTGTCATTGATCTGCCTTGCACCGGCCGCCGCAACGATTGCTTTCGGCAATCCTTCGTCTTCCTTTCTGAAAAGTACGCTTCGGGTGAGGTTGCTTTCCTCAACTTTATCCATATCCGCAACGCAAATTGTGCCCACCCCCAGCATGGCGAGGTTCTTTATGATCTCGTTTCCGAGCGCCCCGCATCCCGCCACAAGGATCTTCGCATTGCTGAGAATCTCCTGATGCCACCATGTGATAAGCTCAAGCCGCGAGTAGCGGTCGTCGTTGATCTCTATTGACATAAGATGAAATTGGGCAATATTAAACCTTTAATAATGAAAATGACATATACAAAGTAAACCGATTTACAAATTCACCTTCAGCTTTGCCGGGTGCTTCAACCGGACATACGCAATGAAGAAGCATTCAAACTGAACCAAGCGTTCTATGAATTTCAAACGGGTTGCTTAATAATTTCAACGATATTGCTCATTGACTGCAATCTTCAACCGTGATTGTTTTGTAGTATCTTGAAACTTCAATCAAATTCAGATACGTTTGGCCTTCAATATGAAGACTCAATCAAGAGATACAGACATTGCCTCGGAGGAGAAACTGATAGAGATGCTCAGAGGACTTACGGACTCCGAGCGGCTGAAACGAAGTCTGGAACTGTCTTCATTTGCAATAGCACTTTCGAAGAGAGCCATAAAGAGGGCGAATCACGGACTCACTCAAAGGGAACTTGATCTCCTTTTCGTTGAATATCATTACGGAAAGGAACTTGCCGGCAAAGTGAAGAAGCGGCTTGAACAAACATAACATGGACAAGCTTTACGATATCGAAAAAGCGCTCCTTCCGTTGCTTAAAGTCTTCTCCGCATTGAACATACCTTATTACATTTGCGGATCCGTTGCAAGTTCTGCATACGGCCTTGCAAGAACCACACAGGATGTTGACGTTGTTTCTGCAATGAACAGTTCTTCTTCGTTCATGTTTTGCGAGTTGCTTAAAGCTGATTATTTTCTTGATTTGGATGCCGTAATTGAAGCAATTGAAAAGAGGCAGTCATTCAATTTGATTCATTTGAAAAGCATGATCAAGATTGATGTTTTTGTGATGAGAGGTGATGAATATCACATATCAACTTTCGAAAGAATTAGAAAAGACAGCCTAAGTGAACACGACACATCTGAAAAAATAAACTTCTCAAGTCCTGAAGACACTATCCTCAGTAAACTTCAGTGGTTCAGGGAATCAGGTGAAACATCAGAGAAGCAATGGTTGGATATAACAGGAGTGCTGAAAGTGCAAAATAAACTGTTGGACTTTGAACTTCTTAGAACCTGGGCAAGCAGGCTTGGTCTCGAAGGACTGCTGAAAAAAGCGATTGAAGATTCCGGAATCGCCAGCTGACTGTTTCTGCATTGGATAATTTTAGTTTGAAAGAAAAACTTAAATCCGTAACTACGTAGTATCCTCATTGATTGGGCATCCATTCCTAATAATACGGTATCAGTAGAATGTAACTTCAGAGCCCCTCCATTTGAATGAAATGCAAATTGACAATAATTGGCTTCTTCAATTCACTTTGGACAGCTCAAACAGTCACCGCCGTAATGAATGTTATGAATTGTAATTCTACGTCATTGTGAGTAAGTTTGCTAAATTTTTTACTGACACTTATGAGCGACAAGACACACCTTTCAAGGTCTTACGCCAATATCCTCGTATCCGAAATTGAAAATAAGGGAGCCCTGAAAACGGGTCTTGTGCAACTCAACAGGCCCGACGTTCTTAATGCGCTGAACATTGAGCTGATGAAGGAAGTGGTAGAGGCGCTTGAGGGATTTGACAGGGATACCGAGACAGGATGCATGGTACTGACCGGAAACAAAAAGGCCTTTGCGGCAGGCGCAGATATAAAGGAGATGGCGGATGCAGGAGCGGTTGAAATGCTTCTCCGCGATCAGTTTGCGAGATGGGACAGGATAAGGAAACTCAAAAAACCCGTCATAGCGGCAGTAAGCGGCTTTGCCCTTGGCGGAGGCTGTGAGCTGGCAATGTCGTGCGATATGATCGTGGCATCCGAAAGCGCAAGGTTCGGACAACCTGAGATAAACCTCGGCGTAATACCCGGTGCCGGAGGCACTCAAAGACTCACAAAGGCGATCGGAAAGGCAAGGGCCATGGAGATGATCCTGACCGGGAAGATGTTCGGTGCACAGGAGATGTTCGAAGCCGGCCTCGTTACAAAGGTTGTTGATGCGGACCTCTACCTTGAAGAAGCCCTTGAACTTGCACGGGAGATAGCATCAAAGCCGACGATTGCTGTTCAGCTTGCAAAAGAAAGCGTACTCAAGTCATTTGATCTCACTATCGAATCCGGGCTCGAGCTGGAAAGGAAGAACTTCTATCTGCTGTTTGCCACCGAAGACAAGTTCGAAGGCATGAAGGCATTCGTGGAAAAAAGAAAGGCAGAATGGAAAGGAAAATGATTCGTTCACTTTTTGTTCTCCGCTGTTACCGTGTTTCAGTTCTTCAAAAAATAAGCATCGCCGTAAGTTGAATTTCTTAAGGACATTCTTTGCGGCAATTGCCGGAATAGCTTTCACGGCCGCATCACTCTTTGCCCAGAACGGAAACAACGGTGACCTTAATGCCGAACAGATAATAGAGCTCTACAAGCCGGCGCTGATCTCCATCTGGATGAGGGATCAGAATTACTATGTGTATGAATCAAACAACTACAAAGACACGACAGTCCTGAACGGCAGTGGTTTCATCATTTCGCCCGACGGGCTTGTGTGTACAAATTATCATGTGGTTGAAATGATCGACAGTCTCATTGTAAAGACAAGTGACGGAGAGTACCACAGCGCAGAACTTGTGCTTGCAGATGAGAAGAATGACTTTGCAATGATCAAGCTGAACGGAAACGGAAGAATTTATCCGACAGTGAAGCTCGGCAATTCGGATGATCTCAAGCAGGGGCAGGAAGTGTTTGCAATCGGAAGCCCTCTCGGTTTCGAATATACGATCTCATCCGGCATAATAGCAGCGCTCAGGGAGAATGAGAAGGTCTCGTTCATGGATCCTGTGACATATATGAATGATGAAAAGACATTCAAAAAAGTGATACAGGTGACGGCGGCAATTTCACCCGGCAACAGCGGCGGTGCGCTGTTCAACAAGAAAGGCGAAGTGATTGGGATCACCACTTACACTTACTCCGGTTACGGCAACCTGAATTTTGCGATCGCTATAAATCCTTACAAGGACATGATAAAGATCGTAGAGACCACAGACATGGAAAATGATCCGGGTGTGCTTGCAAGAAAGGAAGAAACGCTGTTCAACTCAACTTACAATATTGCTTCGAGCCTTAAATCTCAGCTTACGTATGACTGGTACTTTTCAAAGCACAAGGATACAATGACAGTAGTTGACACATTTGTGGTAAGGCAGGATTCGGTGAACCGCATGAGGCTTGACAAGTCAGAGAAGGCATATCTTAAATGCATGGATATGAGGCCCGATTCGTTTTACATATATCAGGAACTGCTTGACCTTTATGTGCTCACGGATAACTTTGGCAAGGCGGAGAGTCTTTACAAAGACATTCTTACAAGATTTGACTCTGACAGCCTGCTTAATCAATTGTCGTCAAGCCTTGCTTCGGCTTATTCAACATCCAGGGATTACGACAAGGCGCTGATGTTTTACAGGAAGATGCTTCAGGAAGATTCATCTCTGACATTCATAAGATATCAGATAGCCGGAACTTACCAGTTGAAGAATGACAGCAAGTCAGCAGTGAAGGAATACAAGCGTCTGTTGAAATCGGACCCCAATTATTACGATGCTTACATTCAGCTTGGAAAGATCTACTATGATGCCGGAAAATATGAGCAGGCAGGAAATTACCTTGAGAAGGCATATGAAAGCACTCTTAACGGAGAGTATTATGCAAGCGAGCTCACCAATCTTTATTATTACAGGGGAATGATCGCGGCAAAGGAAGGGCGTGAGCTTGATGCAATGCTTTCTTACCTTGAACTTAAGAATACCTATGATTACAGCGGGACGTCTAAAGACAGGAAGCTCGAGCTTTATAACGAAATAAAGAAGATGGGGCAATAACATCGCAAAATGAATTTTTCTGAATCAGTCTAATACAGGACAACAAAAAATGATCAAGACCTTTGACGTAGTGATTGTAGGCGCCGGCGGAGCGGGACTCAGGGCGGCAGTGGAAATACCCAAAGAGTATTCATGCGCAGTGATATCAAAAGTCTATCCGCCAAGGTCGCATACCGGAACCGCACAGGGAGGCGTTTGTGCCGCTCTCGGAAATATGGAGGAAGATTCCTGGGAAAATCATGCATTCGATACAGTGAAGGGAAGCGACTATCTCGGAGACCAGGACTCAATTGATGTGATGTGCCGGGATGCGATCAGGGCTATAATTGAGCTCGAACACATGGGAATGCCATTCTCCAGAAATGAGAAGGGTCAGATTGCGCAGAGGAAGTTCGGCGGTCATACAAAGCCGGCTGACCCGAACGATCCTTATTCAAAGAGACTTCCCGTTATGCGTTCCTGCTATTCCGCAGACCGGACCGGTCATGTCATGCTTCATACTTTGTTTGAGAATTCAATAAAGAATCAGGTCACATTCTTCTCGGAATACTTCGCAACAGACCTTCTGATTGAGAACGGCGTGTGCAAGGGCGTTGTGGCGATGGACATTGCAACAAGCGAGCTGACTATCTTTCAGGCAAAGGCGGTATTGTTTGCAACAGGCGGTAACGGAAGAATATTCAGGATCACCTCAAATGCTCATGTGGGTACGGGAGACGGAATGGCGCTTGTTTACAGGGCAGGACTTCCGCTTGAAGACATGGAATTTTACCAGTTCCACCCGACCGGATTGTGGAAGCTCGGAATACTCGTCAGCGAAGCAGCAAGAGGCGAGGGCGGAATTCTCAAGAACGCAAGCGGTGAAAGATTTATGGAAAGATATGCTCCGACCGTCAAGGACCTTGCTCCGAGAGATATGGTCTCAAGAGCGATCATCACTGAAATAAGGGAAGGAAGGGGAATCAGGGGAAGCGACGGCACCGACTATGTTTATCTTGATGTGTCGCATCTCGGAAAAGAAGTTATTGACGAGAAACTTCCGGAGATCACCGGGTTTGCAAGAACTTACCTTGGCGTAGAGCCGACCAAAGAGCCCATTCCCATTCAGCCGACCGCACACTATGCAATGGGCGGTATTCCCACAAACGTTGACTGCGAAGTGCTCATGAATGAAATGGGTGAAACCGTAAAAGGGCTGTATGCCGCAGGAGAGTGCGCCTGCGTGTCTGTGCACGGCGCTAACCGGCTCGGAACAAATTCACTGCTTGACCTTGTCGTATTCGGAAGAAGGGGCGGGAAGGCAATTGCAGAGTTCCTGAAGCATGCCGATTTTCTGCCTGTTGATGAATCTGCGGCTGACAATTCAAGAAGAATTATTGAATCAGTAATGAACAGTACGGGCGGCGAGAAGATAGCAACTCTAAGGACTGAGCTTCAGAACAACATGATGGAACTTTGCGGCGTGTTCAGAAATGAAGAAGGACTGAGGAAGATGATCGAGATTCTCGGCGGACTGAGAGAGCGTGCAAGAAATGTTTCAATACAGGATAAGAGTAAAGTGTTCAACACGGAACTCCTCGGAGCGCTTGAGCTTCAGAATATGCTGGACAATGCGGAAGCAACGGTGTTTGGCGCATATGCAAGACAGGAAAGCAGGGGAGCACATACGAGGGAAGATCATCCGAAAAGAGATGATGATAACTGGATGAAGCATACGTTTGCGTTCAAAAAGGATTCCTCCTATCCCGAGCTTAAGTACAAGCCGGTTGTGATAACGAGATATCAGCCTATGGAGAGAAAGTACTGATGAAGTTAGCACACATGTTGGTTGCGTCCGGAATTGTTCTGATGCTTTCATCAGCCGGCGCTTTTGCGCAGAGTGATGTTTCCGCTGATGTGATAATTGACGGATGCACTTTCACGAAGAGATTTGACGCAACTGATTACTCCACGGAACTGACTATCCGCAAAGACGGCTCTGTGACTGATTCAAAAAGATATCCCGGAAGGCTCGGCAGGATCGAGGGCTACGATCTTGATAATGACGGAGTGACAGAGGCAATAGTTGAGTTCTTCAGCGGCGGTGCGCACTGCTGTACAACGCTCGAGGCGTACGGAATGGCAAACGGCAGGCTGTCATTTCTAGATTCGATCTACTGGGGAAACGGCGGTTACGAGATCGCCGACCTTGACGGAAACGGAAAGTATGAAGTGATAGGGGATAATGACATGTTTGCCTATGCATTCACTTCGTATGCGGGAAGCAGGTCGTTTCTGAACATTTATGAATTTTCAGAAGGAAGATTTGTGAATGCAACAGACAGGTTCGCCCAGATAGTGAGATACAACATCGTAAGACTGATGAACGACCTTGATGCAACGACCTATGAAGGAGTTGACTGCAGCGGGGAAGGCAAGGGCGGAGATCCCGGTGAAGTGAAGTCGGTGCTTGCGGCAATACTTGCAAGCTACCACTCGATTGGAGAAACCAGCCGGGGATATGAGATGATCGGAAGCAGATATCCCTGCAATGACCGGCAGGAGTTCATTGACAAACTAATGAATGAATTTAAACTGAAATAGAAAAAGATGATGGATGTTCAACTAAAGATCCTCAGGTACAATCCCGAGAAAGATTCAGAACCGTATTTTCAGGATTTCACCGTAAAGGGTGTAAGCGATGACTGGAGACTGCTTGATGTGCTTCAGGAGATCAAGTGGAAGATGGACGGAACTCTCACATACAGGTATTCATGCGCGCACGGGATCTGCGGCAGTGACGGAATGAAGATCAACGGCCGCAACAGGCTTGCATGTTCGCTGTTGCTGAAAGACCTCAATACAAACAAGCCGATCATTATAGAGCCGCTTCCGTCTTTGCCTATAATAAAGGACCTGGTAGTTGACATGTCGAGCTTCTATGACAAGTACGAAGTGGTCAAACCTTACCTTATAAACAACACCCCTCCGCCGCCTAACGGTGAGCGCCTGCAGTCGAATGAAGATGCCGAGAAGCTGTTTGAGTCTGCAAAATGCATTCTCTGCGCATGCTGTACAACAAGCTGTCCTTCAACCTGGACAAACGAGAACTACCTCGGCCCGGCGGCAATGCTGAAGGCATACAGGTTCATTTATGATACCAGGGACGAAGCCGGCAACGAGCGCATGGACATACTCGACACACCCGATGGGATATGGCGCTGCCATACAATATTCAACTGCATTGAAGCGTTCCCCAAGGAGATCAACATCACATGGCATCTTTCCCAGCTAAAGAAAAAGATATCGTCGAGAGAGATCTGAGCAGTTGGCAGCTGCAATTGATCTTAACTTCTTATCCGTAAATATGCCGTTTCATAGAACGGACACCAACGATAGGCGCTATGCATCTGACCTGATCTTGCATTCTCGGAAAATGCTCTTCTGGCACGGAGTGAACGGTCCTCGTTTTCGTTTCCGACAGGTAATGATCATCGCAATGAGCCTCTTCTTTTCGGAGGAGCTTATAGCCACGGATACACGAATGATTCCTTCCCTCGAATTGACTTCATCATAATGCACAACTGATGATGTACATTCCTGCATTCGTGGCAGACGCCTTTTGGATACGAATTAACTATCCGTGCTTTTCCTGAAAGACAGATACTGCTAACACATCCCATCTCATTTATTCGAAGTAAGAGCATTTAGCCACTAATACACGAATGATATCTTTCGCAGTATGCTATTAAGTGAAATGCAACTTCATCTTGATGTTGAGGAATCTTTGGCAATGTCTCAAGATTGATCTTGAATCAAGATTTGGCGCGCTTACAGCATGTAAGCCATTCAATATCCCGGAACGATTCACTGCTTCCGGAGAACCGGCTGAACGGTCTTAACAAACTCGATCGCCACTATCCCGGCATTTTTCCTGTGGATATTGATTTTATAGACAGTTCCGGGCGACATAGTAACGGCCGCCCAACTTTTGCACTTAGTTTTCTCGATCTTAATGCATAAGTTTGTAATAGAATGTTTCATAACTAAAACCGACCATCATGAAACATCTCATAATCATACTGCTCTCCTGTTTCCTGCTTGCCTCATGCTCCAAAAATGACCCTCCGGGGTGGAAGTATCCTGACATGAGCCAGGTTCCCAAAACGCCTGAAGGAGACAAGATCAGATACGGCAAGGAGCTCATCTCCCACACCAATATTCATATCGGCCCGTATGCGGAAAATCCTGCAAGAAGATTTGCGGGAAATAACCTCGAATGCGGAAACTGCCACATTGATGCAGGCACGAGGCCCAATACTCTCGGTTTTGTAGGTGTCTATCTCCTCTTTCCGGCATATAGCGGGAGAGTTGATACGATAATTTCAATCAGGCAGAGAATCAATGACTGCATGGTGAGAAGCATGAACGGCAGGCCCCTGCCTCTTGAAAGCTATGAAATGGAGTGCATTGTCTCATACTATAAATGGGTCAGCACGGAAGTAAGCAAGCAAGTGCCGGAGAAATATGACGGATTGAGAAAGCTGAAACTGCTTGACCGTGCGGCTGATCCGAACCTTGGAAGGATGATCTACAACAGAAAATGCAACACCTGCCATGCCGAGAACGGCGCCGGCGCATATCTGTCAGGCGATATTGAAAAGGGATTTGACATTCCGGCGCTGTGGGGAATTGACAGCTATAACGACGGCGCGGGGATGTACAGGCTCATCACTGCCGCAGAGTTCATAAAGGCAAAGATGCCCTACTACAATGCCGACCTTACGGATGAAGAAGCATGGGATGTTGCGGCTTATGTGATCTCAAAACCGAGGCCCCAACTTGCGGGAGTTGAAAAGGATTTTCCGGATCTGAATGAAAAGCCCGTAGATTGCCCATTCCCGCCCTATGCGGATTCGCATTCAGCCGAAAGGCACAAGTACGGACCGTTCACCGGCCTGAGCGGCAAGTTTCCAAAGTGAGTCAGAAACTGAAAATGCCCCGGCAGAGTTTGTCCCCCTCTTCGGGGCATTCGCGAATCACTTCCTTGAATGCAGTGCTACCTTGTTTCCCTCTGTGTCCGAAAACACTGCGATGTAGCCGATCTCTTCAGTGACCATTGTCTTTGGCTGAAGGATCTTTCCTCCTGCAGGTTCAATTCTGTTAAGCACTTTGGTGAGGTCGTCACCGGCGGCAAGGTAGATCAGGGTTCCGTCCATTGACGGCTTGCTGTTCCTTTCCTTCACAATGGCGCCGCTTACACCTTCGCCCGGAAACATTGCCATCATAGTCTCTCCCATTGGCCATTCCTGCATTTCGGCTGCAAAGATCTGGCTGTAGAATTTCTTTGCCCTTGCAAAATCGTTCACCGGTATTTCAAACCAGTTGATCGCGTTTGACATTTTTTGGTCCTCCTTTTTGATTGTTTGAAAAATACTCTGCAAATATGCAGGCAACGGATCTATTGCGCTTATCGAATCTTGCTAATTTTACTTCAGGTAGTTCAACCTGACAGTTCCTAAGCTGATTCCGCCTGAGAATAAGGTACAGAAATAGATCCCGCCGGGCAGGCCGTCTGCATTAAATCTCACTTCATTCAGCCCGGCATTGCGCGGGCCGATCTCCTTTGTTTTAACAAGCCTTCCCGCAGTGTCATGCAGTTTAAGTCCGAACTTCCTGCCGGAACCTGCAATTGACTGAGGAACGACAAACCTCAGCACGGTTCCGGAGTTGAAAGGATTGGGATAGTTCGGGAGAATTTCTATTTCCGACGGAGCTTCAATACCTGAAACAGGAGTTCCGGTCAATGACGAGTACTTCATTACGAGAACATTTCCGGATGAAGCTGTAGTGTATGTGCTTCCGCTTACTATCACACCGCCAGACGCATCCGCTGAGATGTGGTTTGCCTCATCCATTCCGTTTGAAGTTGAGTTGAATCTCAGAAACCATGTCTGCTCACCCGTTTGGTTGTATCTTATTATTATCAGGTCATCGCCGAGAGAAGATGTGCCGCTCAGTCCGGCTACAAAGATGTTCCCGTTGCCGTCACTGCATACAGACCGCGGTTCATCAAAGCTTAGGTTACCGGCGCCGTTGTATCTTGCAACCCATTCCTCATTGCCATCCGGGCTGTATTTGACAGTGGCAAAGTCGTAGGAAGTATTTTGCCCGACGCTTGAGCCGGTGACGTAAAAATTCCCATATGA
>DAIQRO010000176.1:0-253 GCA_036786155.1 Bacteroidota bacterium
CAATAAATTTCGGGAAGTTCGTCAATTCATTTTTGATAATTCACCTCACTAGCTGATTCTCCTTTGTGAACAGGCAGGTCATCAATATCGCTTTCGCATTCATCACGGCGGTTGCCGCGGTTGTAGTCATTTTGCCTCAGACCGGCGCGGCGCAGGTGGAGAATGTCCCTTACGGGGAGCCGGTTTACAGATTTCTCAAGGATATGAGGGTGAGAGGGATCATCAAGGATTATGATGACGGAATATCAGGCCT
>DAIQRO010000176.1:275-6216 GCA_036786155.1 Bacteroidota bacterium
AGCTTGTTGAAGAGACATCATCAAAACTCTCTGCAACTGAAAAGAGTCTGCTCAGAAGGTACCGTGAAGACTACGATGCGAAGCTGATCAGCAGGAAAACAACGACCTCGCTGTTTGGCGGAAACATGAACATGTCCGAGGGCTTCGGCGACTTATTCTCTGATAAGCAGAAATATCTGTTTGCGTACCAGAAGAATGACAACAACGTTTTCTTCAGAGGCGGAGGCCATCTCGGTTATAACAATTCAATCACACCCGGCACCATGGCCAATGCGAAGATATTTGATGTCGGATTCGACATCAGAGGAACAGTTTTCGGAAAGCTCGGCTACTACTTTTATGTGCTTAAGGGCGGGCTTGCAGGAGACACTGCCCTTGCGGAGTATATGCTTCCGGAACTGCGGACTAATTTCAAATATCTTGAAAACATTGAGAACATAAGGAGCTATGACTTTGCAAAGGGTTATCTCAAGTATTATGCGCAGCCTGAAGAAGGCATGGGCATTTCGGGACAACTTGGCAGGGAGAAAGTGAAGCTCGGTTACGGTTACAGCAGTAGTCTCATAATGTCGGGAAACGCACCCGACTTTGACTTTCTGAGACTGCAGTTCAAGTACGGCATCATAAATTACTATTCATTCTTCGGCTCCGGAGTGGGGCCGTTCAGCTCAGACAGGAGCCTGAATTACACCAAGTACATTTCATCCAACAGGCTGATGCTCTCATTTGAAGATCTGTTTGACATCGGCATTGGGGAAACGGTCATATTTTCAGACAGGCTCGAACTGGCGTATCTTAATCCCGTGATATTCTACAAATTTGTAGAGCATTCACTTCAGGACAGAGATAACGGTTCAATTTACTTTGACCTGCAGACGCACTTTCTCAAAGATGTCGAATTCCAGGGAACCTTCCTGCTTGATGAGAACATCCTGTCAAACCTCAGTGATTTCTCCAGATACTCGAACAAGACCGGTTACCAGGCAGGCATGTACTGGTATCGCCCCGCCGGCATAGAAAACCTGGGGGTTTCCTTTGAGTACACGAAGATAAGGCCGTTTGTCTATTCCCATTACAATGTCAAGAACACATATACATCGTACGGACAGATAATCGGGCATCCGATTGGCCCGAACTCCGATCAGGTCTTTGCCGCAGCGGATCTTAACATCACGGACAGGCTTTTCCTCAGGGCGGAGTATCAGTTCATAAGAAGCGGGGAGAATGTTTATGACACAACGGGGGCCCTTGTAAAGAATGTGGGCGGTGATGTATTTCAGACCTACAGAGACGGAGTTGACCCTGTGGAGATGTACTTTCTTGACGGAATAAGGCTGAACAAGAGCATTTTCGGCCTTAAGCTCACATATGAGCCGTTGAGGGATTACAGGTTTGACCTGTATTATTCATATAACACGGAGAATAACCTCACAACCGGGACTTCAAATGACTATTCCTACGCTTACGGGTTGTTTTCAATTGTTTTCTGATGGTATGAATTAGTCCTGCCGCAAATTTCTTTCCAGATTCTCCGACACCTGCGAAAAAGCCGATAATTTTACAAAGTGCACGGGAAAATTTATTGACTAAAGAGAGCGGAATTAGTATTTTATAAGTTTCCAAAATAATGACTTTGTACATTGCCAACAATTAACCAGCTGATCAGGAAGGGAAGAAAGAAGATAATATCCAAAAGCAAGGCGCCTGCCATGGATTCCAGCCCTCAGAAAAGGGGAGTATGCACCAGGGTTTACACTTCAACGCCGAAGAAGCCGAATTCCGCTATGAGAAAGGTTGCCAGGGTAAGGCTTACAAATCAGATTGAAGTTACTGCTTACATACCGGGCGAGGGACATAATCTTCAGGAGCATTCTATCGTACTTATCAGAGGCGGCAGGGTTAAGGATCTTCCCGGAGTAAGGTATCACATAATCAGGGGAGCGCTGGATACAGCGGGCGTTGCCAACAGGAAGAAGGCAAGGTCGAAGTACGGCGCAAAGAAGGCTAAGACAGCCGCAGCATAATTGAACGAATCCAAAACAAGTATCACTCACAAATAAATGAGAAGAAAGCGAGCAGAGAAGAGGATCAGAAGGCCGGATCCTAAATACAATGATGTTCTTATCGGAAGGTTCATCAACAGCTTGATGCAGGACGGGAAGAAGCAGGTCGCGCAGAAGATCATGTATCAGGCCCTTAATATCATTGAGGAGAAGTCAAACAGCGAGCCCGTGGAGATATTCAAGAAGGCGATGACAAACGTTCAGCCGGCCATCGAAGTAAGGTCAAGGAGAGTTGGAGGCGCTAATTATCAGGTGCCGTCCGAAGTCAGGCCCGACAGAAGAGTTGCTCTCGGAATCAAGTGGCTTCTGACATATTCAAATGCAAGGAATGAGAAGTCAATGTCAATGAAGCTCGCAAACGAGATCCTTGCCGCAGCGCAGGGAGAAGGAAACGCAGTCAAGAAGAGAGAGGACGTGCACAAGATGGCTGAGGCCAACAAGGCGTTTGCTCATTTCAGGTGGTAAGAATTTTTATTAACAGTTAAGCACTCAACACAACACAATGCCAAGGCAAGTAAGCTTAGAAAAAACCAGAAACATAGGCATCATGGCTCATATTGATGCCGGAAAGACGACAACGACGGAAAGAATCCTTTACTACACAGGAAGGCTTCACAGGATTGGAGAGGTGCATGAAGGCGCAGCCACTATGGACTGGATGGAACAGGAGAAGGAAAGAGGAATCACGATAACTTCAGCGGCAACCACATGTTCATGGCGTGAACACAGGATCAACATCATTGATACGCCCGGACACGTGGATTTCACTGCGGAAGTTGAAAGATCGCTCAGAGTACTTGATGGTGCAGTTGCGCTTTTCTGCTCTGTGGGCGGGGTAGAGCCTCAGTCGGAAACAGTCTGGAGACAGGCAGACAAGTACAAGGTTCCGAGGATCGCATTTGTAAACAAGATGGACAGAATAGGCGCTGATTTTTTCAATGCCATTCAGATGATGAAGGACAGGCTGAAGACAAACGCCGTGCCAATCCATCTGCCAATCGGACAGGGTGATATGTTCACGGGCATTATTGACATTATTACAATGAGGGCAAGGATGTTCAATGAAGACACGCTTGGAGCAACATTTGAGGATGTTGATATCCCGGCCTCGCTGCTTGATCAGGCAAATGAATACAGGCAGAAGCTACTTGAAGCTGTGGCCGATGTTGACGATACACTTCTCGAGAAGTTTCTAGACGGCAAAGAGATAACCGAAACAGAGATTCTGAAGGTTTTGAGGCAGGCAACCATAGAAGTGAAAATTATTCCTGTCCTTTGCGGATCATCATTCAAGAACAAGGGCGTGCAGAACCTGCTTGACAGGGTAGTTGACCTGTTGCCTTCGCCGCTGGATATTGACGATGTTGAGGGACATCATGTACACACAGACGATCACATTATCAGAAAGATCTCGGATGACGAGAAGTTTACAGCGCTCGCATTCAAGATAATGACTGATCCGTTCGTGGGAAAGCTCACGTTCTTCAGGGTTTATTCGGGCGTTGCACAGGCCGGAAGCTATGTATTTAACTCAGTTGCCGGCAAGAAGGAAAGATTCAGCAGACTTCTTCAGATGCATGCAAACAGCCGGGAAGACATAAAGGAAGTTTACTGCGGAGATATTGCGGCGGCAGTCGGTCTCAAGTTCACAAGGACCGGAGATACGCTTTGCGATGAATCGGATCCGATCGTACTTGAGAAGATCAGCTTTCCGGAGCCGGTCATTCAGATCGCGATCGAGCCTAAGACAAAGGCTGATCAGGACAGACTTTCGGAATCGCTTGCAAAGCTTTCTGACGAAGATCCGACATTCAGGGTAAAAACCGACGAAGAAACCGGTCAGACACTTATTGCCGGAATGGGCGAGCTTCACCTGGACATTATTGTTGACAGGCTGAGAAGAGAATCCAAAGTTGATGCAAATGTCGGAAATCCTCAGGTGGCATACAAAGAAACGATCAGAAAGAAGGTTGTTCAGGAAGGCAAGTTTGTAAGGCAGTCGGGAGGCCGCGGACAGTTCGGACATGTATGGATAGAGATCGAACCTAATGAAAAAGGAAAGGGCTTTGTGTTTGAGAATGCGATAGTTGGAGGCGTCATTCCGAAAGAGTACATCAATCCCGTTTCGGACGGAATTGAAGAAGCCATGAAGAACGGCGTGCTTGCAGGATATCCCGTTGAAGATGTTAAGATCAAATTGTTCGACGGATCATATCACGATGTTGACTCGTCTGAAATGGCATTCAAGATAGCCGGTTCAATGGCATTCAAGGAAGGCGCAAGGAAGGCCAACCCGGTATTGCTGGAGCCGATCATGGAAGTGGAAGTTGTGACTCCGGAAGAATACATGGGTGATGTTATGGGTGATCTTAGTTCAAGAAGGGGCAGGATTGAAGGCATGTCGCAAAGAAGCGATGCACAGGTGATCAAGGCAATGGCGCCGCTTTCGGAAATGTTCGGATATGCTACTACGATGAGATCGATGACACAGGGACGGGCAATTTACACAATGCAGTTCTCACACTATGATGAAGCGCCGAAGAGCATCTCGGAACAGATAGTGGAGAAGGTCAAAGGAAAAGAGAAAGTCGCAAACTGATCTGATATTCGTTCTTTAATTTAGCTGGGTCAGTCCGCCAAAACCGCGGGCATAACTCGTCGATCAGACACGGTAACAGCTCTATAAAATCGAAGGTTGTCAAAGAGTCTTGATACAACCGGGAGGTTCCCATCAGGGTCAGTAGCTCAGATGGTTAGAGCGCGTGCCTTATAAGCACGAGGTGGGAGGTTCAATTCCTCCCTGACCCACTGATATTTCAGAAAGCAGGTTGCGCTCTTCCGGACTTTCGCAATCAGATACTGACAGGAATTGACACAATGATCAACGAACGTCCCGGGTCTGTTTGAGAGTCTGCTGAAATTCAAAAAACATTAATTCATTAATCAACTGTAATAAGGGGAAACACTAAATGGCTAAAGAGAAATTTAATACCAGTAAGCCGCACGTTAATATCGGAACCATCGGCCACGTTGACCACGGTAAGACCACATTAACTGCAGCTATCACAATGGCACTTGCCAAAAAGGGCCATGCAAAGGTAAGGGCATTCGATTCAATCGATAAGGCTCCTGAAGAAAGAGCAAGAGGTATTACGATCGCAACGGCGCACGTTGAGTATGAAACAGGCAACAGGCACTACGCACACGTTGACTGTCCGGGACACGCCGACTACATCAAGAACATGATCACCGGCGCGGCTCAGATGGACGGTTCGATACTCGTTGTTGCCGCTACAGACGGCGCTATGCCTCAAACCAAGGAACACATTCTTCTTGCAAGGCAGGTAGGCGTGCCGGCTATTGTTGTATTCCTCAACAAGGTTGACATGATCTATGCACAGGAAAAAACTGCTGAAGATGCCGAACTTCTTCTTGAAGTTGTTGAGTCAGAACTCAGGGACATCCTCAACGGATTCGGATATCCGGGAGATGAGATTCCGATCGTAAGAGGAAGCGCGCTTAAGGCAATGGAAGCGGGTGTTGATGCTGCCGCTACTGCAGATGACGAGAGGCTTAATTGCATCTACGAACTTATGGACAAAGTTGACAGCTATGTGCCGCAACCTCAGAGAGAAGTTGACAAGCCGTTCCTTATGCCGGTTGAAGACGTATTTTCAATCACAGGAAGAGGAACAGTTGCTACAGGAAGGATCGAAAGAGGCAAGGTGAAAGTTGGCGAGGAAGTTGAGCTTATCGGACTCGGTGCAAAGAAGAAGACTGTTGTAACCGGCGCTGAAATGTTCAACAAAGAGCTCGATGAAGCAGAAGCAGGATTCAACTGCGGACTTCTTCTCAGAGGCGTTGACAAGAAGGAGATC
>DAIQRO010000010.1:0-2296 GCA_036786155.1 Bacteroidota bacterium
TTACTCAAACTTAGGAGCCTCTATTCTTATTTTCAACTAGAAATTACTTAACACCGAGCAGTCAATATGACAATTAAAAAATCTCTTCAAAATGTAAATACTCAGGATTCAAAGAGTATTAGAGTACTGTATGACTATTGGCGTGGAGTTTCCAATGAAATCAAGTTCTCATCTCAAGAATTCTCAAAGTTTCTAAAAATGAATAAGAGGAGCGTAATGCTCTTTCAAAAATATTTCCCATATGTAAAAAACAAGTTTATTGAAAGTGCATATATTCTATCTTGGAGTTCGGTGACAGACTCCATTCCTAATTCACCGAATCAAACTTCTCTATCTGATAAACATACGATGCTGTTAAGAGATTTCGGCAATAAGCATACTATATTGATAAAGAAGTACTTCTATCTTTCACTTAAGAGAAGCCACACGAATCAATCTATTTTAAAGGACTGTGAAACTATAATTGACTTAGGCGATAAACTATCATACAAGTGGGCAGCTGGAATAGTTGCCTCTAACTATATTTCTGAGATTCTGATCCGAGTTCATAAGAAAGAGAAAATCAAATTCAAGTGTGATGACATACTCTCACTTCAGAATAATCTCATATCACATTCTAAGAATGATAAATTAAAGAAATTTCTTAATAAGAATCATTTACGATTTAAAGATGCAGACAAGACCAGAAACAGATGTGCCCACGTCAATGAAGGAGAGCCTACAAGGATTGAAATTGAACAATTAATTGCGTTTGCTAATCTATTGCATAGGGAAATGAAAGTAATCCTGTGAACAAAATATGACGGAGGTCGTCCCGAATGAAATTCGGGAAGTCCCGCCGATTCCACAAATTCAAACCCGGTTAGATGCCGGGTTTTTATTGTGGAGAAGTATTTTACCTACATATTAGAAAGTGAAGTCGATGGAAGTTATTATTACGGCTACACTTCGGATCTGGAGGAGAGAATCAGAAAGCACAATTCCGGAATGAGCAATTACACTTCGAAGAAAATACCGTGAAATTTAATCTACATCAAAGAGTTCAACTCAAAATCTGAAGCGATAAAACATGAAAAGTATTTAAAGAGAAAGAAGAGTAAGTCCTGCATTCAGAAATATATTTTAAAGTACTGTCACTCAGGAGGTCGTCCCGAATGAAATTCGGGAAGTCCCGTCGATTCCGCTAAAAATCCGGAAGTCCCGTCGATTCCGCAATTCAAACCCGGTTAGATGCCGGGTTTTTTATTATGGTCGTCCCAAATGAAGTTCGGGAATTCCCATAGATTCTGCATGAAGTTCAACTCTGCAAGATCCCATCCTGGAAAGATACCAAAGCACTGAGAAAGACCTGGCAGATTCAGTCATCATCATGCCCTTTTCCTGCATCTTCCATTTCTTTCGATCTTTCTTCAGTCTTGATTTCATCCTTCCCATCACGATTGCTCTTTGAACCTTCTCCGCTTTGATCTCTGATATCATGCTCATCCGTGCTCCTGTGGCAGGAGACACAATTTGCAATGTCGGAAATTCCCTCCTCGCTGTGTTTCAAAATCATTCCACTTTCAGAATGCTCATGACAGCCGTAACAAGTGTATGCCTTGAAGTTATTTCCGACATGGCATGTTGCACACTTTGTGTTATGATCCTTGTCGAGAACAAAGTAAGAGGAATGATCAAATGTTGAAGGAGACCATTTAGAAGTAGTATGGCACTTGTCACAGTTATCGATCAGTCCCTTATGAAATTCATCAGATGGAACCTGATGGCATGATGAACAATTTGATCTGTCATTTGCAGAGATCAACTTATGGTCAAATGGCCCCTGGAATTTCCAATCACTGTTCTTATGGCACCCGCCGCACGAAGGTGAGAACTTCGCATGAAGATTATCATCAGGCCTTAGATGGCAATCATTGCAGTTTGACCTGATCTCAGCCGAAAGAAGATCATGTTCAAATTTAACCGGAGAAACCTGCGCATGAACGCCGCTATGATCGGTATGGCATGCTGTACATTTATCGTTTGCAAGCTTATCGTGAAACATGATCCGCTTTTCTTTATCAGCCGGGTTTCCTGATGCGTCCTTCAATCCTATCTCGGTTAACTTGTGACATTCAATGCATCTGTTTGACTCGATGCCCCAGAACAACTGATGACATGATGTGCAATCTTCCCTTATCTTCTGATGTCCTTTTGTCAATTCACCGGGATAAAGCATCAGGAGCGGAAACTTTAAGGATAGTGCTGCAACAGCAACAGCTGCCAGTATGATCATACCCGATTTCATTCCACGAAC
>DAIQRO010000010.1:2306-9028 GCA_036786155.1 Bacteroidota bacterium
AACATAACAATTGTTATTATGTGCAATATAACCAACAAAGCCAGCGGGAGAGTAATTGGCATATGAACAGTACTCCACATCATCATCAGGTCAACAGTAAGAGAGTCCATGAACAGTTTCTTCTCTGCCTCTTCCTTTGTAATGCCTGTCTTCATCTCAGCCTGAACCTTCTCTCTTAATGCTTCGACAGACTTCTTCAAGAGAAATTTACCTATGAGCCCGGAAGCCACAGCGATCAGAAGCATTAATACGGCAAGCCACGGCAGCAGTGCATTGAAATGAATTCCCGCATGCACAAGAATCATGACAGACCCGGCCCACGCCATGTATTCGTGCATTACCAGAAGGTTTCGCGGAGAACCAAACCGGATGACCTTTCTCTTTCTCAGTGAGTAAACAAAAGATACTGCAATGACAAGCGTACCTGCATAACCGAGATAACGTCCGGCGGATTCTGAATTGAATCTGTGCAGAACGTAGTCGATGGCAATTGCAATGATAAACATAAGCGCAAACCATTGCGCAAAAGGAAAGACGAACCTGCGCACAATTGATCTGTTCATTTTGTCAAAGCAGTAAATTCGCCGGATAAAGACATTGTGTAAAGGATATTGGATGCGTTAGCGTGATGTATTATCATTCAATTCATTTTTCCGATATTGCAATTTATGCGAATTGTGATATTTGTAATGTGCAAAAAATAATCTCAGTGTTCTTCTGAATGAATTATCAGTTGTGTGCCTGGTTGTGGTTAAACCAAATCATCTGACGGCACGCATATTGCAGTGATAAAATCTCTATGCGCTTCATATTGCCTGTATGGATTAATGCTTTTCAATTTCCAATCTGCAGGCTTAGTTTTGTATACAAACCAATCTCATTCGAAAGGGGTTAAGCATGAGAAATCTTTTATTTGCTTTGATCATTCTTGTTGCTGTAACAGTTCAGAATTCATTTTCACAATGGAGCAACATCTCTGCCGGGCTCGGCAATAAACAAGTCTATTCATTTTCCAACAATTCTACAAACCTCTTCGCCGGAACATTCAACTACGGATTATATACATCCACAGACAACGGGATGAACTGGACGCAGGCAGGCATTGGACTAAACAACAGAATCGTATTTGCTTTGACCGTATTTGGGAATTACCTGTATGCGGGCACCGACATTGGAATCTGGAGAACTTCCAACAACGGTGCATACTGGAGTCTTATCGGATTGAACAACAACACGATCTATTCACTGGCATCAAACCAAAGCCGCGTATTTGCGGGAACGCATGTTTCAACTCTGTTCTACTCAGGAGGAGGAACGAGCTGGTTCATCAGCTCTTTGGGAGTTACAAATATCAGGGCAATTGCCGTCAATGGAAGTTTAGTTCTTGCCGGAGAGTGCGGAAGTGCCGGACTATACTTATCCAAAAACAACGGAAACAACTGGGTCTCAACAACATTGAACAACAAGTCGGTTTACTCCCTTGCGTTGAACGGGAGTCATGCATATGCGGGAACCGGAGGCGGCGTTTATTACTCCCTTGACAGCGGACATACATGGACACGGTCATCTTTGAATAATGATCTTGTATATTCGCTCGCAGTAACAGGGAGTACCGTATATGCAGGCACCGAAACCAACGGCGTATTTATTTCTACAGACAGCGGAATAAGTTGGAATCCATTGAATGATGGTTTGCCGGCCGGCGTCTCGATTTTCGCAATGTACATCTATGCAGATCATGTTTATGCAGGCGCTTCACAGAACGGTGTTTACAGGCGTCCTGTTTTCCAATCACCGCTCACATTGAACCTTAAGATCTGCCTGCAAGGATCCTACAATCCTGCCAGCAATAATATGGTAAGCGATACTGTATATACTTACCTAAGGAATGCTCAACCACCATATGAGGTTGCTGATATTGCCATGGGCGTTGCAGATCCGAACGGACAGAGTACTTTCGAATTTTCCAATGCAGTGAACGGTTCTGATTATTACCTGCAGATCGAACACAGGAATACACTGCAGACATGGAGCAGTTTGCCTCAGCAATTTGCCGGTTACTCGCTTACATTCGATTTTACATCAGCACAATCACAGGCTTTTGGCAGCAACATGATCCTGGCAGATGACTCGCCGGTGACCTATGCATTTTACAGCGGGGATGTGGACCAGGATGGAACTATAGACGCATCCGATCTGAGCATGATTGACAATGACGCCACAGCTTTCGTAACAGGATACGTGGTCACTGACATTACAGGAGACAACTTTGTAGACGGCAGTGATTATTCAATTGCTGATAATAACGCTTCACAGTTCATCTCGGCAATTCTTCCGTAATAGTGCATTACATCTGTGACATCGGCATGAATCACTATTTTTTGGTGAGAGCTCATATGATGCTAGCATCGATATATGAACTCTCCCTCTGATGTCTTGTGCCGATTTCTACTTAATTGTTCCTGCAATTCATCCCAATTTCTTAGTTAACTCTCAAAGTTAACTTTTTACGAGGGGACATATGTCACTATTTCAACAGTACCATTTTCTTCGCCGAGACATAACTTCCGGCACAGATGCGGTAAATGTTTGTGCCGGACGGAAGAGAACTTCCGTCAAACGCAGCTAAGTGGTATCCGGCCTCTTTGAATTCATTTACAAGAGTTCTGACTTCCCGCCCCGTCATGTCGAATATCTTCACAGTAACATTGCCCGCATGCGGAATGCCGTAAGCAATTGTAGTAGCCGGATTGAACGGGTTCGGAAAGTTCTGCCGGAGTTCATACTCAGTAAGATTGAGGGAATACGATTCCTCAATATCTGTCAGCTGTGAATACTTAACTGTCATGATGTCACCTTCATTTCCCTGGCTGTTTCCGCTGACATAAACGGAGCCGTTCTTATCAACTTCCATGCAAGTGGCATTGTCGTTCAGTACCGGTCCGGAGCAAGTCATATTCCATTTCATAACGCCGGAAGGATCAAGCTTAACGGTTACATAGTCATTGCCTGTATTGGCATTCGTACAGGTTCCTGCCAGATATATATTACCCGCCGAATCAGATCTCATTGCACATACTACGTCATCCGAATCCCCGCTTCCGTTGAGCGTGAATGTCCAGAGCAGGTTGCCGGCTGAATCATATTTCACTGCAAGGTAATCGTACACTGAGATGTTTCCTGCAGTGCCGGAAACATATACGGAATTGGCGTCCGTCGTCTCAACACGAAGAGGGTAAGAATTTCCGGGATACTCAACAGCCCATTGCAGCTGGCCGCTGCTGTTATACTTCAGGGTTGTCATTCTGCCCTGATTGTCAGAACCGTAGCACTCACCTGCTACATAAACATTTCCGGATTCATCGGTGTCCAGGGACACTCCAAAGTCTGAAGTATCTCCCGGGCCGTTATAAATTGACACCCATTGCTGAATTCCCGAAGGACTGTATTTCACGGTTCCGATGTCATAGTTGCCCTGAGCCATTCTGAATGTTGAACCGGTTACAATTATGTTTCCCAAATTGTCAATACAAAGATCGCCTGCATAGTCGATTGCTTCGCCCTCATATCTGGCTAACCACAGCAAGTTTCCCGAAGAATCATACTTCACAGTTATATAATCACGATAGGCAGCGGGGCCGATATCTTTTCGCAGGCATACGACATTACCCGAATCATCTACAAGCATATCACAGAAACTGCCATAAAGCCCTTGATAGAGCGCTGACCAAATGATTTCGCCAAGCGCATTGTATTTGATTATAATTGCGCAGCACGGAGTTGTCATATCATCTAAATTTCCCGCCACATAAACATTTCCAAGATCGTCGGATTGCACTCCCACTGCCTGATCAAAGTAAGGCCAGCCGGAATATATCGCGCTCCAAAGCAGTGTACCGCCTGCAGAGTATCTTAGTGTTAGGATATCTGAGAATCCGAAAGGAAGATTACCAAGCCATCCCACAACTGTAACATTGCCGTAACGGTCGGCTGTTATTGCACGGGAAAAATCTCCGAGGCCTTCCGGCCCGTTGTATCTTGCGACCCATTCCTGAGAGACTTGTGCTGTTGAGCTGACTGTAAAGAAAATTGGGAACAGGAATATGAATGAAACAATAACAGCTAGTCGCTTTTTCATTTTTGTAACCTCCGTAGAATTAGTTCATTACAAAAAAACACCTCTCATTCAATTTCCCTTGTTAGGCCAAAAGAATGAGTCCGATTCATCCTATTTCAGGCATCTTCTATTCAGCATTGCATGCGTGACAAAACGATCATCAAAGAGCGCATAGCACAACTTCACCAAAGCATCCCTATTTTCCTTTCAGAAGCAGAAGTGACTCTTTCAATCCGATATCTGCTAATATTGTTCACAAAGCATGCAGTATTCTAGTGCGATGGTTGCTGCTTGTTTTTTATATACACATTTGTTGTGCGTTTGAATCGCTGAAACATGACTGAATGAAAATGATTTACCGGGAATTTCATTGCTGTCTTTAATTTGATAATTCAAACAGCCAACAAAGAAGGTTAAGACCAATGCAAACTGTACAGATTCAACATCAGTTTATAGCGGCAGGTTACGTAGGGTTTGTGTTGTAAGAACAGTTTAAGCAATAGATGCTTTCATTCATATGTAAAATCAGATTTGCTGAGTGAAGTTGAAATGCAAATAGTTATGCCGTTGGCACTGTAATTGCATTTCCAAAATCAGGTTTTGGTGGAAGCATAGATGTTGAATGATCGGAATGAAGGTTAGAGGTTTCAGGAGATCTTGCGGGATCAGGTGTGAAGTCTATTCAAGTGAAATGAATACTTACGCGAACTGCGAGCTTATACACTAGCATCATTGTTGAAACTCGCAGGCACGATGCTAAGAAACTTCAGAACATCTTCTTTTGAATGATGCTCACCAATTTCAAAAACGCTGTTCCGGTCACGGTTGAGGGCAAGCCAGTTGGAAATGACTTTGATCTCGTCGAGTTCCTGCGGAGTGAATTTGTGCTTCACGAATTTACTTAAGGAGAAATAAAGGTAATCGGTGGTTTCTGTCAGTTCATCTGCAATATCCCTTTGATCAAACTCGCCTTCATTTTCCGCCCTGAATGTTTTGACGAGCTTGCCGTTCTGAATAAAGAAAAATTCTGTCACGCTTCCGCCGTTGCACTTAATGATTATCTTCTTTCCGTTTATGGCCGGTGTTATGACTTTCTGATAGCTCATCACCTTTCTGATATCGTTAAGCCTGTCGCGCAGGAAAGCCGCACGTTCAAATTCCATTTCTCCGGCATGCCGGTTCATCATCTCTTCATACATCGCCTGAGCAGACACTCCGTTATCCGACACAAGGAAATCGTGAACTCTTTTTACCTGCTCAGCATACTGATGTTTGCTTTCGGAAAAGTTGCAGGGAGCGTTGCATTTCTTCATTTCCAGATACATACAGGTCGGATGCTGAGGTGAAGGTTTGAGTTTGCCGGCTTCGCACTTTCTCAGAAGGAATCTTTCATTAATGTCTTTCAGAAGGCGGTTGACAGTCATGCCGCTTGAGAAGGGCCCGTAGTAATTTGCTCCGTCGTTTTCTATCTCATAGACCTTCTCAATCTTCGGATATTCATTCTGTATGTCGATCTTGAGAAACGGATGAAAGCGAAACCTCTTCATGGCAGAGTTGAACCTTGGCTTATGCTGTTTGATGAGTCTTGACTCGAGAATCAAAGCAGAAAGCTCAGAACCCGTGATCTCGTAGTCAACTGAGGCAACCTGCTGTATGAGCCTTGCTGTTCTCGGAGGAAGTTCCGAATTGTGCCTGAAGTAGGATGACAGCCTTTCGCGGAGATCTTTTGCTTTGCCGATGTAAAGGATATCGCCGTTCCTGTCGTTCATGAAATAGACACCAGGCTTTCGCGGAAAATCCTTAAGTGACATGTTAATGCGCTTCAGAGCAGGCGACTTGTTTTCATTTGTATAGATCCGCGTATTCTGAAATTTCAGTATATCCGACGTCTTGTCGAATTCAAAATCACACTGCAGGATGTCGAGAAAGTTGATCAGTATCTTTGCGGTTGCCAACGCATCATCATAGGCACGGTGCTGTCTGTCGAATTTGATCCCAAAGTAAGAAGCAACGTTTATCAGGGATTTACTGCGTAGTCTTCTGAGCAGTCGTCGCGCCAGCTTGCAGGTGCAGAGAACTTTCATGTCAAAGTACTTCTCAGTCCTGGCAAATGAGTGCTGTAAGAATTTGTAATCGAATGCGGCGTTATGTCCGGCAAACACCACGTTATTCTCCCTTCCGTCACCGAAGAATGAGCTTATCTCAGGTGCGATCTGTGCGAAAGGCTGCTTGTCATATACGTCTTCATTCGAGATACCCGTCAGAGCTGTTATACCGTAAGGAATGTGCTGTTCGGGATTGATGAGGGTTGAAAATCTCTCTGTGATCTCCCCGTTAATGACACGTATGAGCGCAATCTCGGTGATGCGGTTGGAGGAAGGGCTAAGACCTGTTGTCTCCACATCGCAGACGATGAATTCCGTTTCGAGAATGGGTGTGTTCAAATTAAGGGAATGATTTCTGCGAAAATAGTTAATCGAACTGAAAAGTGAAAAGTTGAAATTGGAATTTGATTGTTGCTGAGAATCCGGTGATCTCTGTTGCATCTCCCGCAGATCACTCTGACTGCGCAGAGCTGGTTTGGTGGATTATTGTTCATTCTGTG